>NZ_JAUBUY010000005.1:0-261183 GCF_036705565.1 Microcoleus sp. AT8-B5
ACTTACAATTTTAATTGTTATTGTGGGATGGGCGTCCCGCCCGTCCACTCATGACGGGCGGGACGCCCATCCCACAATCTTGTGGAAGTTATTTAATTCTCATTCCTTAACCCAAGCGTATTGGGTAATGATTGGGAGCTCGCTTTAATTAAACATAAAATCCGATCGCTTTTAGAGTCCCGACAACTAGGCGCGAAGTTGAGGTTCTCCGTATTCTGTTTTTATATGTGGTATTACTTAGCAAATCCGGCTTAATACCCGGTCGGTTATCTTAGTGCGTAAGAGCCGGGATGAGAGTATGTGTAGCAGCCATTTAAATCACCACGTTATCTAAAACGCTTGGAAAACCCTATTTAGTAGGACGCCAAACATATGGGAAAAATTATTAGTGCGTTTTGGATGCTCCTGTTTCATTCTTTACAGTAAAATTACATAATTTTTGGTTCAGGGTCTTGTCAGTGAATTCACTTAAATGTTATCTTATCAGCATACAACCACTGTCAGACTGCCGAATCTACTTTTCAATCAAACGAGACTGGTCTCTAAACCGAGCCGGATTATTCTATATCCGTGTTTAGAAACAAGTAAAAAAACTTTACTTAACTCAAGATGAATCCCATGTTAAAACTGAGTGCTTTATTCCCAATCCATTGCAATGACCGAGCCATCAGCCACGTATTTTTTTCAGTGTGCAAACAATGGCAAAACCCTGAGCTGAAGGCTCGCATGGTTGTCCCGAGTTGCGATAGCTCCTGTCGCTACTCAAATATAGTTGAAGCAATTCCGTCATTGCTGAAAAAACTGTATTACAGCAGCCATAGTGCTCCCAAAATTAAGGCAGAGAAGCGTTTTCTCAAAGATATCAAAAATTTTGATGTTGCCTACTTGTGGCCCGGTCTCTCAGTAGATACTGTAAAGAGCGTTAACAAGCAGAGTAAGCCGATTTTTTTGGAGCGAGTTAATACTTGTCAAAGGCAAGCTAAGAGTATCCTTGACGATGCTTACTCTCGCTTGGAATTGCAACCTCAACACACAATTACCCCAGAAACAATTAAGAACGAAGAGCAAAAACTCAAGCTAGTTGACTTCCTGTTTTGTCCCAGTCCGGCAGTAGTAAAATCGTTTCAAGACGCCGGAGTTCCTGAAGAAAAACTGCTGTTAACCACTGAAGGTTGGTCGCCAGAGCGTTTCCCCAATTATCAATTCCAAAAACCGCCTTCAGAGGAAGTTAACGTCCTTTTCCTAGGCTTTGCCTGCGTCCGCAAAGGGGTTCACCTACTGTTGCAGGCTTGGGAGCGAGCTGGGATTAAGGGAAAGCTGACTATTTTTGGCAGACTCGAACCGGCGATCGCTCAAACTTGCAGCCATTTGCTGGAACGTTCTGATGTAGTTCACTTTGATTATGCTTTGGACTACAGTTCTGCCTATCGCCAAGCTGACTTTTTTGCCTTACCCAGTCTCGAGGAAGGTAGCCCACTCGTCATCTATGAAGCGATGGGTCATGGTTTGCCTATTCTGGCTTCACCGATGGGAGGAGGCGGTGTTGTGCGTGATGGCATTGACGGCATAATTCTTCCTCCCTACGATACTGACGCCTGGGTGGAGGGACTGCGCCAACTATCTAATTCTCCTGATTTGCGCGCTAAAATGGGAGCCGCCGCCCGCCAGCGAGCTTTGGAGTTGACTTGGCCACAAGTTGCTGCTAGGCGCGGAGAGCAGATTCGGCAAAAAATGCAGGCAAAATAAAAACTAAATAGGAAAGGACTGACCAAAAAAATGGGATGCAAGCCCCTTCTTCTGTGGCCGGCTTTTCTTGATTTCTGATATACTCCTTCAAAACTTCTTTCTTACGCACCTCCAGCAGAAACAGCAAAATAACTAGGACTCCATAATGCTTCTTTGTGGGGTTTTTTGTGTCTAGCCTGCCCGTACCGACGGCTTAAAGGTTGAGTCGAATTTAGGTGATAGGTGGAATGAATCGGCTAATGAGCAGTGCGTTGAGCTAAGATTGCACCCAGCCATAGAAAAGGGGTAAAACTTTTGACTATGACATAAAATTATTTTGCAATAGGTCTAATGTAAATTGTGTAGCCTGTCTTTGATTTTTGTGCGAGTCAACAATGCAGACTCACAGCGTTCCCAGTAAATTTTAGCAACGCGATCGCCCTGATTCTGACGCCAACACTCTTCAAAAAGCCGCGCCGCTTCAAAGAACTTCCCTTCCGAGTAAAGTGCCCTAGCTTCTGCAAACAATTCCAGCGTAGCTAACTTCGCCTGTTTAATTTCTGGTGAATCTGCATCAAACACCTCATAAATCGTCACAGCTTCAGATTTTCCCTTGACTTTTACCGTATCGAGAGTGCGGATTGCGTACTGGGAAGGATTTTTCAGGCGCCCATAAGTGGGCTGCGTAATTAACAGCGCCACCCCATAATTTTTTGTCAAACTTTCCACACGAGAAGCTAAATTCACCGCATCGCTGATGACCGTCCCGTCCATGCGATTTGGTCCTCCCACAGTTCCCAGCATCAAAGAACCCGTATTAATCCCAATCCCAATCTGAATCGTCGCACAGCCAGCGTTAGCGCAGTATTCATTGTATTCAGCGAGGCGGTGCAGCATAGCAATTCCCGCTTTCACCGCATTATCCGCCTCGCCGCTAAACAGCGCCATAATCGCATCGCCAATATATTTGTCGATAAACCCGTGATTTTCATTAATGACTGGTTCCATGCGAGAAAGATAAGAATTTATAAATTTGAAATTATCCTCCGGCGTCATAGTTTCCGAAAGCGTGGTGAAGTCGCGAATGTCGGAAAACAACACCGACATTTCTAACTGCACTTGGTCGCCCAATTCCACATCAATAATGCTTGATTTCTCTAAAAACTGGAGGAATTGATTGGGAACGAAGCGCTCATAAGCTTTGTTGAGTAGAAACAGTTCAGCGGTAAATCTGATTCGCTCTGTTTCCGCTTTTTTGCGATCCGTGATATCTTGAAAGGCTACAATTGCATAAGAAATATTGTCCTTTTCATCATAGATGGGAGTACCCCAAGCCTCGATCGGAATAATCTTGTTGCCTTGGTGGATTTCCATATCCTCAGCGGTGGCACTTTCGCCCCTCAACGCCCGCACAATCGGCAATTCAGCAGAGGAATATTCCCGATCTGTACCAGCTTTATACACTTGATAAACCTCGGATATTTGTTCGCTGGTGACGTTAGGAATAACTCCTTTACCTAATAATTGAATAGCAACACGATTATTATAGTAAGGTTTGCCAGAAGCATCCAGCACTGACACCCCGACTGGAATTGCTTCTAAAAATTGAGTCAGCCTGTTTTCACTTTCGCGGATTTCTGTATAGAGTTGAGAATTTTGAATCGAGATAGCCGCTTGTCCCGATAACAGTTTTAATAGTTCGACTCTTTCAGGGGTAAAAGCTCCGGCTGTTAGGTTATTTTCTAGGTAAACAATACTAATAATTTGAGATTGGTTAATCAGCGGCACGCATAAAATTGATTTGGGCTGATTTTTTCGGATGTAGGGGTCGTTGGTAAATTGTCCCTCTCGGACAGCATCATCAAGTACCACGCTTTCTTGAGTACGACTCACATAATTGACAATTGCGGAGGAAAGTTCTTGACAGGTTTCAACGGGGATTGACTGCAACACGGTGACGAGTTCGGAGTTTATGGATCCTTCAGCTTCAACTAATAGCTTTGCCTGGTTTGATAAAATGAGATATCCTCTTTGCGCCCCCGCATTCTCAATCAAAATTTTCATCAAGTTAGACAGTAGTTTATCCAGCAAAATTTCACCTGAAATTGCGGTTGCTGCTTTCATTACTGTGGTTATATCTAAGTTAGTAGCCAAACCAGTGGTCGTAACTTTTGCGCTAGCTTTAGTGTTTTTTGTTCCCACCTGAATAGGTTTTAATAAGGGGGAGTATCGCCTTTCTAAATCTTTTATTTTAGCAGTAGATCCCCATTGGATATAACAATAATACGCCTCAATCATGTAGAGTTGAGCCAATTTTTCTTTATCCCATTCTAGGTAAAATTTGGCTGCGAGTTCGTTGGCAAGGGCTTCTTCGTTGAGAAATTGATTTTCTTTAGCGAGGAAGATGGCGCGATCGTACATTTCAATCGCCTCAGCTTTATTACCCAACACCCGTTGCCGTTCTGCCTCAACTAAATACCATTTATGCAGATAATTCATCGGAGCATTTTGCGCCCACTCTTCGAGGGTGGTTCGATCAATTTCTACTAAGCCAAGAATTTCTGTTTGCTCAATTGCTGGCTGTGTGGGGAAGAGTGCCAAGTGTGTCAGAGCTGCATAGAAATGGAAAATGGGAACAAGAACTAATCCCGATACTGCCATTAAATACTGTTTGGCTTGAGCAATGTAATCGATCGCAGCCGTGTAATTGCCATAGCAGTAAGCAAGCAGCAGTTTGTAGATGTAGGCAGTAGCGATCGCCGTGAATTCATTAACCTCATGGTGTTTAGGAATCATCACCGTTTCATCGTAGGCAGAGCCGATTAAGCAATCCGACAGAATCCCGTCTTCCCTCAAGTTCAACACCATCTGCTGCGTCATATCTAAATAAACCTGAGCAGAATATTGCTTTACCTGCGCCATGACAGCACTGTAAGCTGCTATTTCGGGTTCCCAGGTATCCAGTTCTACCCCACTGAAAAAGTTGGTATGAAAGTAAAAACCTAGGTTGTTGCCAGCGTGTAGAAAATCGCCAGTTTCTATGCTAGCCGTATAGCCCTCTTTCAGTGTTGATATCGCTGCTCTCATAGCTTCCTGATGATGCTGAATCATGGCCCCAAACAGAACTAAAATGACGGGCTTGAATTCCTGAATATTAAAGTGTTCGAGCAATGAGAGTGCTAATTTGCCAAAGGCATAGCCAGTTTCTACTTGTTTCAAAAAACTACACAACACTATACCGTGAATTCCATACCCCTCGCTTGATGCCGGTGCATTTCCAAAAGAGAGCGATAAACTCACCATTGTCGAGCTAAGCAGTGGTAGTAATTCTGGCAGTCCCTGGTAAATGGGTGAAATTAATATTCCTAACAGTTGCATAGTTGCCTGAGTATGAAGATCGGTCATCACAGGCAGGTTAATCAATTCTTCTACCCTTCTTCCCTGGAGTTGACTGGCAAGGGTTTGTAGAGCTTTGTTAATCAAAGCTTCGTCAGGTTCGGGAGGCAGTTCAACTCCTAATTGCAAGAGTGCATCTCTACCCACTGCGATCGCCTCCAACATCTTGCCCTGGGCTGCATGAGTAGCGATTTGAATTTCGTAAATTTTAATTTTGTCTAAAATCGTCTTAGCTTCTTGCAATACCAATGCTGCCATCTGTTCCATACCCTCAAAGTCAGCATTCAAATAGGCAGCTTCGGTAGCAGCAACATAGAGATTCAGGGTCAATTCATACTGAAGAAGCCAGCAGTTGGCTGTTAGTAGATCAATCCCTGTTTGCAGATAGACCATTGCGGCTGCGTAGGCGGTAGAATTTCTGGCCTTACCTCCCGCTTCTAAGTTGAGTAGGGCTAAGGCTTCTCGTTCGCTTAATTGATTGATTAACTCAATTCCTTGATTTAAATGCCCCACAATATCAAAGAGTTTTTCTTCTCTTTCTATGTCCGAATATTTGTGTAGGAGTAACTGTCCAATTTTGAGATGAGTAGCTTTTTTTTTGTTTTCGGGTATTAGGGAATAAGCTGCTTGCTGGACGCGATCGTGCAGGAACTTATAAATTGGGTTAGCCACAGACTCAGTAGGGGATTGAGCATCTGTTTGAAGGAAGTTATAGCCTTCTTTGATCAGTATAATAAGTCCTTCTTGCAAGGCTTTCCAGAGTGCTGATTCCGTTTCTTCGGGTAATTCTTCGCTGACTATTGCCAATGTCTCTAAATCAAACTGTGCCCCAATGCAAGCCGCCAACTTGAGAACATTCTGAGTTTCTTTCGGCAACTTCTGCAATTGCGCCGCCATAAACTCCACCACATCCGAGGCGTGGGTAAGTCTAGCTTGAGCAATATCGCACTGCCACCCCCCTTTACTTCCCCCCTTAGTAAGGGGGGACACAGGGGGGTCAAAGATAATTTGACCATCTTCATACAGCGACTTGAGGAATTGAGTCGAGAAAAAGGGATTACCTTGGGTTTTTTGATAAACCAATTCTGTCAAGGGCCCGGCCAAAGATAAATCGCAAATCAGCGTATCTGCTACCAACTGATTGAGATCTGCTAAACTCAACGGTTGCAGGGTAATCGTATTCACCACTGCCCCAGACTTCACAATCTCATCCACAGTCAACATAAACGGATGAGTCGGTGATACCTCATTATCCCGATAAGCACCCAATACTAACAGATGCCCCCTATCCTCCATTAACAGTTGTAGCAACTTCAGGGATGCCGAATCCGCCCACTGCAAATCATCTAAAAATATCACTAAGGGATGTTCGGCGGTGGTAAATACTTGCACAAATTTCTGCATCAGCAGATTGAAGCGATTTTGGGCGGCACTCCCGGACAATTCTAGTGCAGGACTTTGAGCGCCAATGATGTGTTCTAATTCAGGAATTACGTCAATCAAGACTTGCCCACTCTCGCCTACTGCGGTGAGAATCATGGTTTTCCATCTGTGTAACTGAGCGTCACTTTCTGATAATAATTGCCCCATCAATTCCCGAAATGCTTGCACAAATGCACTAAAGGGAATATTTCGTTGAAATTGGTCGTATTTGCCTTTGATAAAATAGCCACGCTGTCGGGCGATCGGCTTGTGAACTTCGTTCACTACTGCGGTTTTACCAATCCCAGAAAATCCAGCTACTAGCATCATTTCACTGCCGGATAAATGCGATCCCCCCCCGCCCTGGGCGGGCACGGGGGCACCGCCCCTACTAACGGAGTCACATGAAGCCCCATTTATTAAGGGGGGCTGGGGCGATCGTCTTGATGCAATCCGTTCAAAAGCAGCTAATAGATTATCAACTTCACTTTCCCGGCCGTATAACTTTTCGGGTATCAGGAAACGGTCTGTAATATCTCGCTTTCCCAAGTCAAATTCTTCTATGCTATCGGTTTGTTGTAATTGAAGCAGACACATTTCTAAATCATGCTTTAGCCCCCCGGCTGTTTGATAGCGGTTTTCTGCGTTCTTCGCCATCAGTTTACTGACAAGTTGAGACACAATTAGGGGAATTTTTGGCTCTATTTCGTGCGGAGGAACTGGCTGTCTAGCAATGTGGCAGTGAACAAGTTCTAAAGTATCTTCAGTCTCGAAAGGTAGTTTTCCTGTCAACAATTCGTAGAAGGTGACACCGAGGGAGTAAAAGTCAGTACGGTAATCGAGAGTGCGATTCATTCTCCCCGTTTGTTCTGGTGAAATATACGCTAATGTGCCTTCTAAAATGTTGGGGTTTTTCAGGGTGGGCGTTTCTCGCGTTAGCTGAGTGGATATGCCAAAATCAATAATTTTTAATTGTTCTGTTTCCGGGTTGTAAACAATATTTGAGGGATTAATATCTTTGTGGATGATGTTGGCGCTGTGAATTTGCCCTAAAATTTCAGTTGTGGCGATCGCAATTTGTAAAAATTCTTCAAGAGTAAAGGATCGCTGCTGCATCCAAATTGTCAAGGATTCCCCGCCAAAGTCCTCAACAAACATCACGAGGCTATTTTGGTATTTTTGCAAGTCATAGACTCGCACGACTCCCGCCTCTTTCAACTCTTGGGTGATGCGGTATTCGGTGCGGTAGCGCACCAATTCTTGAGGTGTGGGGTAGCTTTCTTTGAGGAGTTTGAGGATAATTGGCTCTTTATCTGCTTCCCGAATGGCCCGGTAAACCAGAGAGTTGGCGCTTTCATAGAGAAGTGTCTGGACGGCAACGCCTGGAATCGAGAGCATATTGGTTTTTTTTGCTAAAAATTAAAGCTAACTCAAAACGCACCAGCTTTCTGTATACAATAGCGCGTTAGAAACGAAAAATTTTTGTTTTTGTAACAAATGTTTAGTTTTTCCGGTAGCACCCTGCAAATACTTTGTGGTAGCCCCGATCGCGATCGCCTAGTTTGTAGAGTGTCTCAACAGTCGATCGCACTTTTGGTGTAATTTTCAGGTATAGCAACCGCTTAATGTAAATTGTGTAGCCTGTCTTTGATTTTTGTGCGAGTCAACAATGCAGACTCACAGCGTTCCCAGTAAATTTTAGCAACGCGATCGCCCGGATTCTGACGCCAACACTCGGAAAACAGCCGCGCCGCTTCAAATAACTTCCCTTCCGAGTAAAGTGCCCTAGCTTCTGCAAACAATTCCAGCGTAGCTAACTTCGCCTGTTTAATTTCTGGTGAATCTGCATCAAACACCTCATAAATCGTCACAGCTTCAGATTTTCCCTTGACTTTTACCGTATCGAGAGTGCGGATTGCGTACTGGGAAGGATTTTTCAGGCGCCCATAAGTGGGCTGCGTAATTAACAGCGACACCCCATAATTTTTTGTCAAACTTTCCACACGAGAAGCTAAATTCACCGCATCGCTGATGACCGTCCCGTCCATGCGATTTGGTCCTCCCACAGTTCCCAGCATCAAAGAACCCGTATTAATCCCAATCCCAATCTGAATCGGCGCATAGCCCGAATTAGCGCGGTTTTGAGTGTATTCAGCGAGACGGTGCAGCATAGCAATTCCCGCTTTCACCGCATTATCCGCCTCGCCACTAAACAGCGCCATAATCGCATCGCCAATATATTTGTCGATAAACCCGTGATTTTCATTAATGACTGGTTCCATGCGAGAAAGATAAGAATTTATAAATTTGAAATTATCCTCCGGCGTCATAGTTTCCGAAAGCGTGGTGAAGTCGCGAATGTCGGAAAACAACACCGACATTTCTAACTGCACTTGGTCGCCCAATTCCACATCAATAATGCTTGATTTCTTTAAAAACTGGAGGAATTGATGGGGAATAAATCGCTCATAAGCTTTGTTGAGTTGAGCCAGCCTGCTTTCATTTTCGCGTACTTCTGTATAAAGCTTAGAATTTTGAATCGAGATAGCTGCTTGTCCAGATAATACTTTTAATAGTTCCACTCTTTCAGGGGTAAAAGCTCCCGCTGTCAGATTATTTTCTAAGTAAACAATACTAATGATTTGAGATTGGTTAATCAGTGGCACACATAAAATTGATTTGGGCTGATGCTTTCGGATGTGGGCGTCGTTGGTAAATTGTCCCGATCGCGCAGCATCATCTAGTACCACGCTTTCTTGAGTGCGACTCACATAATTGACAATTGCGGAAGAAAGTTCTTGACAGGTTTCAACGGGGATTGACTGCAACACAGTGACGAGTTCGTCATTGATGGTTCCTTCAGCTTCAATGAACAGTTGTCCCTGGCTTAACAAAATTAGATAGCCTCGTTGCGCCCCTGCATTTTCCATCAAAATTTTCATCAAGCTAGACAGTAGCTTATCTAGCATAATTTCTCCAGAAATCGCCTGAGAAGCCTTCATGACTGCGGCAATATCTAGGTGATTTCCCGAACCAGTCGTTGTCATTGCTACGGTAGTTTGAGTGTTTTTCCTTCCCGGTTGAGTTACCGCGAATAAGTGAGGATATCGCGTTTCTAAATCCGTTACCTTAGCAGTGGCTCCCCATTCAACATAACAATAATACGCCTCAAATATGTAGGCTTGAGCAACTTTTGTTTTGCCCCATTCCGAGTAGAATTTGGCTGCTAGTTCGTTGGCCAGGGCTTCGTCATTAACATATTTGTTTTCTTTGGCTCCCGAAATTGCGCGATCGTACATTTCAATCGCCTCAGCTTTATTGCCCAAAACTCGATAGCGTTCTGCTTCCACTAAATACCATTTATGCAGATAATTCATCGGAGCATTTTGCGCCCACTGTTGCAGCGTGCTTTGATGGGTTTCCACTAAGCCAAGAATTTCAGTTTGCTCAATTGCTGGCTGTGTGGGAAAAAGTGCCAGGTGCGTCAGGGCAGCATAAAAATGAAAAATGGGAACAAAAGCCGATCCAGATACTCCCATCAAATACTGTTTGACTTGGGAAATATGGTCTAGGGCAGCCGTATAATTGCCATAGCAGTAAGCAAGCAGCAGTTTGAAGATGCAGGCACAGGCGATCGCCGTAAATTCATTATCCTGATAGTGCTTGGGAATCATCACCGTTTCATCGTAGGCAGAGCCTATTAACAAATCCGGCCGAGTATGGGTGTCCCTCAAGTTTTGCACCGTCTGCTGAATCATATCCAAATAAATCTGAGCAGAATATTGTTTCAACTGCGCCATGACAGCCCTGTAACCTGCTATTTCTTGTTCCCAAGTGTCTAGTTCTACACCAGCGAATAAATGAGTATAAAAGCAAATATATATGTTGTAGCCAGCATCTACAAAGTCGCCGGTTTCCATACCAAACCTATAGCCCTCTTTCAGCGTCGGTATCGTTGCCAAAAGAGATTCTTGGCGATGCTGAATCCAGCCACCAAACAAAAGTAGAACTGTGGACTTTAATTCGGGTACATTCAACCTATCCAGCAATGAAAGTGCCAATTGCCCAAAGCCATAGCCCGTTTCCACCTCTTGTAAAAAGGCACAGAAAACCATCCCGTGCATCGCATAACCCACCGTCGATGGGGGCGCATTTCCAAAGGAGAGTGATAAACTCACCATCGTGGAGCTCAGCAGGGGCAGCAAACCGGGCATTCCCTGGAAAATGGGTGGAAACAACATACCAGACAATTGCATAGCTGCCTGAGTCTGTGGATTTGTCATCACAGGTAGATCAACCAATTCCTCAATCTTTCTGCCGCCGAGGAGAGCCGCAAGGGCTTGTAGCGCTTTGCCAATCTTGGCTTCATCAGGTTCGGCAGGGAGTTCAATCCCCAATTGTAAGAGTGCCTCTCTTGCTACTGCGATCGTTTCTAACACCTTGCTCTGAGCTGTCTGAGCGGCAATTTTAATTTCGTAAATTTTAACTCGATCTAAAATTGTTTGAGCTTCTTGCAAAACCAGTGCTGCCATCTGTTCCATACCATCAAAGTCACCATTCAAATAGGCAATTTCAGCAGCAGCAACATAAAGATTTAGCGCCAATTCATATTGACTTTGCCAGCAGTTTGCTGTCAGTAACTCAATTCCCGTTTGTAGATAGATATTTGCCGCAGCGTAGGCGGTAGAATTTCTAGCCTTACGTCCAGCTTCTAAGTTTAGCTGGGCTAAGGCTGAGCGTTCACTTAATTGATTGATTAACTCAATTCCTTGATTTAAATGCCCCACAATATCAAATATTTTTTCTTCGATTTCTATCTCAGAAGAACTTTGTAGCACTAACTGTCCTATTTTCAGATGAGTGGCTTGTTTTTGCTCGTCGGGAATCAATGAATAAGCCGCTTGCTGGACGCGATCGTGCAGAAACTTATAAGTGGGATTAGCAACAGACTGATTCAGGGATTGAGCATCTGCTTGAATGAAGTTATAGCCTTCTGAAAGCACTAAAATGAGTCCTTCTTGCAAGGCTTTCCACAGCGTTGATTCCGTTTGTTCTGGTAATTCTTCGCTGACTATTGCCAATGTCTCTAAATCAAACTGCGCCCCAATGCAAGCCGCCAGTTTGAGGGCATCCTGAGTTTCGGCAGGCAACTTTTGCAATTGCGCCGCCATAAACTCCACCACATCCGAGGCGTCGGCAAATTTAACTTGATTAATATCGCACTGCCACCCCCCTTGTACCCCCCTCTGTCCCCCCTTGGTAAGGGGGGATGAAAGGGGGGTGGGGGATTGAGGAGGGTTAAAAATAATTTGACCATCTTCATGCAACGCTTTGAGGAATTGAGTCGAGAAAAATGGATTTCCTTGAGTTTTTTGATAAACCAATTCTGTCAGGGGCCCGGCTAAAGATAAATCGCAAATCAGCGTATCTGCTACCAACTGATTTAGATCTGCTAAACTCAACGGTTGCAGGGTAATCGTATTCACCACTGCCCCAGACTTCACAATCTCATCCACAGTCAACATAAACGGATGAGCCGGTGATACCTCATTATCCCGATAAGCACCCAATACTAACAGATGGCCCGTATCTTCCATCAACAGTTGTAATAACTTCAAAGATGCGGAATCTGCCCACTGCAAATCGTCCAGAAACATCACTAAGGGATGTTCGGCGGTGGTAAATACTTGCACAAATTTCTGCATCAGCAGATTGAAGCGATTTTGGGCGGCACTCCCGGACAATTCTAGTGCAGGAGGTTGAGCGCCAATGATGTGTTCTAATTCAGGAATTACGTCAATCAAGACTTGCCCACTCTCGCCTACTGCGGTGAGAATCATGGTTTTCCATCTGTGTAACTGAGCGTCACTTTCTGATAATAATTGCCCCATCAATTCCCGAAATGCTTGCACAAATGCACTAAAGGGAATATTGCGTTGAAATTGGTCGTATTTGCCTTTGATAAAATAGCCACGCTGTCGGGCGATCGGCTTGTGAACTTCATTAACTACTGCGGTTTTACCAATCCCAGAAAAGCCAGCTACTAGCATCATTTCGGCACTAGCATTACGAACTCTTTCAAAGGCTTTTAATAAATTATCAACTTCAGTTTCTCTGCCGTATAACTTTTCGGGAATCAGGAAATGGTCTGTAAGATCCAGCGTTCCCAAGTCAAATTCTTCTATGCTATCGGTTTCTTGTAATTGAACCAGACAGATTTCTAAGTCCTGCTTAAGACCCAATGCAGTTTGATAGCGATTTTCCGCATTTTTTGCCATCAGCTTGCTGACAATTTGCGAGAGAATTAGGGGAATTTGTGGATCGATTTCGTGCGGGGAAACTGGTTGTCTGGCAATGTGGCAGTGAACTAGCTCTAAAGCGTCTTCTGTTTCAAAAGGGAGTTTTCCTGTCAGCAATTCGTAGAAGGTGACACCGAGTGAGTAAAAGTCAGTGCGGTAATCGATAGAGCGATTCATCCTACCAGTTTGTTCCGGCGAGATGTAAGCGAGGGTTCCTTCTAAAATGTTGGGGTTTTTCAGGGTTGGCATTTCTCGCGTTAGCTGAGTGGAAATGCCAAAGTCGATAATTTTGAGCTGTCCGGTCGCTGGATTGAATACTATATTAGAAGGGTTAATATCTTTGTGTATAATATTGGTGCTGTGAATTTGCCCTAAAGTTTCAGTGGCAGCGATCGCAATTTGCAGAAATTCCTTGAGGCTAAACTTTCGCTGCTGCATCCATATTTTCAAGGATTCCCCGCCAAAGTCCTCCACAAAAATCACCAGGCTGTTTTGGTATTTTTGCAAGTCATAAACTTGCACGACTCCCGCCTCTTTCAGCTCTCGGGTGATACGGTATTCGGTGCGGTAGCGTAGCAATTCTTGAGGTGTCGGGTAGCTCTCTTTGAGAAGTTTGAGGATGAGCGGTTGGCGATCCGCTTCCCGAAGGGCCCGGTAAACCAGAGAGTTAGCACTTTCGTAAAGCAGCTTCTGGACGGCAATGCCTGGAATGGAGAGCATATTTATTTTTCTTGTAATAATTAACGCGAAGTCAAAACACACCGGGTTCGTTGTATCGAGAATAGCGCTTTAGAAAGGAACAAATTATGTTTTTATAACACACTCTTAGTTTTTCGGCAGCGAAGTGGCTTTCAGGTTGTCTGGCATAGTAAGGGTAAGGAGTTATCATGCGACGTACCTAAGCCTTGTTAATTCTCAACTCCATGAATTGTCACCGTTTCGGTTATCCAAACATCGTTAAAAATTGTCCCACCCCCAGCGCTAAGCAAAATTTTGAATGTATATATTGTCACAGGCAGTTTGTTTAAAACCCCAGACATCAAAGGATTTCAGAAGAAACAAAAAATTGAGCGATCGGCTTTTATTAGAAAAAATATCTTGAGTGGCGATTGTCAAATTCACGAGGGTGTCCCCCCGCTGGTTCCAATACTTGTTTTTCAACAATTAGCATGAGTCCCCCGGAAAGTTCAAGTAAAGTCAAAAAAACCAGGCAAGCTAACGATCCAATGTGATGAAATGTAGTCGTTTTTAGGAAATAAGGGGAACAAGCACTGGAAAGAGCGGGCCAATTGATGCCTTAAGCAAAGAAATTCTAGGGGTGTATATAGGAAGTCGAGTTGAAATGGGTGCTAAAGGTTTTTGGGATTCCCTCCCAGTAGTGGACAGACAATGTGCCGTCTATTATACAGATTTTTGGGCAGGCTCAAAAAAAAATCCCCAGCGACACAAATCTCTGGGGGAAGATACTGGCAAAACTTCTGATATGGAAAGATTCAATAACACCCTTCAGCAAAGGATATCTCGTTTGGCAAGAAAGACTTTGTTTTCATCTATCTATAAAGATATCCAATCATGTGAGTATCTTCTGGTATTTTATCCATGATTACAAAGTTTCTTTACCCCTAAAAATGTTTAGGATTTTTCGTTGGTATGCAGGACTACCAGACTTTGTTCTCATGATTTTGGAGAGTCATTGATCTACTTCCGCTTACCCTTCCCGGCTACAAACTCCCGCAGCCGAAGTAAACTAGCAGTTTGCCCCAAATTCAGAGGCAGCAGCGAAACTCCTTCCAACCGAGACTGCACCCAACCATCGCCCCAATACCACTCGTGAAATCCGTCAATTCCCTGACTCAATAACAGCCGCAGACAATTGTGCTCAACAATATCAACGTGATGCTGAACTGCCACGGGGCCTAGCCAACTTGTAAAGGTCAAACCTTGAGCAAATTCTTCTGGCAAACCGCTAGACAACTGCTGCGGCCACAGCCACTGCTGCAATTGACTCGGACGCAACAAGCTGTCTCTAATCGCTGTTTCGGAAGCTTCAAGCTCAATCCGCAGGTTGCTTTGTTGAAAATTACCGAGCATAAGAATTTTAGATATAACTGCAAGTAACTTTAATGTAACTTATTGGACTGCTTCTAAGTAAAATGTTGCACCATTCGGGTAAAGTAGGGGCGGGTTCACCAACCATCTCTAACTCTCACCAACAATTAAAATAAACCCGCCCCACCCCACTAAAAACCCCCAATTGACATTGGTGCAACATCTCAGTTCTCACCGAGTATCCCGATCGAACATCATATCAAGTCCGGTTGATTAACCGCGATCGGCGAGGTCGGGGCGGGTTTACGAGATTATTAGTTTTAGGCACTGATGGTTGGCGAACCCGCCCCTACAGTGGTTTGACGGAGGGTGCAAAATGTTCGATCGCACATCACCGTCCATCCACCTTCATCTACACTGAAAGATTTAAGATATTCGATCGCACCTACTGCCCGAAACCCGATTTTCGTATCGAACTGTTAAGCTCTGTTTCATTTCATTGAAATCTCCCCTGCTTCACCCCACCGCATCCAAACTCCGTGATACCATCACACCTGAGTAATGCCTATAGAAAAAAACTGGAGAGAAAAGCTTTGACACTAAGGGTTGCAGTAGTAGGTTCAGGCCCTGCGGGTTCTTCCGCCGCCGAAACACTGGTAAAAGCAGGCATCGAAACATACCTATTCGAGCGTAAATTAGACAACGCCAAACCCTGCGGTGGGGCGATTCCCCTGTGCATGGTCAGCGAATTTGACTTGCCGCAAAGTATTATTGACCGCCAAGTCAGAAAAATGAAAATGATCTCCCCCTCCAACGTCGAGGTGGACATCAATATTGAAAACGCCCACGAATACATCGGTATGTGCCGCCGCGAAGTTCTCGATGGCTTCATGCGCGATCGGGCCGCTTCCTTGGGTGCAAAACTAATTAACGGCACCGTTCACAAATTAGAAATTCCCGGCAATAATACAGACCCCTATACTCTCCACTATGCCGACCACTCCGACGGCAGCGCAATGGGAATTCAGAAAACTCTGAAGGTGGATTTGGTAATCGGGGCTGACGGCGCTAACTCTCGCGTAGCAAAGGCGATCGACGCTGGTGATTACAATTATGCGATCGCCTTCCAAGAGCGCATCCGCCTGCCGGAAGATAAAATGGCTTACTACCACGACTTAGCCGAAATGTACGTCGGCGATGACGTATCTACCGACTTCTACGCTTGGGTGTTCCCCAAATACGACCACGTAGCCGTCGGCACCGGCACGATGAAAGTCAATCAAGCCAGTATCAAAAAGCTGCAAGCGGGCATCCGCGCCCGCGCTGCCAAAAAACTGATGGGCGGTGAGATTATTAAAGTGGAAGCTCACCCCATCCCGGAACATCCGCGTCCCCGCCGGGTTGTCGGCCGAGTTGCTCTCGTAGGCGATGCTGCAGGTTACGTTACCAAGTCTTCTGGCGAAGGTATCTATTTTGCCGCCAAGTCTGGCCGGATGTGCGCCGAAACTATTGTGGAGATTTCCAATAAAGGCGCGCGCATTCCGACTGAAGAGGAAATTAAGATTTACCTGAAGCGGTGGGATAAAGCCTACGGCATTACTTACAAAGTTCTTGACATTTTGCAGCGCGTGTTCTACCGTTCCGACGCTACCCGCGAAGCTTTTGTGGAAATGTGTGCCGATCGCGATGTGCAGAAACTCACATTCGATAGTTACTTGTATAAAACAGTGGTACCCGCTAATCCTTTCGTGCAGATGAAGATTACCGCGAAAACCATTGGTAGTCTGTTGCGCGGGAATGCTTTAGCGCCTTAATTCCCTGCGGATAAACGCACTTTGTATAAAAAAGCGGGCAGTCACAAAACTGCTCGCTTTTTTTTCGATCTAAGATAATGAACTGTCAAAATTCACAGGCGAGACGCCGGTGCCACGTGTGCTAAGGAAGAGGGAGAAGAAGAATTGTTAGTTCAAGTTCAACTGCACTAAGGTATCGGGGGCGAGGAAGTGGGAAATGTGATAAGCCCGCTCTTCTGTTTTTAGCAGGATTTTTTCGTAGAGGTAGCGCGTAGCTCGATCGCCCAAACTTTCTGCTTGCCCTGCTTGACGGCGCAGCAAACCGAGGATAGCTTGCTCCGCAATTAAATCGTGTTCTAGCATTTGGCGGCAGGAATATACGCCGTCGGCTTCCGGCTCAAAACAGCACAACTCAGCTAGCTTGCTAAAGCTAGCTGCTGGTATGCCGCCCAACCCGTTTAACCGTTCGCCCAACTCGTGGACGCTATCTTGAGCTTCTCCGTAGCTTTCTTCAAAGAATTTGTGCAAGGAGTAGAATTCTGCCCCTTCCACCACAAAATGATGTTTTTGATATTGCAGGTATAGAGCCTGAAAACTGGCCAGCAGCGCGTTCATTCCTTCACAAATCGGTGCTGTGACTGAATGTTCCAGTAGAACTGGGTTTTCGGCTATGTGGCCAAACGGTCTTAATGCACTCTGAGTCTCAGTCATGTGTGTTCTCCTCTCAATAGGCAGTTTTGTTGCCAATAGAGTCAGTCTAGCACCGTAAATTTACCAGTCAAGCAGAGTCTGCCTCAATAGTAGAAGATTTTATAGAGTAGGAATTTTTTTTTGTAAACCTATTGAGAATTATTAGCAGTTGGGTTATGCTTGAACAAGATCCTCGTTCTGAACGCTTCCTGAAAAGGGGGCGAACCTTCTGAAGGCAGAAGGCAGAAGGCAAAAGGCAGAATTTTTCAGGAAGGGCTTTTGATAATCCTTGATGTTCTGCTGAAATCTGGCTTTTAACTTCTACCCGCTACCAGTCAGGGTAAAAATTAATGCAAATTATTACTGTTGTTAAAAAATGAATCCAGCAGATCCAGAATTAGAAGTTTGTGACATTGTGCAAGTTAGTTGGCTAGATAGGTGGCAAGTTTACAAACGCTTGCAAGAACTAGAAATTCCCTGCTGGTGTGCGGTTGACCAACCTTTGCGGGCAAAAGTCAACACTGTTAAACAAGCGGCTCAGTTAATGAGCGTGTTGAGGCAAGTCAGTGCCCCTCGGTACGAACTGGTGCAGTGGCTGGAATACTGCTGGCAAAGGGGCTAAAGGTAGAAGGAAGTTCGGCAACGAGCAATGTAGAAGATGTAACGGATGTAACGGATTTAAAGGAGTTATAACAATGTATAAGTCTGGCAAGCAAGTTTCTGAATTCAGTTTAGAGGGAGAAATCCTCGGCCTGATTATTGAAGATGGCTGTAAACTTAAATATTTGCGAATTAGTAGCGATCGCGGAGTAGAATATCTTGTTAAACTTTGCAAGGAATTGCGGTCATTTCTGTCGCCTATTTTGACACCGGGGTTGAGAGTTCAAGTTGTAGGTGAGAAAGAACTCAATTTGAAAAACGGTAAAATAAAACTTAAAGCTCGCAGCCTCAAGCTGGCTCAAGGTCAAAATGATCGATCGCACGAACACCTTGACTCCACCAATGTACCTATTGGGTTATTGACATCGGACGATCGCGCGATCGGCAAAACCCAAGTAACCTCTCCCACAGCAGCTCAAACTGTAAAAGCTCCGGCAAAAACCCAAACCAAAATATTAGTATGTCAAAAATCAGACTGCCAGAAGCGGGGCGCTGGAGGAGTCTGTAAAGCTTTAGAAAATGCTTTGAATGCGCGCGGTTTAGAAGACAAAGTGACAGTACAGGGAACCGGATGTCTCAAACAGTGTAAAGCCGGCCCAAATATAGTGGTGATGCCGGACAAAACTCGCTACAGCCGCATTGCACCGGCAGAAGTTCCAGCAATTATTGACAAACATTGTGCAGTTGTTAAAGCTTAGGGATCGCCCGGATGCCGAAACAGTGCGTTAGAGATCGGGAAAAATTATTTTGATAGGACTCTGGGCGAAAAACTTACAGGCGCATCTTACGCCTGAATGTGAGTTCTGGTTGTAGTTCGATCGCGCCACTCGATTCAGAGGTTATTGTCCGAAAAAACCGGAAAAATGCCAAAACTATCACTTAGGGGCTTCCTTCTGTAGAATCTCTAAGGATAGACTGTATCTGAGACCCTGTGAGTATTGGGATAAAAAGCCATGTCAGAAGCTGATCTTCGAGCCCATCAGCACCAACCGCACCCTGCTGTTCCATCCGATACCGAACCATTGCATTCAGATTTTGCTGCTACTGGGGGTTTTGAGCCGATCGCCCCCGATGAGACAGACACTCCCGCAACCGTTCCCCAACAGCCAGAAGAAGACTGGCAAACAGTAGATTTTCCCAACGCCATCAGCGTAGATGCAATTCCCACAAAACCGGAAACAAAAAATTCGCAATCTCCGACACAGCCGACTGAGGCGGGCTCGCCCCCGATTTCAGACAATCTAAAAAATATGCTTGGGAATGCCGAACAGGCCAAGGGCAAAGGATCGACCCCAGTCACCCTTATGCAAGCGCTGCACGAATGCAACCGCGACCTTTTACAGCGCATCGCCCAGCTAGAAACAGCTCTCGAAGAGTCCCAAAAAACCTTGCAGAATCGCGAAACTTTGCTAGAACAGCGGACTGCAGAACTCGAAAATGCTCAAGAACAATTGACGCGGCTGTTTGGCAAAGTGGAAGTTTCCCATCAAACCCTCCAAAGTCAAGAAATTTTAGTCGAAAGTTTAAGAAATCAGTTGGCAACCAGCCAAGTCAGGCTAGCGACTGTTGAGCGAGAATGTGCGTCTACTGTGCAGCGCTACAACGAACAGTTACACCAGTTAGTAGCCACAGAAAATATTTGCAGGGAATTGCGAGCCCGCTTGCAGCGCCAGCAGCGCCACACTCTGCAATTCAAAGCTGCCTTGGAAAGAAGTTTGGACAGGCCGCAGGTAAAGTCGCCGAGGATCGAGCAGCCTGACAATAATCTGGACACCGCCAGCGCACAATTAGAATCATTGCTCGCGGCGGTCAAAAGCTCTCAGATGCCGGTGCCGCCAGCCTTCAACGCTTCCCCTGTCCAACCTTGGTCGGAACCAGAAGAGCTTGCAGAGGTAGCTGCTGCTGTTGAGGCGATCGAGCCTGAAGCCCCAGCCAATCAGGAACTCAACAAATTAGCCCAAGTATCCGTCATTCAATTGCAGGAGATCGAAACCTACCAGCCTGATGAGCCAGCAACTGACTCGGCCGAACCGGTTGCGGAACCTGAACTGCCGGTGGCTGAGTCTGAAGCCGAAACTGCTACCAAAGAGGACACCCAAGAATTGGCCAGGGCTTTTCAAATTTTGAACTCCGTTGAAACCTTTGGCATTCAAGAAGTGCGATCGAGTGTGGCAAAACCTACAGCAGTCGCCCAACCAGACTGGCTGAGTTTGATTGCCAGTCCGCTGCGGGCTTCTAAAAAACGTCGATCGCTAGCTGAAATTGAATTGCCGAGTTTTCGATAGCGAACTGAAGTTGCTAGTTTTGAGTTAAAAGTCAAAACTCAACACTCTTTTCTCCCCTTTCCCATGCCATAGGTGAGAGCATAGCTGGTAGCCAACAGCCACAGCCAAACACCCGGATACCGGGGTTCCAACCAAGGTTGTACCCTGCGGGCGAAACTGGGAAGCCATCCGAATAGCAAACTGGCCAAAGCCAGCAGAGTAAAATTCAAGTAACTTCCCAGCCAGCGCCAAATATCCCCCAAGGTGACAAAATCTAAAATCCACAAAAGGAGAGAAGGGTTTTTTCCGGCTGCTTCGATCGCCAGTCGATTGAAAGTTAGCCAGTCGGTTCTATCTTTAATAAAAGTTTCGGCGACGGCGAGTTTTTGTGCTGCCAAAATACCGAAAAAGGTATTGAGCATTGAATTAATTCTTTGGGGTGGCAAACTGCTGCCGGTAGGAACCATCATGCCTTTAGAAAATAGCCAAGTTACTGAAATATTGCTCTGGTAGGCGCGAATTTGGTTTAAGTGATTTGCCGTCAACAAATTGTGCTTTAATGCTGTATCCAACAGGTCTGTTAAGCGGAAAAGATTGCGGACAAGAGAGCCGAAGCCTGTGAAAACGAGGGGAGATTGCAAGGATGCTGCGTCGCCGATCGAGACTAGGCGATCGATCGCCACGGAGCGATCGCTGCTGTTGCTGCTAAAATGCCCAGGAATATAACCAAAGGTCGGTTTTTTCCAAACCAATTTATCGACATCGCAGCGGCGGTATTCCGGCAAAATTGCGAAAAAATCTTCGTACATTTCCAGCAAAGAACCGGGATTCTCTGGATGTACTTGGTGGTAGTGAAATAGATAAACTGTCAGTTCTGTGCCGGCGCCGGGAAACAACTCCCAAATGAGCTGGCGTCCGCGGGAAATGTCCCCGTGAGTGTGGAGTACATCCCCGTAATCGGAATCCCATATTCCCGGCTCAAATCCTCCGTCGATGACTGCTCCCACTGTCGGACAAACGCTGTCAAAAGTCCGCCCTTCGTTCAATTGCCAAGCGATGGGAGAAGCCGACCCCATTGCATCCACCAGCAGCCGTCCTAATGCAGTGCGATCGGCTTTTGTCGGCAAGTGGCGGCCCTGAACTACTACTTTTTCTGCTTCAACATCTGCTCTGATAAACTCAGTTTCGTCCCAGATTTCTCCACCAGCTTCTGTTAGCTTAACTCCCGCTAAATTCAGCAATTTCTCTCCGTCCAAAGCTACATTGAGTACCTTTGGTGTGTGCAGAACAGGCGCTTTAGCCACGAACGGATTGTTAGCATCAAAAAACTTGTTGTAGCCATCTTTGTATTCTCTGGCAATCAAAGTTTCGATTTCTGCAGCAGTAAATAAACCCAAATCAATTAAGCTTTGAATTTCGTCCCGCGAAATATTCCACTCGCGATTCATCCGCCCGAAAGGCATTCGCTCAACTAGCAGCACCCGGTAGCCCAATCTCGCCATGACTGCGGCGTGAATCACTCCCAAGGCCCCGCCAATATAAATTAAGTCGTAAAAAGTATCGCCAGAATCAGACACCGAAACTGTACTTTTTACCTTCTTCTTAACATCGGTTACATCCGTTAAATCCGTTACAGAATCCGTTGCCGAACCCTCTTCCTTCAAAAACACTACTTGTTTTGGCGTTTGAGGATTGCGAGTGCCTTCGCGCCAACGCTGTTCCCACCAGTAGACGCGCTTGAGGTCATATTCGCCATTAGGCATTTTTTGGAAGTATTTGACGGTCAAGGGGTAATAGGGGGCAAGAGCCTCAAAAATTGACTGCTTGGAGAGGTCTATGACAGGGGGTTCCCGGTAGCGATCGGGAAACTTGTTTCTTACAGCAAGATTCAGAGCTTCCAGGAACTTTTTTTCTCCCGCAGGCGCCTCTTCTAGACGAAAGACTTTTAAATAAGTGGTGCGTTGCAGTGACCAGACAAAGGTGGAAAGTTCTGTCGATCGCCAATTTTGGTTTCCTGAATTGGTGTCAGCCAAGGCGGGTTTTGGATTGGCATTTTGAGTTCCAGACTTCTGAACCTCGGCTGTTGTGGCTGGTGAAAGCAGGCGAAAGCCGTCAGCAGTAATAATTTTTTCTCCCATTCCGGGATCGAATTCGTGCTGCAACCAAGTGCAGACTGCTGCTGTATCCGGTGTCGGAACTTCTAGATAAAGAATTTCTTGCATGATTAGGCTCTCAATTCTGAATAAATTAATAAAGATGGGGGAGTTGACAAGGGAGCAAAGTAGGCTATACTCCCGAATACTTATTTAGTTTTAAATAAGTTTACAGTGTTCTCAGATTTTTAGCTGATTCGCCGGAAGCCCCACAGCGGCTGAACATCTACTCCCTTCGGTATGCACTCCTATGAATTATCCCATTCCTACGAATCCTCAAGAAATGATTGCTTTGCGGCAGCAGCCGCTGAATGAAGAATTGGTGGCGTCGGCGATCGCGGGTGTGATTCAAATAGCTCGATCGCGATCTCAGTCTTTGGATGAATTGAAGGCTGAGGTACTAGCCGACGACAATCTGCTCGATTTTGCTCAGAGGCTATGGCTGAGCGACATTGTGGCTCAAGCTTGGAACAATTTGCCTGATTACTAGACTGCTGCTAAAAGATCTACTTCATTAGAGGTGAACTTAAAATGGTACAAACAAGATTAAAATCCTTAACTTTAGAAGAGTTTCTCCAACTACCCGAAACCAAACCGGCCAGCGAATACATTGATAATCAAATTATTCAGAAGCCAATGCCACAAGGGAAACACAGTGCGACTCAATGTGAACTAATTATTTTCATTAACACTATATTAAAACCAAAAAAAGTTGCACGAGCATTTCCTGAACTCCGGTGTACCTTTGGCGGAAGGTCAACAGTGCCTGATGTTTCAGTATTTGTCTGGAACAGAATTCCCGCCGATGATAACGGCGAAATTGCTAATGTCTTTCCCATAGCTCCTGATTGGACAATTGAGATTTTGTCGCCTGACCAAAGTCAAACTAAAGTTACTAAAAATATTCTGCACTGCTTAAATCATCAAACTCAAATGGGCTGGCTGATCGATCCCGACGAACAATGCGTTTTTGTTTATGTTCCCCAGCAACAGACAGCAGTATTTGATGAACCCGAAATGCTGCTACCTGTGCCGTCCTTCGCTAGCGAACTGCGGTTGAGTGTCGGAGAATTATTTGGCTGGCTGCTGAAATAATCTTCGGAAGAATGTCCTATTTTTAATATTTTTTACTTTTCCCTAGTGACAACAGTCAACAGTCAACAGTCAACGGACTAACGCAACTCAACTTCTCGCTTGACTTCTGTCAAAACTCGATCGCCTCGCATCAACCGGTATTCGGCCCGCCAAACTCCCGGAATCAGAGGAGAATTTGTACTGTTTCTTTTGCCGACATAACCCAACCAAGTACGGCTGGGGGCTTTAATTTCATTGGTCTGATCGGCGATGGTTGTGCCGTTGGGTGCAAATAATTTGTATTGTTCCCGATCGCCCTTGAGCACTCCGTAACTTTGCACCCAAAACAACAAAGCTGGACTGTTTACAGGGAGTTGAGTTTCGGAAAATTGTCCTTCCCAGACAGCGTTGATATCGGGCGGCTTATTGGCAAAACCAGCCCTAATTAAACCTGTGGAAATATAGTCTAGAGGCTTGTCCCAAATTGGATTGCGGGCGATGTTGCAGCCTACCTTCGCGTCGGGTCCGACAAAGGGATCTACGGCTTTGCCTTGATAGCGATAAGTTACGTGTACGTGGGGGAAAGATGCCATCCCAGAGTTTCCCACCATGCCCAAAACAGTGCCTTTTTCTACCTGCGTACCCGGTTTGACGGCAACGCTGCCTTGGCGGAGGTGGCAGTATTGGGCTTCCCAACCACCGCCGTGGTCAATTACCATGCCGTTGCCGCATTCTGTGCCTGCGAGATTGGCTTTTTCTGTATCGTTTTGTAAACGCCGATCGACCACACCATCTCGTGCTCGCAAAACTTTGCCTGCTGCGGAGGCAATAACTGGAACTCCTTTTGCCATTGCTTTGGCATCGGGAATGGCAAAATCTGTGCCGTCGTGGCCGTCGTAGGTTTGGCGCCCGCAGCCAAAATCGACGGCGGTGGGGCCGGGTTCTCGATCGAAATACAGCAATACAAAACAGTCTTTGCCGAGGGTACAGTCGATCGGCTGACCGAATTGCGGGTTGTTGGGCTTTTGGGCGACTGCGGAAGAAACGAGACGCTGGGCGATCGTGTTGGCTTCGGCGATCGGGGCACTTACTCCGCTGTTAGTAGCACAGCTAGAAAGACTTGTCAACCCCAAGGTCAACAAAATTGCAGAAATGTATTTTGTGGAGAGTATAGTCATTCGCCGATTGGATGTAAAAGCTGAGGTGGGTAGTGAAAAATCAATTAATCATTCAGAATAGAGTTGCTCAAGAATCTAGACGATGGGTAAGGCGTTTTCGTTTCCTATCTTTGTTGTATTATTTTGAGTTAGAAATTTTAAAATTTTAATTAGTTCAAGAATGGGTTCTAAAATTCGATCGCTCATTTCGATAATTCGGCTGGCCGGGCTTGCGGTTGCGGCTTTGGCGATGTGGGGATTTGCCACTATTGCCGAAGAGGTGTTGGAAAAAGAAAGTTACGCTTTCGATACCTCTATTTTACTCGCTCTGAGGCAATTGCACACTCCCTTGCGCGATCAAATAATGCTGGGATTTACCTTTTTGGGCGAACCGAATTTGCTGCTAGTGATTTGTCTGACGTTGGGTATTATTTTGCTAGCGCGCAATCACCGATCTGAATCTGCAACTATTGCGCTCGCGGGTGGTGGAGCGATCGGTTTAAATTTACTATTAAAAAAACTTTTTGCCCGCGATCGACCTCAACTTTGGGAGCGTGTTGTTAATGTCACATTTTACAGTTTTCCTAGCGGTCATGCAATGATTTCAATGGTTATTTACGGTTTGCTAGGATATTTTTTGGGTGTACGATTTCCCAAGCAGCGCTGGTCGATTTACAGTTTGACAGTTGTCTTAATTGCTGCTATTGGTTTGAGCCGGCTTTACCTAGGAGTTCATTGGCCTACCGATGTTATTGCTGGTTATACTGCTGGTTTGGTGTGGCTAATTACCTGTATTATCACTTTGGAAATATGGAAGGAATTGCGTTCTTTTACTAGGGCTTCTCAAGAGGAGTTTTTGTCACAGGAAAAAAATCAAGAATAATTTGAAATTTTCTACTCAAAACTGACTATTTGCTTCTGGGTAAAACACATGGCAATTCCTTTTTCGTAGTAAGCAGCCTCGTTAATGAAAATGGGATATACGGTTGATTTACCTTCATACAAGACCGACTTACCATCAAAGGTCAAAAACATCGGTTCGCCGGGATTTAGGGCTTGATAATCTCTGGATTGCAGATGAGGATGAATCATTGCCTGAATTTCTCTGTTCTCGTTTCTGGGATAGTCGATCGCCCCAATGGTGTGATAAATAGTCAGGGGATTCTTGACCGCAGGCACTGTGCCTTGATTGTAGGCTTCTACGCAGTCTAATATCGTACCGACAACTTGCTCAGTTTCCTGAAATAAAGACGCATCTAATACGCTTTGTGGCACTGCACCAACTTCCAGCGTCCCGCCTAATTCCGAAAGCGATCGCAGCACAGGACTATCATGATTCTTGGTTGTAGAAGTGAGTACCTTGATGCGGGGATACACAGAGGTTAAATAAGCTGCTAGTTGCAGGTTAAATGGATGATGGCTGGCGAGAATAAATGTTAGCCCCATGTTGGATGTGGTGCTGTGCAAATCGATAATTACGTTGGGATGATGTGTGTTTTTTGAGCTAAAAATGCCGTAGATTTCTTTCGCCCGCTGGGCTTCATAGCTGGAGAGATGGGGATTTTCTAAATCTTGCTTTCTAAAGCAGCGGTTGAGGTCGATATCGATGTAGCGTGTCCCGATTTCGCAAGCTTTGGGATTGGCTAGCAGGGTGATAGTTTCAAAAGTCGATCGCCCCATTAACTCTGGCGCGCGATCGAATTTCTTCACGAGGTAAATTCCTGTGAGTTCGTTTCCGTGGGTTCCTCCCACTATGGCAACACGTTTAATTTGATTCATAAACAAATAATTTCCTATCCCAAGCCTGAGAGGTGAGAACCGAGGGAAAACCCAGAGGGGGCAATTGTTTGAGATAATGGAGAAGTCATAAAAAAGCGGGTGACTTTTGGAACGACCCCACAAAAAATGCTAAAGACATTATACCAAAAGTTATTAAGCATCCACTTGAGCGAGAGTCAACCACCCATCTTATAACTCTTAGTTCAGATGCTTCAAAGCCATCGACAACTCCGATGATCGAGATGAGCTAACATTTTTCCACAACCGATTCAATACAATAGTCGCGTCCGAAGTCTCCAGCTATTTCTTAATCTCCCCCAGCTTTCGACGCAGTGGCTGTGGTTTCCTATAACCCAAGCGGCTTTAAAGTCTGAATTTAGAGACCAAAGATTTAATATAGCACAACGGAGAAACAGTTCATAATTAACCTTAAAAACTAAAAAATATGTAGAATTTGCTCTCAACAGAACTCAATGGCGAGATCGAAATCTGCTGATAGTCACGATAATTTTTGGGAGTCAATCGATTTTAGATTTTAGATTTTAGATTAAAGAATTGACTTGCGCGAGATAAATGCTCTTTCTTGAGGATTTTCGATTTTCGATTTTGGATTGATTCCACGGATAAATCCGGGGGCTTGATACCACCTTTGAAATTCGTGGTCACGCTTTGCCAATATATTGGCAGTGAATGTCGAAATTGTCGAGGAGTTATTTCCCTGAAAAAAACTGGTAACGATCCCGATTTTGACACTTGAAAATCCTTATCCTGTCGTAGTAACCGGAGACCTAGAGTTTCATAGCGGGAAGCTCGCAAACTGTCTCATGACCGAAAGCATCCAGGATACAAGCCCCCGGATTCATCCGTGGAGAAATAAAAAACCTGTAAGCTGTTGCGGCATTTAAATTGTATGTCAAAAAATAATCAAACTATTGTGGGGAGTAGGGGCCCTAGCGTCCCGCCCGCCCTGAACCTACAATTTAAATGCGCGACAGCTTATCCGATAAACTTGCCCCCGAATTTATCCGTGGGGTCCATGCTTCAATCTAAAATCTAAAATCTAAAATCTAAAATCTAAAATCTAAAATCGATAGACTAAGGGTTAAGACCTAGCTTTGAATCAAGAAAAGAGTGTTTCTGTCGCGACTTCTGACCAGTCTAGCCAGCTTTTTACAAAACAATAATTTAAATCGAAATAATCTCATTTATTCAAAAATATAACCATTCATATATCTGCATTTGTTATTGACTACAATTAAAGTTATAATTAAAAATTTTGATTCAAATAGTAATTAAAATTTAAAATCAACTGATTTATTTTCAATATTTAAGCAAAACTATGAACTTGTTTAATCGCTATTTAGCACAACTTGATGATTATAAAATAGTAAAATAGAGGCTCTTATTCGGAAGAAAAGTTCGGTAACTTCACCCGATTTTTAGCTGGAGTTTTGTAGATTAGTTCTGCTTAGTGGCTAGCGACTATCGCCGGGAAGGAGTTCCAATATAACCACTTCGTAGCTTAGCTCGATCGCTCGGAAAAAACCCCTAATAATTTTCCCCATCACAGTATTTTTGGCCTCGGATTATCTGGTTGTGCTTGGAGTCAGTCCCTAGTTTTATGGCGAGATCAGATGTTAGCACTGATAGCCCTAAAGCCCCATAAAGCTCAGAACTTTCGCCAAGGACTAAATGCTCTATCCCTTTTACAGCAATCGGTCTAGCTCTCTTGTCACCCTCTCCGCAAAGTCTCATTCTTCAGGTTTAGCCATTTTGCCTGTTAATGTGTAGCGCATCGCCTTAAGTTTTACCCCATCTTTACTCCCTAAATATTTAAAACTCCTTAACTAAATCGAAGCCAAATTTACTCACACTATTGACATAATTTTGCCAAGTTTTTATTAAAAATAATTAAATACCTAGGTCGGTAGGAACACAAATATCGGCAGAACTAATTACATCTGAAGATAGAAGAACCCTCAATCAAACACCGCTAATCTATAAATTTATGAGAGATAAAAAACTACTTAAAAATTTATTAATCTAAGAAATGTTTAAGTAGTTATTAATGTAAAAAAGGAGATTTATGGTAATAAGCATTATTGTCCACGGTGGAGCAAAAACCATCACAGAAGAGAAAGTTGCAGCCAACAATGCAGGCTGTACCGCAGCAGCAGAAGCTGGTTGGGCAGTGCTCGCAAGCGGGGGTACCGCAGCAGAAGCTGTTGAGGCAGCTATCCGGGTTCTGGAAGCTGATCAGACATTTAACGCAGGCTTTGGATCGGTTCTCAACAATCAGGGAGAGGTAGAGCTAGACGCAGCGATGATGGAAGGCCGTTCATTAGCTTGGGGAGCGATCGCAAATGTTCAAGGCGTGCGCCATCCCATCTCAGTGGCGCGAAAGATTATGGATAAAAAACCCATGTTCTTAGTAGCGGATCATGCAGAACATTTTGCTGCAGAAAGTGGAGCCGAGATGTGTACAAAAGAAGACTTAATCGCGGATGAGCAACAGGAAGAGTGGGAGGAGGAAAAAGAAGTTCTTGACCGCCCCAATACCGTTGGTTGTGTAGCTTTGGATAGTAGTGGCACCTTAGTTGCCGGTACCTCAACAGGCGGCACTATGAATAAGCCCGCCGGTCGCGTCGGCGACAGCGCCATTATTGGCTCAGGCTTGTTTGCTGAAAATGAACAGGGCGGTTGCTCGACCACAGGCGATGGCGAGTCCATTATGCCAGTAGTTCTAGCTAAGAGGGCGATCGACATTCTAGCGTCCGGCAAGCACCCAGACGAAGCCGCGCAGATGGCCATTGAGACTCTGGCATCTAAGGTGGCAGGAGAAGCTGGGTGCGTCATCATAGACCCTCAAGGGCGGGTTGGCTGGGCGCATAATTCAACGGACATGGCTTGTGCTTATAGAACCTCAGAAATGGACAAGGTGGCTGCGTTCACTAAGAAAAAACAACTCGCCCATCGTTGAAATTATTGAGGTTAAAGTCTCTCTAGTTGGAGAGAGTTAAAATTCCGCAACTAATCTCTTTTTTCCTAGTTATTAAGTAGCTTGACATCAATTAATATCCCGGTCGGGGTGGGTTTTTGAGATTGTCAATTATGGGCAGATATTGTTGGTGAACCCACCCCTACAAAAATCGCGGTCGCTCGACCGGACATGATGTCAGTTGGTAGTTCCATTGCCTTCCAGGCTTGAAACCCTTATTCTACGGTTGGTAATCAAAAACAGTCCGAAGTATTGATCGATAAACACTTTGTCAATTTGTAGGGCGGGCATTGCCCACCCTACTTTTAATTATGTCGAGCTACTTAGTGGCAGGGAAAACAGTTCAATTCAAACTCGACTTGGATGTTTCTATGAACTCAACATACGACTTTCCTTACTTTCAAGGCAACTCTCTTTCCGATTTGTTTGCTCCAGACATCACAGATGCACGTTATGCGTTCATCCTAAATTACCCTGCCACCGCCAGTTGGGCTGCTTATCCCAACAGGAAAAAATACTTTATTCAAGACGGCAGCAGTGAAGCCACCAAAACTTCTTTCGACAAGATTGGTCAGAAGGAACCTTGGAAAAATCTGGCAGTGTTAGGTGATGCCATCCCAGGGATTGTAATTAATGAGCCGCCGAAGTCGCTGATTGACTATTGGCGGGAGCATTTGGGCTTCAGCAACAGCAGTATGGAGATGATAGACTGCTCAACTTATCTCGAAGATATCAGCATGAGCGATCGCTTTGACAAACTCCTGACTCTATTTCCCTTCGACAATCTCAAACCCGAAAAACACGCCGTTCATCCCGACATCCACTACCACTTACTCAGCAAAGCAACGCTAGCAGAATTAGGCGTGCAATGTCCGAAATACGAAACCTACAATCTGCACGAAGTCAATCTCGAAAGCATTCAGTTACCAGAGCAATTCCCCTACTTGATTAAAACATCTCACGGACTTTCTGGAGAAGGCACTTATATTATCAAAAGCGCCAGCGATATGAACTACTGCTTGCAGGAAGTGAGGAAATATCTCGATATTAAGTTGCTGGATACGATTATTGTCTCGGAATTCGTCAAGAATGAAGTGCAGAACTATTGCGTGCAGTTTTATGTAAGCAAAACGGGAAATATCACGCTTATCGGCACTACCGGCCAACTTGTCACTCCAGAGGGCAACTATTTAGGGGGACTGATTCACTACCGCGAAACCGACATGAGTAGGTTTTTTGAGATGATTGCCGCTATTGGTAAATATGCTCATCAACAGGGTTATTTCGGCGTTATTGGCTTCGACGTGCTGGAAGACTCGGAGGGACTGTTGTATGCTATTGATGCCAATTTCCGAGTTAATGGCTCGACTCCGCTTTGCTTACAGCGCCATACCTTACTGGGGCGGGGAAAGGAGGTGGCTAAATATTCCAGTGATTGGCGAATGGATGGGACTTTGGAGTCGATTCTTGTCACGCTGAAACCAGAACTCGATCGCAAGGACTTGATAATCCTGTCAGCTTTAGAGAAGGTTAAATACGGGAAAATCTACACGGAAATTTACGGGATAGTTGCGGGTGAGGATATGAAGGAAATGCAGCACATCGAGGAGAATTTGCACAGTAAGGGATTGCAGCAATAGGGTTAATATCTACTCTACCGATTGCAGCGGTTATGCGGTTTTCCCCCTCATCTCGCCCGCATGGTTCGGTGATATCGGGAAACGGGTCATCAAAAATCAAAATTGAATGTTCCACAGCTTTGAAGTAACCGAAAGCATCGAGGATACAAGCCCCCGGATTCATCCGTGGAGAAATAAAAAACCTGTAAGCTGTTGCGGCATTTAAATTGTATGTCAAAAAATAATCAAACTATTGTGGGGAGTAGGGGCCCTAGCGTCCCGCCCGCCCTGAACCTACAATTTAAATGCGCGACAGCTTATCCGATAAACTTGCCCCCGAATTTATCCGTGGGGTCCATGCTTCAATCTAAAATCTAAAATCTAAAATCTAAAATCTAAAATCGATAGACCGGATTCATGGGTTCGGCAAGATAATACCACAGTTCGCGAATATCCTCAACTAAATAACACTTTGAGTTAGGGGAATTTCGATCCAAAACTCTGTTCTTTCTCCGGGTTCTGATGTACACCACAGTTTCCCTTTATGCTTTTGGATCACAATTTGATAACTTATAGACATCCCCATTCCCGTACCTTTTCCTACCGGTTTGGTTGTAAAGAATGGGTCGAATAGCCGTTTTTTGACTTCCTCTGTGATGCCACACCCATTATCAGCAATACAAATTCTGACCAATTCTGAGTTATACAGACTCGTACTAATCCGAATTGTCTTTTTCTCCACCCGATGCTCATCTAAAGCATCCAGAGCATTTGTCAGAATATTCATAAATACCTGGTTAAGCTGTCCTGCATAACACTCGATCGGTGGCAGATTACCGTACTCTTTGATCACTTCAATCTCTGGATGTGTGTGTCTGGGCTTGAGACGATTTTGCAGAATCATCAGGGTGCTTTCAATGCCTTCATGGATATCGACAGCTTTGAAATCTGCTTCGTCCAATCGAGAAAAATTCCGTAGAGATTTAACAATATCGCGGATACGTTCTGAACCTACTTTCATAGAGTTGAGCAGTTTTGATAAGTCTTCGCTCAAAAATTCGATCTCAATATCTTCCGACTTGGCTTGAATCTCCGATACCGGCTGGGGATAATACTTTTGATAAAGCTGTACTAGCTCTAGTAAATCTTGGGTATATTGGCTAAGATGAGATAAATTACCGTGAATAAAATTCGCGGGATTATTCACTTCATGGGCAATCCCGGCTACCAGTTGCCCCAGAGATGACATTTTCTCACTTTGGATGAGTTGGGCTTGAGTCTCCCGTAGTTCTTGAGTGCGTTCTTCTACTTTTTGTTCAAGGGTGTGGTAAGAGTTCTTTAATTCGTGACTCATTTGATTAAAAGATACTGATAAACTTACCAATTCCTCTACGAGAGTGTCGGGAACATTTTGCTCGAAATTTCCACTGGCGATCGCCTGACTGGCTTGACTCAATCGCCGAATAGGTTTAGCTATCCATTGTGAAGTGATAATTGCTAATCCTGTTGCGATTACCAGTGATAACAGACAAAGGATAATCGTCGTATTTCTATTATAATTTATTTGCTCCATAAAATCAGATTCAGGCACGACGAGTACAATTAGCCAATCGATGCCTCTACCATCATTCAGCGGTAGCAACTGAACAAACTGCCGCTCACTTTTGAGGGTAAATTCTAACTGTTCTGATTTATGAATTTGGTCAAAGTTACCAAAATATTTCAGCAAATATTTGGCTGTCTCCCGCACAAATGGTTCCCTACTTTCCACGGCGTCAATCATTTTCTGAGCTTTACCTTGTCCTTTGATTAGTGGCTCTGTTGTGGAACTAGAAATCATTGAACCCGATCGCTCCATCACAAAAGCCTTACCTGTTTTACCAATAGACAAACTTCCCAGAAATTCCCTTAAATTTTCTGAGAGGACAACAAGAGTGGCACAGACACCCAGAAGTTTACCTTCTGAGTCATAGACAGGTTCGCTGGCAGTAATTGCAGGCTTACCATTGTTGACAATATTCACAAAAATATTGCTCCAAGTAGGCCTCCCTGCTTTCACAGCAGAAAGATACCAGGGGCGTTGGCGAGGATCGTAAGGGGCGTTTACCTTTTCTAGGAATTTTTGCCGATCGCCCCAATTATTCATTTCATAAAAATAAAAATTATAGTTTGTTTCTTGATTACTCGCAGTCATCGCGATTTTTGACTCTCGACGAGTCGCACCCAGATAATATCCTTGAGCATCGCCACAATAGGATGAAAAAACAAAAGGGGATATCTGCACTTGGGTTAAAAATTGCTTAGCGTTGCGGCCATTCACCATGTCCATGTGGCCCTGTGCAAAAGCGGCTGAATTCACACGATTGATATCATGAGGTTTGTTGATATATTGCTTGAGTTCTCCTTCAATGCGTGCTATTAGTTCCTGACGAAGTTGAGCCGCCACATCGTTAACCGCTTTTTGTCCATTGCGTAAGGAAAGCCAACCTGTTAAGCTCACTGCTGTAAAGATTTGTAGAACAAATGGAACAACAAGAACACCGCGCAGAGGAATTTTTAGGCACTTCGCAGTTGGAGGCATAGATGATAATGCTTAGCCATTGGTTCTTTGTCTATCATAATATCAATTCATCAAATGAGCCTGAAGCGGAGCTATCCCGATCGTGAATCGCTCTTTTTGTAGCCCCGTTACTTTGCGGTTAAAAGCGATCGCTTACTGGAAGTTTTTTATTTATTCGTTGGTCGGTAAATTGACAAAAAGCATATATTTGATAGGTCGTTAATTTTTACATTCAACTAACCAATGATATTATACCAAATCTGGGCTACCAAGAAATTGGGTCTAAAGCCCCGTCATAAGCTTGACGGCTTTAATTAATTATCAACTTTTGTTAAGTGTTTTCTTGAACATTCTTGCATTGTGTTCATTGTAGAGTACAATAACTATACTACAGGTAGAATAACCGCCGATACATAAGAGACACCACGCTCAAACGACTGGTCGGAAAACAATAATGGTTAGTGGGTGGCGAAAACCACGAAAAACATAGCTGGGCTAACTAATGTAAGCCAAAATCAGAGACTAAACTTTTTATTTCTAAAATGTACTGTGTGCCCCACAGAAACAAGAGAAGCAATTCTCGAAAGCTTGGGGAGACAAACTCTCGCGAGGCTATCTAAATTAAGCTCGATATTTGGTTCTTTTGAACGGATACCTGGTTTAAACACTGCCGCAAGGATAGATAGTTTTAAGGTATGTCGCAGAACCAAGAATCCCCTCGCCTTCAGGCAGGGGAGTGTCAATAAACATCAAGGGGGTACGATACCCGGATTTGGTATTAATAGCTATCTTGGTTTATGTAAATGCAATAGTCGATCGCATGGGAGCATCTCAGTTTTGTAAAAAGCATTTTTTTTATTGTAGTGCGAGCGTCCCCGCTCGCACTGTAAATGCAAAACTGAGATGCTCCCGATCGCATTTACCAGCCTACTTACTTCGCCCGCACCACCAACACCGAACAAGGAGCCTCAGCCACAACCTCCGCACTCACCGAACCCTCCAAAATCCGCTTTAAACCAGTCAAACCCCGACAGCCGATCGCAATTAAATCCGCCTTATAGATATGAGCCAAACGGACAATTTCTTCTGCAGGTTGTCCCGATACAATTTCCAATTCACTCTGGCAAGGCAACTTTTCCTGATAAGATTGCAGCAACTTCTCTACCTCTCGGTAAGCAATCTCATCTCCCTGAGCGTGAGGTCGATCGACAACCGCGTCAAAATCCGACCTACCAGAACTCACAACATGAACTAGAATCACCTTGGCCGTCGATTCTAGCTGAAATTGTCCTACAACTTGCAAAACCCGTTCTGCAAGCTCTGAATTGTCGATCGCTACCAAAACAGTATTCAATACCATGCACCTTTAAATTTCAGATATTTAGACTTTAAATTTTTCGATGATTCTCGCCTACTGTCCACAATTTCGCGCTTCCCACCAACATCATCATTACCTACGCAGAAACCCGGTTTCTTAACTTAATTGCGTCATTTCAGCAAGATACTTGAAGAAACCCGGTTTCATAAGCCCGGAGTGCGTCAGTAGGTAGGTGGAAATAAACTTTGCAGCTTGTCACAGAAAGTAAAGCTAGGAATAATCGCCAGCGAATTGTTTCGTTTCACTGGCTTTTGACTAATTATGTATTTTGCCGCTCATCAACTTAAATCTCGATCGCCAATCTCCCATCTACCATCTAAAACTCACCCTTTCCCTCATTTTCAGTCCGCAGCCGCACTGAATCAGCGTGAGAAGGAAGCCCCTCAGCTTCGGCTAACACATTAATCGCCCTACTCACCTTCTTAAGTGCAGCAGGCGAATATTGAATCAAACTCGAATGCTTCATAAAAGTCTCGACACCCAGGGGCGACGCATAGCGAGGAGCTCCAGAAGTCGGCAAAGTGTGATTCGGGCCAGCCAAATAATCACCTACAGCTTCCGGCGTCGAGCAGCCCAAGAAAATCGCCCCAGCGTGGCGAATTTGCTCCAGCAAAGCCCAAGGATCTGCAACTTGCAATTCCAAGTGTTCGGGCGCAAACTCGTTAGAGAGTTCCGCCGCCGCTTTGAGCGAGTCAACTACCACGACTAAACCATAGTTGACGATCGCCTTTTCTGTTAAAGTTCGGCGCGGGTGATTTGCCAACTGTCTGTCTACCTCAGCCACCACCTTCCTAGCCAGCACCGAATCCGCCGTCAGCAAAATTGCCGACGCCATCGAATCGTGCTCAGCTTGAGCCAACATATCCGCAGCCACGTGTACAGGATTCGCCGAACCATCCGCAATAATCAACACCTCCGACGGGCCAGCCAGAGAATCGATCCCCACAGTCCCGTAAACCAGTTTTTTAGCCAGGGTGACGTAAATATTCCCCGGCCCAGTAATTAAATCCACCTTCGGAATAGTTTCCGTACCGTAGGCTAAAGCTGCGATCGCCTGCGCCCCGCCTACCCGATAAATCTCATCAACTCCCGCTTCCTGAGCCGCTACCAGCACCGCAGGATTCATTTTCTTCTCCTGTCCGGGGGGAGTACACATCACCAGTCTCGGCACCTTGGCGACCTTCGCAGGAACCGCATTCATGATCACCGAGCTTGGATAGGACGCCTGACCGCCAGGAATGTAGATTCCCGCTCGATCGACCGGCGTGTAGCGCTTGCCCAAAACAATCTCGTCATCACCAAACTGCACCCAAGACTTGGGTACGCGCTGTCGGTGAAACGCCTCTACCTGTTTGCAAGCTGTGCGGATTGCATTTAATAATTCTTTAGACACCTGCTGATAAGCAGCATCCAATTCGGCGCCACTCACCCGTAAATCTTCCACATTTAGGGTCATGCGGTCAAATTCAGCAGTGTAGTGCAGCACAGCCTGATCGCCTCTGCGCCTTACAGCTTGCAGCACCTCCCGCACGGTGGCTTCTTTGTGAACGACAAGTTCGTCATGGGTGCGATCGCAGATCCGTCGCAGTTCAGCTTGTGCCTCAACCCACTGAGTAATGATTCGCAGCATGGAGATTAGGAATGCCGTCTATAACTTCACTAACATTTGCTTGACAATTGGGGATTTTTGTGGGGCTCTCCTAGAGAAGTAGGCCACCACCAGTCCACAAGCTTAAACCGCGAGAGTCGCGGCATTTTCCAAGGCTTCAGTGCAGCGTTTAAATCTCTGTCGAGGATTTTGCAACACTGAGGACAAGTCACCACCTTCTCTAGGAATAATTGCCCGCCAGAGAACCGGGTGCCGTGAGAGAGGGTGGGAACGCAGAGGGGGGAGAGTGTCCGACCCCGATAATATCCGAGAGGGAGAGTGTTCGAGGGGGAGAATTTTGATTCTGCCTTCTACCTTCTACCTTCTGATCCGGCTGTCTTCTACCTTCTACCTTCTACCTTCAGCTTTTTACCTTCTACCTTCGGTAAGTGCTTCTTGCCGAAGCCCAAATAACCCGTATTCTTTCTTATAGCTTAACTTGGATTTTTCAGAGAATTGGATTTTCAGCAAAATAGGTGCTATATTAGTTTTTCCAACACCTGATAATTTTTTTATAAAAAAACGCCAAATTATTGTATACTTGAAAATTGCGCGCAAGAAACCGTGACTTTAACTCGTGACGGTGGAAACACCGCAAAACGCCTCTGTAAAACCCGTGTCATACCTTTGGGTATTGTCAGGGGTAAAGAACAGGCAGTTAACTACCAGCCGGGAAGTCCCTCGGTATATTTAGAGGGGATTAATCAGAGCGCTGCGCCCCGTACCCCGTTGGGAATTACTCCTTGGGATGAAAGGCTCGTCGGGTTTCGGTACCGAAACCGACAATTATTCTTTTATACCCCAAGATGATCGGGAAATACTCTGATACTATATTAGCAAGTGGGGGTGGAACTACCTCACTATAAAAAGCCTTTGAAAAAAAGGAAAAAGAAGCTTGCGCTCTAACTGTACTCAGTTGACCGTCAGGCTTGTTCACATGAGTCAATAAAAAATTATTGCGCGGGCGTCGCCAAAAAGTAGCCACAGACTCAGCTCAATCTGAGCGCATGGAAAGTGGCTGTCTTACTCCGCCATTAAAAATCAAGCTTTTTGCGGATCGATCCCGAAAAGGTTGTCCTTGAAAATCCCCGTGTCTTTAGACTAGGGCGTATCCATGAATACCTACTTCCAGCAACTGAACTATGGCAAATATTAAGTCCGCCGTCAAACGAGTCAAAATCGCCGAACGTAACCGCTTGTACAACAAATCTTACAAGTCAGCGGTCAAAACTTTGATGAAGAAGTATTTCGCTGCGGTAGACAAGTACGCCGCAGCTCCGAGCCCGGAATTAATGCAAGAAGTCCAGCAGCGAATGTCTGAGGCATACAGCAAAATTGACAAAGCTGTCAAAAAAGGTGTACTCCACCGCAACAACGGCGCTCGCAAAAAGTCCCGCTTGGCAAGAACCCTCAAGCCACACGAAGCATCCTCGGTAGCATCTTAAGGAAGCAGAAAGTTCGGCAACGAAGCAGTGTACAAGATTGAAGGGATGGATGTTGAGGGAAGAAGTCAATCGATTTTCGATTTTCGATTTTCGATTTTCGATTGAAGCATTGACTTGCGCGAGATAAATACGTTCGGCAAGTTTCATCGGATACAGGTTTTTTATTTCTGGACGGATGAATCACGTGGCGGGTATCCTGGATGCGGGAATTGTCAAGCGTGAAGCAGGAAGAAGGAAGAAAGAAGACGGAAGATTTTTCCCACACACTCTCTCCCACTCCCACTCCCCGACTCTCTCACTCCCCCCTCGCCCTATCCCACCAAGACTCTCCCGTATCACCTCTAATCTGCTTCCCCCATGCAGCTCATCGACACTCACGTTCATATCAACTTTGAAATCTACAAATCTGAGTTAGAAGCCATTCGAGAACGCTGGCGCGAAGCTGGTGTAGTTCGGCTGGTTCATTCTTGTGTAGAGCCAGAAGAGTTTGCCGGCATTCAAGCAATCGCCAATCAGTTTGCAGAAGTCTCGTTTGCGGTTGGACTTCACCCCCTAGATGCGGACAAGTGGAAAGACGAGACTGCGAGCCAGATTAGGGAATTAGCAAGTTCGGACTCTAGGGTAGTAGCGATCGGCGAAACCGGACTGGACTTTTATAAAGCTGACGATCGAGAACACCAGTTTAAAGTGTTTGAGGCACAGCTTGCAATCGCCCAGGAACTTGACAAACCAGTCATTATCCACTGTCGCGACGCCGCCGCCCCAATGGCCGAAATGCTGAGGAACTTTTGGCAAACACGCGGGCCCGTGCGCGGGGTCATGCACTGCTGGGGAGGCACACCCGAAGAAACCCAGTGGTTTTTAGACCTAGGTTTCTACATTAGTTTTAGCGGAACAGTCACCTTTAAAAAAGCCTTGCAAATACAAGAATCAGCTTGTATGGTAAATAGCGATCGCATCCTAGTCGAGACAGATTGCCCTTTTCTCGCCCCCGTACCCCAGCGGGGAAAACGCAACGAACCAGCCTATGTCTACTACGTAGCCGAGCAAGTTGCTAAATTGAGAGGAGTTTCTCTCTTAACTTTGTCCCAGCAGACAACCGAAAATGCCTGTCAGCTATTCGGCTTTTCTGTTTAGTTATAGCAGAGCACAGAAAGGAGAAAAACAGGTTGATTTAGGAGCCAGCGATCGGGATAATCCCATTTCTATCCTGCCAGAAAAACCGGATTCATCCTTTATTGGAGATTCTTTTGGCGTTGCCTGTTGCGATCGGATTTGCGTCCTATAATAAAAAGAACCGACCGATCGGGCGTTGGCTTAGTATCCGATCCTGCGAGGTCGCCCAGGAACTACCAACACAACGCGAGTACGCTAAACTTCGGGATCGGTCAAAACTTCAGGCAATACCTCAAACTTACACACTCAAACTTACACATCAGAAGAAACTTGGAACCTCAGCAATTTGGCAATAGCTGTCAAGTCAATTTTAGGAGTCAAAAGTGTAGGGAATTCACCCCGGGATACCACGAGATCAGAGCTAAAAGCATCTCGATCGAAACTAAAATCCGCACAAAAATACTGCGAGCCCCAAGCAATAATAACCGTTGCAGCAGTTGGCAGGCGATCGAAAACATCATATAAATTCTCTCACACAATCCATCAAAAAAACGCAACAAGGTAAAAAAAACCCAGCCTTGGCGCCATGTAAAAAGCTAGAGCCACTGCGGAAAAAGGACACCCATGACCACTAAAGATTACACAGAATTCGCCTTCACCTTGCCCGATTTGATCGAAATCCAGCGGGCAAGTTTTCGCTGGTTTCTAGAAGCCGGGCTGATCGAAGAACTCGACAGCTTCTCCCCGATTACAGACTACACGGGCAAGCTGGAACTCCACTTCATGGGCAAAGACTTCAAACTCAAGCGCCCCAAATATGATGTGGACGAAGCCAAGCGCCGGGACAGCACCTACTCGGTGCAAATGTACGTCCCCACCCGCCTGATTAACAAAGAAACAGGGGAAATCAAAGAACAAGAAGTCTTCATCGGCGATTTACCCTTGATGACCGAGCGCGGCACATTCATCATCAACGGCGCGGAACGGGTGATTGTCAACCAAATCGTGCGTTCCCCCGGCGTGTACTACAAATCGGAAACCGACAAAAACGGTCGGCGTTCCTATAACGCCTCGCTCATCCCTAACCGGGGCGCGTGGCTCAAGTTCGAGACAGACAAAAACGATTTAGTCTGGGTCAGAATCGACAAAACCCGCAAACTATCGGCTCAGGTGCTGCTCAAAGCCCTCGGACTTACAGACGGCGAAATCTACGACTCCCTGCGGCACCCGGAATACTTCCAAAAGACGATCGAGAAAGAAGGACAATTCGGCGAAGAAGAAGCTTTGATGGAGCTCTACCGCAAACTCCGTCCCGGTGAACCCCCCACCGTAGCGGGCGGCGAACAGCTCCTCAACTCGCGCTTTTTCGACCCCAAACGCTACGATTTGGGCCGAGTCGGCCGTTACAAACTCAACAAAAAATTGCGCTTGACAGTCCCCGATACCACGCGGGTGCTGACATCCCAAGATATTTTGACAGCGATCGACTACTTAATTAACCTCGAATTCGACATCGGTTCCACCGACGACATCGACCACTTAGGCAACCGTCGCGTCCGCAGTGTCGGAGAACTGCTGCAAAACCAAGTCCGAGTCGGCCTCAACCGCTTAGAACGGATCATCCGCGAAAGAATGACCGTCTCGGATGCCGACTCCCTCAGCCCCGCCTCTCTGGTCAACCCCAAACCGCTGGTAGCAGCAATCAAGGAATTCTTCGGTTCCTCCCAGCTATCCCAGTTCATGGATCAAACCAACCCTCTGGCAGAACTGACTCACAAACGTCGGCTTTCCGCCTTGGGCCCTGGAGGTTTGACTCGCGAACGCGCCGGGTTTGCAGTACGGGACATTCACCCGTCCCACTACGGCCGGATTTGCCCGATCGAAACACCAGAAGGCCCCAACGCCGGTCTGATCGGTTCCTTAGCAACCCACGCCCGCGTCAACCCCTACGGCTTCATCGAAACTCCTTTTTATCCAGTAGAAAAAGGACGGGTGCTGCGCGACAAAGCCCCTGTTTACATGACAGCCGACGAAGAAGACGATTTGCGCGTCGCCCCCGGAGACATCAGCCTCGACGAAAACAACAACCTCTTGGGCGAAACCGTAGCCGTCCGCTACCGCCAAGAGTTTACTACCACCACTCCCATGCAGGTGGACTACATGGCGATTTCGCCCGTGCAAATCGTCTCCGTCGCGACATCGCTGATTCCGTTCTTGGAACACGACGACGCCAACCGAGCTCTGATGGGTTCGAATATGCAGCGGCAAGCTGTGCCGCTACTGAAACCAGAACGGCCCCTCGTCGGTACGGGCTTGGAAGCTCAGGCGGCGCGAGATTCCGGGATGGTTGTGGTTTCCCGGATCGACGGCGAGGTGATTTACATCGACGCTACCCGGATTATTGTCAAACCCCTGGCTGTAGATGCCGAATCGAATTCCAGCGAAGAACATTTCCTGATTAAGGAATACGACGATCTCAAAGTCAAACAGCCCTCGGTTTGGAAGCAAAAGTATGCTGGCTGCATCGAACACGAACTGCAAAAATATCAGCGTTCTAACCAGGATACTTGTTTAAACCAGCGTCCGCTGATTTATGAGGGCGATCGCGTCGTAGCAGGTCAAGTGCTCGCCGACGGTTCCTCCACCGAAGGGGCAGAACTCGCTCTGGGTCACAACATCCTCGTAGCTTATATGCCTTGGGAAGGCTACAACTACGAAGACGCGATGCTAATCAGCGAGCGTTTAGTGTACGAAGATGTGTACACTTCGATCCACATTGAAAAATACGAAATCGAAGCCCGTCAAACTAAACTCGGCCCAGAAGAAATCACCCGCGAAATTCCTAACGTCGGCGAAGACGCGCTGCGCCAGCTAGACGAACAAGGAATTATCCGCAAAGGTGCCTGGGTAGAAGCCAGCGACATCCTAGTCGGCAAAGTCACCCCCAAAGGCGAATCCGACCAACCGCCGGAAGAAAAACTGCTGAGGGCAATCTTCGGCGAAAAAGCCCGCGACGTGCGCGACAATTCCCTCCGCGTCCCTAACGGCGAAAAAGGCCGCGTGGTGGATGTGCGGGTGTTTACCCGCGAACAGGGCGACGAACTGCCCCCTGGCGCCAACATGGTCGTCCGCGTCTACGTAGCTCAAAAGCGGAAGATTCAAGTCGGCGACAAAATGGCCGGCCGCCACGGAAATAAGGGTATTGTGTCCCGGATTCTGCCGATGGAGGATATGCCTTATTTGCCCGACGGGACTCCGGTTGACATAGTGCTCAATCCCTTGGGCGTACCGTCGCGGATGAACGTAGGTCAGATTTTTGAGTGCTTGCTGGGATGGGCGGGCGAAAATCTGTCGATGCGGTTCAAGATGGTGCCTTTTGATGAAATGCACGGGGCTGAAAAGTCGCGGGAAACCGTACACGGTAAGCTACAGGAGGCACGGGAAAAAACCGGTAAGCCTTGGGTGTTTAATGAAAAGCACCCCGGCAAGACTATTGTCTACGATGGCAGAACTGGGGAACCGTTCGATCGCCCGATCACAGTCGGCATCGCTTATATGCTGAAGCTGGTTCACTTGGTAGACGATAAGATCCACGCCCGTAGCACAGGCCCTTACTCGCTGGTAACGCAGCAGCCTTTGGGCGGCAAAGCGCAGCAGGGGGGTCAGCGGTTCGGAGAAATGGAAGTCTGGGCTCTGGAAGCGTTCGGCGCCGCTTATACTTTGCAAGAGTTGCTGACTGTCAAGTCGGACGATATGCAGGGGCGGAATGAAGCGCTGAATGCGATCGTCAAAGGCAAAGCTATCCCGCGCCCCGGTACGCCGGAATCTTTCAAGGTGCTGATGCGGGAGTTGCAGTCTTTGTGCTTGGATATTGCTGTGCACAAGGTGAATACGTCCGACGAGGGCAGCGAGCACGTTGAGGTGGATTTGATGGCAGATGCTGGGGGCAAGCGATCGCCCTCCCGGCCTACTTACGAATCGCTTTCTCGTGACGAACTTGACGAGGATTAGGGATTTTAGATTTTAGATTTTAGATTTTAGATTGAAGAATTGTTTGACAGCATTCAATCTTACATCTCACATCTAAAATCGAGAAGTCCCAATTAAAATGCCTCAGCAGTGGTACGAACACTGGTGAGGCGAATCAACGCTCTTAAGAGGAGAGACGCTGACATGACTATTGTAACAGTTGTCCCAGGAATAGAAGGAGAATTTGACCGGGCGACAGGCTGTATTAACTGGCAAGGGAGCAAGTTTGGCAACGGTTACGGGCGCAAGTGGCTCGATGGCAAAACGGTATTAGTCCACCGATTAGTCCTCGAATCAAAAATAGCAGGATTCCTTGGTTCCGGTTATTTTGCTTGCCACACCTGCGACAATCGAAGCTGCATCAACCCAGCACATCTCGTAGCGGGAACTGCGGCTGAAAATACCGGGCAGATGATGGGGCGCGATCGCAAAACTCCCAGACGCAAAAGTATTCCCGGTATTGGCATATTGTCGATCGCACAACTCCGGGAAATTCAGACTAAATATTTATCTGGAACCATCAAGAACCACCTAGCAAAAGAGTATGGAGTACAACATGAAACTATTATTAAGATACTTCAGACAAATATTCCCGATAACTTCACTACAGTTTCACCCAATTTTTTAGGAGAAATTCAAGACAGCGGCTGCATCATTTTCTCAGGTGGAAAGGATGGTCAAGGTTATGGCAGATACTGGAAAAATGGGAAATTAAAATCAGTTACCCGTGCTGTTTTAGCCGAGAAATTAGGATATGAACTTCCGACTTCGATGGATGCTTGTCATACCTGCGACAATCCCAGTTGCATCAATCCAGAACACCTTTGGGCTGGTACTCGCACTCAAAATTTGTTAGATGCTTCTAAGAAAGGACGCACTCAAGGCAAAAGTCATCCTCTTTCCAATGCCAAATTAGATTGGGAAAAGGTGCGAGAAATTCGACAAAAGCTAGCAGCAGGAGAGAGGATGAAGGATGTAGCACAGGAATACAGTGTCGGCCGCAAAACCATACACGATATTAAATATCACGTCACTTGGAAGGAAGCAGGTCAACAGGTTCCACTTCCTCGCATGGGTGGACATCTCGATCGCAAATTTACTTTTGCTCAAGCTCTTGAAATCAGAGAACGAATTTAAGCCGGAGAATCCATTGCTAAAATTGCTCAGGAATTTGAGGTGTCCAGAAATGTCATTTCTGATATCAAAAGGAATGTCACATATAGAGGAGAATAAAATTGATTTAAGCCGCAAAACAAGCAAACAAAAAAGATAAATTACCACAAATAATCGACTGTAAATCATCAATTGGAGTCAAAATGGCTAAGATAGAACAACGCTTTGATTACGTCAAGATAGGGTTAGCTTCACCAGAAAGAATTCGACAGTGGGGAGAGAGAACTTTACCCAACGGTCAGATAACCGGCGAGGTGACAAAACCCGAAACAATTAATTATAGGACATTAAAACCTGAAATGGATGGCTTGTTTTGCGAGCGCATTTTTGGGCCTGCCAAAGATTGGGAATGTCATTGTGGGAAGTACAAACGAGTTCGCCATAGAGGCATTGTTTGCGAAAGATGCGGTGTTGAAGTCACTGAATCTCGCGTCCGCCGCCATCGCATGGGCTTTATCAAATTAGCAGCTCCAGTCGCTCACGTTTGGTATCTCAAAGGCATCCCGAGTTACATGGCAATTCTGTTAGATATGCCGCTGCGAGATGTCGAACAAATCGTGTATTTCAATGCCTACGTTGTCCTCAATGCAGGTAATGCAGAGAAGCTGCAATACAAGCAATTGCTTACAGAAGATGCTTGGCTGGAAATAGAAGACGAACTTTACAGCGAAGATTCCACACTCACAGGTGTAGAAGTAGGGATTGGTGCTGAAGCTTTGCAAGTTTTGCTGCAAAATATTCCGCTAGAAAGTGAAGCGGAAAAGTTGCGGGAAGATATTGCTAATGCTAAAGGTCAAAAACGGGCGAAGTTAATTAAACGCTTGCGAGTGATTGACAACTTCATCGCTACGGGTTCTCAACCCGATTGGATGGTGCTCAATGTGATTCCGGTGATTCCCCCGGACTTGCGGCCGATGGTGCAGTTAGACGGCGGGCGTTTTGCAACGAGTGACCTCAACGACCTTTATCGGAGAGTCATCAACCGCAATAACCGCTTGGCGAGACTGCAAGAAATTCTGGCGCCCGAGATTATCATCCGCAACGAAAAGCGGATGCTACAAGAAGCTGTGGATGCGCTGATTGACAACGGTCGCCGGGGCCGGACTGTGGTGGGCGCAAACAACCGCCCGCTGAAGTCGCTGTCGGACATCATTGAAGGGAAACAAGGGCGCTTCCGGCAAAACTTGCTCGGGAAACGAGTTGATTACTCCGGGCGTTCGGTGATTGTGGTGGGGCCGAAACTGAAGATTCATCAGTGCGGTTTGCCGAGGGAAATGGCGATCGAACTTTTCCAGCCTTTCGTCATCCACCGCTTGATCCGCCAAGGATTGGTCAACAACATCAAAGCTGCCAAAAAACTGATCCAGCGCAACGATCCCAGCGTTTGGGACGTGCTTCAGGAGGTGATTGAAGGACACCCGGTCATGCTAAACCGGGCGCCGACCCTCCACCGTTTGGGGATTCAAGCCTTTGAGCCGATTTTGGTGGACGGGAGGGCAATTCAGCTTCACCCGCTAGTCTGTCCGGCTTTTAACGCTGACTTTGACGGCGACCAAATGGCCGTGCACGTGCCTTTGTCTTTGGAATCTCAGGCGGAAGCGCGCTTGCTGATGCTGGCTTCTAACAACATCATGTCGCCGGCAACCGGAAGACCGATCGTTACTCCTTCTCAAGATATGGTGCTCGGTTGCTATTACTTAACAGCCGAAAATCCTGACGCTCAAAAAGGAGCCGGTCACTATTTCTCCAACCTTACCGACGCGGTTGTAGCTTACGAACAAGGAGTCGTTGACTTGCACTCCTATGTGTGGGTGAGGTTTCAAGGCGCTATCGAAAACATAGAACCTGAAGGAGAACCACTGAAGGTAGAACGCTCTACCGACGGTATCGTGACGAAAGAATACAAGTTCCGCCGAGTTCGGGAAGACGGAGACGGCAAGGTGCTCAATCAGTTCATTCGCACTACTCCGGGCCGGATTATTTATCACCAAACTATTGAGTCGGTGATAAATAATTAGGAGGTAATGGGTAAGGGGTGGTGGGTAATTACTAATAAGTAATCGCTAATAAATAATGGTGATTTAAGTTAGGAAATTTACCCATTACTGCTTACTAATTACTAATCAATACGGTTGGGTTAATGTTGGGTGGGTGAAATGTTGGGTGGGTGAAATGTTGGGTTTCGTTCCTCAACCCAACCTACTTACTACTGCCCTCTGCCTCGCAGCAAGAGAGCCTCCTGCGTCAATACTCCAATTACCAATTACTACTACTACTACTACTACTACTCAGAAAAATGACAGAAAATAAGGAAATTGTTTTTCGCAATCGAGTTGTTGACAAAGGTCAGCTCAAAAAATTAATCTCTTGGTCTTTCATGCACTACGGAACGGCCCGTACAGCGCAAATGGCAGATAAACTCAAAGACTTGGGTTTCCGCTTTGCGACACGGGCCGGAGTTTCGATTAGCGTAGATGACTTGCAGGTGCCACCGTCGAAACGATCGCTCCTAGATGCAGCCGAAGAAGAAATCCGCATCACCGAACAAAAATACACCAGAGGCGAAATCACCGAAGTAGAACGGTTCCAAAAAGTAATCGACACCTGGAACAGCACCTCAGAAGACCTCAAAGACGAAGTAGTCAAAAACTTCCGAGCCACAGACCCCCTAAACTCCGTCTACATGATGGCCTTCTCCGGGGCGCGGGGAAACATTTCTCAAGTGCGGCAGCTAGTCGGAATGCGCGGATTGATGGCAGACCCGCAGGGGGAAATTATTGACTTGCCAATTAAAACCAACTTCCGCGAAGGACTCACCGTCACCGAATACATTATTTCTTCCTACGGCGCGCGCAAAGGCTTGGTAGATACAGCCTTGCGGACAGCAGACTCTGGCTATCTTACTCGCCGTTTGGTGGATGTGTCCCAGGATGTAATTGTGCGCGAAGTAGACTGCGGCACCCAGCGGGGAATTCGAGTCCGGCCGATGACGGACGGAGCAACAGTGCTGATTCCCCTCAAGGACAGGCTGCTAGGGCGCGTGTTGGCGAGGGATGCGGTGCACCCCAAAACGGGGGAAATCGTGACTTACGGCAGCGAAAAAGCCGTCCGAAATCAGCCAATTACCGATGAGTTGGCCACAGAAATTGGTAAAGCTGGGGTGGCAGAAGTGTATTTACGATCGCCCCTGACTTGTGAATCAACCAGATCGGTTTGTCAGCACTGCTATGGCTGGAGTCTAGCCCACTTGAAAATGGTGGACATGGGAGAAGCGATCGGGATTATTGCGGCTCAGTCGATCGGCGAACCGGGAACCCAGCTCACCATGCGTACCTTCCACACCGGCGGCGTATTCACCGGAGAAGTCGCCAAACAAGAACGCGCCCCTACAAGCGGCGTAGTGAAATTCAAGAACCTGCGTACTCGCTCCTTCCGCACCAGACACGGCGAAGAAGCACTGGTAGCCGAAAACAACGGCAAACTCGTATTTGAAGGCGACGGATTTGAAGAAGGAAAATCCGGTGCCAAAAATCAAAAACTGAAAATCGAATTGGCGATCGTCCAGGGTTCTACTCTGATGGTCAAAGACGGACAGCGCGCCATTCCCGGTCAAGTTTTGGCAGAAGTGCCGATCGTCGGTCGCGCCGCCCGCAAAACTACGGAAAAAGTGACTACAGACGTAGCTTCCGACTTAGCCGGAGAAGCCAAATTTGCTGATTTGGTGCCAGAAGAAAAAACCGACCGCCAAGGGAACACAACCCGCACAGCCAGCAAAGGCGGGCTGATTTGGATTCTCTCAGGAGAAGTCTACAACTTACCCCCCGGCGCCGAACCAGCAGTGAAAAATGGCGATCGCATTCCAGCAGAAAGCGTGATTGCCGAAACTAAACTCGTCTCCGAACACGGTGGCGTAGTCCGCATCGCTGACCCCAGAGAAATCGAAATTATCACCGCCCAAGTCCTGCTCGACCAAGCAGTCGTGCGGGCCGAAAGTGCAGGCGGCCGCGACCACTACACGATCGAAACATCTTCTAAGCAGCGGTTTTCCCTGAAGACGGCTCCTGGGAGCAAAGTCATCAACGGAGAAGTCGTCGCCGAACTGCTCGACGACAGCTACCGCACAGCTACAGGAGGCATCGTCAAGTACGGCGGAGTCGAAGTCCACAAGCGCGGCAAAGCTAAACTTGGCTACGAAGTCGTGAAGGGGGGGACTCTGCTCTGGATACCGGAAGAGTGCCACGAGGTCAATAAGGATATTTCTCTACTGCTGGTGGAAGATGGCCAGTACGTAGAGGCCGGTACAGAAGTCGTTAAGGATATTTTCTGCCAAACCAGCGGGGCAGTGGAAATCACTCAGAAAAATGACATCCTCCGGGAAATTGTGATCAAGCCGGGGACGCTCCATGTAGTTGACCGCCCGCCGCTAACTTTCGGGGAAGGTCAAATCGTCAACGCCGGTCAAGAGATTTCCCCAGGCTTGATTGCCGAAGAGTTGGGCTATGCCGAGTATATCGAAACTCCCGAAGGCCCGGCTTTGCTGCTGCGGCCGGTGGTGGAGTTCCCGGTGCCGGATAAGCCACCAGTGCCTTCTCAGACGGCGCTGAATGAGTCGATCTCTTTGAAAGCAGTGCAGCGACTCCCTTATAAGGATGGGGAGCGCGTCAAATCTGTCGAGGGATTGGAACTGCTGCGGACTCAGCTTATTTTGGAAATTGGTTCGGGAGCTCCGCAACTGGCGGCGGATATCGAGCTGCTGCCGGATGAGGACGATGCTATGGCTTTTGGAGCCGACGGTTCGGGCCCGGCTTGGGGTTCGCCTGAAGACGTTAGTGCGTCGCAAGAGTTGGCCATGGCTGTGGCTGATGGGGGCGATCGAGTTTCCAAGACTTTCCGCTTGCAGCTAGTCATTTTGGAATCGCTAGTAATTCGGCGGGATGTGTCTGCTGATCCGACTCAGGGCAGCACTCACACGCGGCTGTTGGTGGAGGATGGGCAGTCGATCGCGCCCGGGGCAGTAGTCGCCCGCACAGAGATTCTCTGCAAAGAAGCGGGTATCGTGCGGGGCATCCGTGAGGGCCAGGGCGAACCAGTGCGCCGACTGTTGGTGATGCGAGATGCGGATTCTATTTCCATCTCTGTCGCCAGCACGCCGGATGTAAGTCCGGGTCAACTGCTGGTAGCTGGTACCGAAATAGCTCCAGGCGTCGTTCTCGAAGAATCCGGCCAAGTTGTGAAGGTTGTCCCTGCCTCAGAGACAGAACCGGCCAAACTCTTGCTCAGAATAGCTCGTCCTTACCGAGTTTCCGCCGGTGCCGTGCTGCACGTAGACGACGGCGACTTGGTGCAGCGGGGTGACAACTTGGTGATTCTGGTGTTTGAGCGGGCAAAGACTGGGGATATCATCCAAGGTTTGCCACGGATTGAGGAACTTCTGGAAGGACGGAAGCCCAAGGAAGCCTGTATTTTAGCCAAGCGGCCGGGGACGGCTCGCGTGGTTACGGATGACGACGTTGTGGAACTTGCGGTGATTGAGGATGATGGCCGGATTGAGGAGTATCCTTTGTTGCCCGGTCAAAACCCGATCGTTTCCGACGGACAGCGCGTAGGCGTCGCCGAAGCTTTGACCGATGGGCCTGCTAACCCCCACGAAATTCTGGAGGTGTTCTTCCACGTGCTTAAGGAGCGGCAGTCTACTTTTGAGGCGGCTTTGGAGAGTTTCCAACAGGTGCAGACGTTTTTGGTGAATGAGGTGCAGTCGGTTTATCAGTCTCAGGGCGTGGATATTTCCGACAAGCACATTGAGGTAATCGTCCGCCAGATGACCAACAAAGTCAGGATGGAGGATGGTGGCGATACTACCATGCTCCCCGGCGAGTTGGTGGAGTTGCGGCAGGTTGAGCAGGTGAATGAGGCGATGTCAATTACTGGTGGAGCACCGGCGGATTATACTCCGGTGTTGCTGGGGATTACTAAGGCTTCGCTGAATACTGATAGCTTTATTTCCGCTGCTTCGTTCCAGGAGACTACGCGGGTGTTGACTGAGGCTGCGATCGAGGGTAAATCCGACTGGCTGCGGGGCCTGAAGGAAAATGTGATTATCGGCCGCCTGATTCCTGCGGGTACTGGGTTCAATGCCTATGAGGATGCTGGGGTGCAGGATGCGGGTTTTGATGGTGCTGTTTTTGATGACGATATCCACGATTTGCAGGAGGATGTGGTGCTTGACGATCGCACTGCGCGTCGTGCTTATACGATCGAGAGCGGTTATGAGATTGGGCGTCCGTCCGATCTTGAGCCTGATGAGGATTTTGAGGAAGTTGAGGTTGATGAGGACGATTTTGTCGCTGAGACTGAGGATGATGCTTTGGGCTCGGATGTTGATGATGAGGATGATATTGGTTTTGATTTTGATGAGGATGAGGATTAATCGCAGTTTTGAGGCTGCATGAAGTGAGTGAATGGTGTTGCGATCGCTGAGGATAATTTGGTTCCACGGGCGCCGCACACTTCGATTTCATGACTTGAAAAATCTCAAATTATCCTCACTAATTAACAGTCCGAACTCATAGCATTGTGCGATGAGACATCCAAAGGAAGAAGGAAGAAGAAAGATTCAGAGTTTAAACAAACTTTGTAAATAAGAGAGTTTTAATTGTTTGTTGGTTTAAACAAACAATTCTTTCTTCCTTCTTCCTTTTTCCTTTTTCCTTCTTATTCCTTTTTCATGTATGGTTCACTCAATCAGGTAGCAAAGCCTTGATTTGATTCACAAACTCTTGATGGTCTACCACAGGCTTAGAGATGTAACCGTCGGCACCGCTTTGATCTAGAAATGTTTCTTTATCACCAGCCATCGCGTGAGCAGTCACCAAAATAATCGGCAGCGAGGCTGTTTGCGGGTCAGCTTTGAGCAGTTGAGTAATCTTAATGCCGTCAACAGATTTGCCCTGGTACACGCTGCGGGAAAGAGACACATCCATTAAAATCAAATCAGCTTCGCCGTTGGCAGCAATCTGCATCACCTCTTCAACATTTTCCGTGTGTTTCACGGCTAAGCCCCCCCGCTTAGTCAGAATTTTGGAAAAAACCCGAGCATTAACCAAATCGTCCTCTACAATCAGAACGGTTTTCATAAATAAATATGGGAAGTATAGAAACTTTGTGACTTTAGTCCAAAGAGGAACACGACACGGGGACTACATTCCCCGTCAAAAATGCAGAGTTTTTAGCGCCATCAGCCGGGAACCCTGCAAAACCCGTATGTATATCCTTGAGCCACTAGCTGTCAGAGGGTTTACAGATGCCTAGAAGCATCCAGTACCATCATTTAGACTACTATACACAGACAGTTTAGTTCTTTTTTATAACTAGACCTGCTACTGGTGACAGTCTCAAGATTCTCAGGTAGCAGGTTTCTAGTACAATCCTGGACGCATGGACGACGCCTCGCAACCAGGTTTTTGCTAGTTTTGGCGGGCTATAACGAACTATTGCTATGAAAAAACCCGGTTTGTGACTACCCGTGAGTCCTGCACTTATAGTACCCTCTCTTTCGGTCAAGCCTCCAGCTTCTACCATTTTAGATTTTAGATTTTAGATTTTAGATTTTAGATTTTAGATTTTAGATTTTAGATTTTAGATTTTAGATTTTAGATGGGAACTGATTGACTGGATATCAGTTTGGATCACGGATATACAGTTTCACTATTTTTTGAACTGGTATTAGATTCGGGAATGTGTGATAATTATTTTCCTTCTTCCTGATTAGAATCAAGCCATGTTTATTCACATACTCCCGTCGCCACCGCATTCAAAGTAGCGAATCTAGCGGGGATTGTTGGAGATTTTTAATTCTCAGTTTTAACCCCTCAAAACGGCTGAAAATATCGACGCTTCCGTTCATCTAGTGGATGTCAGACTAGGAGATAGCGCCAGGAGAGCTTTTGACTGATGAATTATATTAATATGGCATTTTTGACACTCTCAGCGAGTCACGACCACGCTCTATGGTTGAATAAGCCCAAAAATGGGAGTTCACTCATCAGAAAAAATGGGTAGAAACCCCGTGCTTCTAGCACGGCTTTATATTTTTGATTTACTACCGCCTTGGGATTGGTTAACGGGAGTGTACTTTTGTATTGCACTTTCAACGGGACAATTACCGCTTCCAATCTTCCAATCCTGTACGCATAGTATTTTGCACGGGTTGTACCTCCCATGAATGGGGTAATGTTAGCTTCGACAATGTTTCGAGAGCTTGTTAGACCTGCAACACTGTTCCTGTTACCTTAGAACTGTTTAATTGCTTCGGACAGAGCAGGGGACTAGCTACGCATCCACAGGGTGTCGTGACTCTCAAAACGTAGGCAATTAAGCCTTAGTCTGGTCAGTACGGCTTGCCAGATTTCTCTTGCAAGCCCCGTGTCTTTAGACCGGGGTTACTGACAGTCCAGTCGCCTCTACACGATCGGAACAAGTACCAGTCCCAGAGATATTCCAATTCTGCTTACTTTTCTTTTTTAATACTTTCGGAGTCCATCACGCTTCCAAAATACGGTAGGTAAGCTCGATCGTCTACCATTGCTGCTTGATCCACGCTACGGCTGTACCGAGACGAGCTCAATCTGGGGTTTCTCCTGAAGAGAATATTTCTTCGTGTAGATGGTTATTCCTAATTGCAATTAAATTCTATCATAGATTGACGGGGACTCAAGTCCCTCGTGACCGAAAGCATCGAGGATACCCGCCACGTGATTCATCCGTCCAGAAATAAAAAACCTGTATCCGATCAAGGAGCCCCCGAATTTATCTCGCGCAAGTCAATGCTTCAATTCTTTAATCTAAAATCTAAAATCGCGCAATCGATTGACGCTTTCCTAGGAAGAGCTAAAGCCTCACTAGGTTCTGAGTTTATGGCCTTCCGTGTACTCCTGTGAATCAACCTTCTCACGGCAGAAGGTAAATAGACAGGTAGGCGCAAATGAAGGCAACATAGAGGTTAGGGTAAGAGTGGAGAGTAAGAGGCAAGTGTTGCCCGTCTTCGGGACTCTGATTCTGCTTTCACAAGTTAAGTTTATTTTTATTCTTCAACTGGCCGCTTTGGTCGAACTTTCGGTTCGTCTGGGGCAAAGGCTTTTCAATCGAGACAGGAAACCTCGGCATTATTGACAGAGGCTGTTTTCACTCAGGAATTAACGGACACAAGGACTCATGGCTAAACAACTCAACCTACTTTCCGGGCAAGTAATTTCTACGCCTCTGCACGCCGAGATGCAGCAATCGTACCTCGAATATGCCATGAGTGTGATCGTCGGGCGAGCTTTGCCTGATGTCCGCGACGGTTTAAAACCAGTTCACCGTCGAATTTTATATGCGATGCACGAACTCGGTCTGACGCCAGACCGACCTTACCGTAAGTGTGCCCGGGTAGTTGGAGATGTTTTGGGAAAATATCACCCCCACGGCGACCAATCGGTTTACGACGCTCTGGTACGCATGGTTCAGGAGTTTTCGAGCCGCTATCCTTTACTGGCGGGTCACGGCAATTTCGGTTCGGTGGACAATGATCCGGCGGCTGCTATGCGGTATACGGAAACGAGGCTGGCACCGATCGCCCACGAAGCTATGCTAACCCAAGTCGGCGATGCAACTGTTGATTTTACTGGTAATTTTGACAATTCCCAGCAGGAACCGACGGCGCTGCCTGCTCAGTTGCCGTTTCTGTTACTCAACGGCTGTACGGGCATTGCTGTGGGGATGGCAACTAATATCCCGCCGCACAATTTGGGGGAGGTGGTAGACGGTTTAATTGCTTTGATTGAAAACCCGGAACTATCCGATGAGAAGTTGATAGAACTGATTCCAGGCCCGGATTTTCCAACCGGGGGGGAAATCGTCGCTACAGAGGGCATTGTTGACGCCTACACTAAGGGTCGAGGCAGCATTGCGGTCAGGGGTGTGGCCGGGGTGGAAGAGGTGCCTGGTAATCGCAAGGTGCGTACTAAAACGGCGATCGTGGTGACGGAGTTTCCGTTTCAGGTAAATAAGGCGGCTTGGATTGAAAAGGTGGCGGAGTTGGTTAATGCTGGCCGCCTCGACGGTATTTCTGATTTGCGTGACGAGAGCGATCGCGAAGGGATTCGAGTGGTGATTGAACTCAAGCGGGAATTTACTCCAGAAGCGGTTCTCGCTCGCCTTTACCAACAAACTGACCTGCAAACAAATTTTGGGGCGATTTTGCTGGCAATTGTCAACGGTCAACCGCGACAGTTGACGCTGAGACAATTGTTGCAGGAATTTCTGGATTTCCGGGAAGTGACTCTTACCCGCCGCTACAATTACGAGTTGCAGGCTGCGGAACGCCGGTGTCACATTGTCGAAGGCTTAATGTTGGCTTTGACAAATCTCGATACAGCGATCGACATTCTCAGAAATTCTCCTGACGGCTCTACTGCTAAGCAAACTTTCCAAGTTCGCCTAAATTTGAGCGAAAGTCAAGCTGATGCGATTTTGGCGATGCCGATGCGTAGGCTGACTGGTTTGGAAAGGCAAAATTTGCAGTCTGAGTTTGATGAGTTGATGGCTAATATTCAAGAATTGCAGCGGTTGTTGAGCGACAGGCGCGAACTTTTGAAGGCTTTAAAGAAGGAATTTCGATCGCTCAAACGCAAGTACGCTGACCCCCGCCGCACTAAATTCGCCAATGGAACTGCACGCGCAGCAAACGCCGAATCACAATTTGCTGGTAAGAAAAATTCTGGGGTGAAGCAGTTGTCGCCGGCAACGATTCAGCCGAACTTATTGCCCGTTCTAGAGCCAGAGGAAACTATTGTTGAATTTTCGCACAAGCAGTACGTGCGACGCTTGCCTGCTGGGGAAAAGCCACGCTCGAAAAGTCGCGAAAAATCGGTTTCAGCTTTAGAAAAAAATGAAGATTTTATTGTGACGGCAAATCTGACGAAAACCGATCGCACTTTGGTCGTCTTAACTCCTAACGGCAAAGCTTACCCGCTGAAAGTGGCGGATATTCCTAGTAGTAGCGCCAAAGACCGGGGAAGGCCGATCGTTAGTTTGTTGTCGCCGAGTGCTACTAAAGACAGTGCCGATCGCGCTTTGTCGGAAATCACAGTTGCACACTTTATTTTGCCGGAAAATTCGGAGGCGGCGGATTTAGTAACTCTGACTCAGCAAGGAAAAATTAAGCGCTTGGCGATGCAGGAATTTGCTGATTTGACTAATCGTGGCGTTACTGTTGTTAAACTCAAGGAGGACGATCGGCTGCGCTGTGCGAGTCTGGCTAAAGTCGGCGAGCAAGTGGCGATCGCAACTTCAGGAGGCCGAGTCCTCCGGTTTGAGATTGATGATGAACAACTGCCGCCAATGGGCCGCGCGGCCCAGGGTTCTCAAGTAACCAGGTTGCGGAAGCAGGAACAGTTGGTGGGCTGCATCACTCTCGACCCGAACGACAGTCTGGTGCTATTTTCCGAGTTGGGTTGGGCAAAACGAATGCCGGCAGGTTCTGTCAGACTTACTAACCGGGGCGAAATTGGCACTCAAGCTTTTCGCTTCTCAGAGCCTAAAGATGCTTTAGTTGGCTTGCTGCAGGCTGTTCCGGGTACGGATGTCAAACTTTTTACTAATTCTGGCCGCCTGCTGCGATCGACTATTGATGCTATAGCTTTTTGGGGGAAAGATGCTGCGGGCGATCGAGTTTTTGACCTGAATCCAGGTGAAAAAATTATCAAAGTTATCAGCAGTCAGTAGTCATTAGTCATGGGTCATTGGTAATGGGGAATTATTCTTCTTGCAGGACTTCTTAAGCCTTGTTCCCAGGCTATGCCTGGGAATACATACTCGGAGGCTCTGCCTCCAATTCCCCAATCTAAAATCTAAAATCTAAAATCTAAAATTGTTTAATGGCGCAAGTTGTATTAGAAAATATCTACAAAAGCTTTCCTCTCCGCCAAGGAGAACAGGAAAAAGAAGCAAACACCGTCGCAGAAAGTGTCTCGCATCTAGCCGAGCGCCCTGCGTCTAACAGCGTTTTGCGGCGCATTAACCTGACGGTCGAAGACGGGGAGTTCATGGTGCTGGTGGGCCCTTCTGGCTGCGGAAAAAGCACTTTGCTGCGATCGATCGCCGGTTTGGAAGTTTTGACGGCCGGCAATATTTGGGTTGGCGATCGACTCCTTAACGATTTGCCTCCTAAAGACCGAGATATCGCTATGGTATTTCAAAATTATGCTCTCTATCCTCACTTAACAGTTTACGATAATCTCGCCTTTGGATTGCGCCGCTCGGAAAGGGAGAAGGAAGAAGGAAGTTCGGCAACGGATTCTGTAACGGATGTAACGGATGTAACTGATAGAAGGAAGAAGGAACAAGGAACAAGGGAAAAGGGAGCAGCTAGAAGGAAGCAGCTAGAAGGGAGCAGAGAGAAGGGAGAAGAGACAGAAAAAGAAAAAGGAAGCAGGGAGAAGGCAGAAAAAATCAGGAATCAGGTAAAAGAGCTTATTAATTATTTAGCTTCTAATACTTTAAACAACGAGCGAATATATGCTTTATGGGAGGATTTTTTGGTAGGAGCTACTCGCAAGTTGCCTCCAGGTTTGCGCTATTTGTCGGAACGGGAAAAGGCTGTAGGGAAACGAGTGCGGGAGGTAGCTGAATTATTGCAAATAGAATCTCTTTTAAATCGCTTGCCGAAACAACTTTCGGGAGGGCAAAAGCAGCGGGTAGCTTTGGGTAGGGCGATGGCTAGGAATCCTGAAGTTTTTTTGATGGACGAACCGCTATCGAATCTGGATGCAAAATTGAGGGCCCAAACGAGATCGCAAATTGTGCAGTTGCAGCGACAGTTGGGAACTACAACTATTTATGTAACTCACGACCAAACTGAGGCGATGACTATGGGCGATCGCATTGCTATTATGAAGGTCGGCCAGATTCAGCAAGTAGCTCAACCTCTAGAGCTTTACAACAAGCCGGCTAATCTGTTTGTGGCTGAGTTTATCGGTTCTCCGCCGATGAATTTTTTGTCTGTGGAATTTAGTGCTCCGCTGTTGATTTCTCACCCGCAATTTCGCTTTACTTTACCCGATATTTGGGCAAAAAGTCTACAACAATATGACGGGCGAAGGCTGATTTTGGGCATTCGGCCGGAACATCTGAGCATTAACCCTCCGGCTACCAAAAATCTTTCGGTACAAGTGGAAATTGTAGAGGCTTTGGGACACGAAACTTATTTGGGGGTTTGTTTGACGGATGCTCCGGCGGTGAGGATGCAAGTGCGGGTTCCTCCTGAGCGATCGATCCGAGTTGGCGAAGAGCTTTGGTTGGCTATCGCCCATGACAAGATTCACTTGTTCGACCCTGATACCGAGTTGGCTATTTTTCCTAGTTAGGCAAAATCCTCAAGGTCGATCGACCGTTGTGACCGATATCACCAATCACAAGCTTGCATTTTTATCAAGGAATGTTATATTTATTTACATAAGCCTTACAAAAGTTAACGAAGGGAGTTCGCACTATGCAAGAACAAAAACGCAATGCTTGGAACTGGGGCTTCACCGAAGGCGCCGAAAATTGGAACGGTCGTTTGGCGATGATTGGTTTCTCTGTCGCTGTCATCATCGAATTGGTTTCCGGTCAAGGTCTGCTTCACTTTTGGGGCGTGATGTAATTTTCTAGTTAAGACTTTTTTGACAATGCAAAGCTTGGGAGTTCCGTTACGGACTCCCAAAATTTTGACAGCGCGATTTGGGCCACAAATAGGCAATTGCTCCCGGCAGTTAGCAGCACAAAATTTAACAGCTATAGCTCAAACCGGGTCGGGGGGTTCCCCCCCCCAAAAGAGTGATAATCACTCTTTCGGGTGATGCTAGCAAATTACTCTAGCGGATATATTCTTTCAAGATGCTGTTCCGGTTGGGATGGCGCAACTTCCGCAAAGCTTTAGCCTCGATTTGGCGAATCCGCTCGCGGGTGACGTTAAAGATTTGACCAATTTCCTCCAAGGTCTTCATCCGTCCGTCATCTAAGCCGTAACGCAGCCGCAGTACATCCCGTTCGCGGGGGCTGAGAGTATCCAAAACGCTTTCCAAGTCTTCCCTGAGCAGGTTTTTGGAGACTTGATCTTCTGGTGTTTCCCCGTCAGATTCAATAAAGTCTCCCAGACGTGAGTCTTCCTCTTTGCCGATCGGAGTTTCTAGAGAGATTGGCAATTGTGCGGACTTAGCAATGAACCGCAACTTCTCGATCGTCATTTCCATGCGGGTAGCAATTTCTTCTTCCGTAGGCTTGCGACCCATTTCCTGAGACAGGAGTTTAGTAGTTTTCTTGATCCGCGAAATGGTTTCGTAAAGGTGAACAGGTAGGCGGATAGTGCGCGATTGGTCGGCAATTGCTCGGGTGATAGCCTGACGTATCCACCAAGTTGCGTAGGTAGAAAACTTGTAGCCTTTTTCGTGATCGAATTTTTCAGCGGCCCGGATCAGACCCAAAGAGCCTTCCTGAATCAAATCTTGGAAAGACAAACCGCGATTCATGTATTTTTTGGCGATCGACACCACCAAACGCAGGTTTGATTGCACCATTTTTTCCTTGGCCCGACGGCCGACGTGAAGTCGGTGACGGAATGCAGGAAGTGCCATATCTACAGCATTCGCCCATTCGCTGTCTTTGGGTTCGCGGTTATACTCTTCGAGCAGTTGTTCTCGAACTCGCTCTAATTCCAGCAAATCTGCAATCTTGCGCGCTAGTTCAATCTCTTCGTCAGCTCGCAGCAGTCGAATCCGACCGATTTCTTGCAGGTAAAGACGAATAGAGTCTTCAGTATAATGCTTTTTCTTTGCCTGTGCCCGACGGCGGGCTTTGGCGCCTTTGCCAGCTTTAGTGTCGTCCTCAGATTGAGAGTCTAAGAATTCTTCTCGATCGTCTTCTTCGTCGATAAAGAGTTCCAACTCGCTCTCAGGTAGAACGCTTTCGGCGCCCCGAAGCAACTCGAGTGTTTCCATTTCCGGTGTAATTGTGGTTGCGAGTACGGTGTTAGCCTGGATCATGCCGTCTTCCTCATGCTCCTGAATTAAAGAATAAATAACAGTGGAATAGTGTCTGTTTGTAGTTTAGACAAGTTAGCCAGTATTGACATTCCCGCAGGAAAAAATAGTGGGATTTTCGGTTTGCTAGCTGAATCTGTTACCGAAACTGCACCTGTTTTATGAGTCACGGTTCGAGTTCTGGTTTGAAGCAGGCAGCGCATTCAATCGATCGCAAATTTTAACATCGCGACCTTGAATTGAGCTAGCGGCTTTTTCTTTCGGAACGAGTTACCACATCACCTGCGATACCTTGCCCACAGAAGCAAACCATGAAGTGCGATCGATCGCACTTCCAAAAATACTGGCTTTTTTACTCGGTACTTCGAGCTTTTACCCGTACAAGTTTTCCCGCACGGAACCCTCTAACTTTTGTATTTGAGGTATCGAACTTTTGATTCGCCTTGCTTTCACTCTGGTTGTCAGACATGACAGTTGCACGGCAAATTTTCGCCACCTTGGATGTCGGTCTGCTGCCTCAAATGCAACAGCAGAGGGTTGAAGCACCAAAAGGGGAGAATCGGATCTTGCCAAGACCTTCCCGATTGTAGCCTTTCTCACAAAAAATGGAAGTTGTTTTCCATTGTTTGTCAAGAACTAGGAAAACTCTGTCAGCTTAGCTTGACAATACTAACTCATGTCCAGCTCTGCTAAATCCTGAGAACGGCCCGCAAAAACTTTGGCACGATCGAACGGCGCTGTTTTCTGCGTATATCTGGGTGAACGGCTGCGGCGTAGTTGGCCAGACAGTTAGCAGACAATTTTTGAGTTGCCCAAATTGGAACCAATACCATCCGTGTAGATACACCCATCATTACCCTGTTTCCCTGAATTGAATCATACGCAATCTGCGATTGAATAAAGCTCGTAGCTTTAGTTTTAAGCCGGCCACTCTGGATTAGAGACCGACTCTGACCCCCTATGAAGCGTTGCGGGTTGAGTAGTGCAACAGGGGCTTTCATTGTTAAGTTAGCTCAAATCTCAGAAATTGGCTTTAATTTTGACGTTAAATCACATTAAGTTCTTAACGTCACATTCTTATTTAAGCAGTTCGACACGAGTTTGTCGCGTCCGTGGCAAAAACCACCCGGATAAATTCTACTGAGAGTTAACCCGCCGCGCAACTCTCGGCTGTGGACTTCTCTAAAATTTTTGGCTTTCGGTTCGCACTTACGCGATCGCACTGTCTCACAAACAATACAATTCGACATCTCCCGGAAGTATAACTTCACGATTCCTTTAAATACATTGTGACAGTGTGAAGATTCAATAAACTCCTTCCATCAATTTTAGGTAGGATTCCCGAATTGTCTTGATAATTTCAAGCAGACGGAAAAAAATCCCCAGCGGACGTTGATGCAACTACCTGCAGATGATAACTCCGCCAGGGAAGGAAAATTTACCCAGTTAGCGATGTGCTTGCTATTGTTGGAGAAGGCATAAGCTGCAGGATGCGCTTAAAGAAATGGAACGGTAGGACGTTGGTGCGATGCTCAAAATTTTGTTATTATTTACAGCGTGTCATCAGAAAGCACAGAGCCTTGCTTTATCCTCTAGTGTGGTTTAAATTATGTGGCTTGACCTTTAGGGGAGGAAGCTATCAATAAAAATTTCAGCTCCGTGCCTGTATTGACAACAGAACGAAGGTTTACGAAAAAGAATTCACCTGATTGAGATAAAGATTTAGTAATTAATCGGGCCGAGATTACCATCTCTTTATAGCGCCTGTTTGTAGTCAGGACTTCAGTTTTTTTATATTTGTGAATAAGCACTAAAGTCCTGACTGCCAACTTAATTTAACCGCAAGACAGATTACTGCTGATTCCGCAGGCGAGGGTTAACAAACTCGTTTAATCCTTCCCCCACCAAAGATAGTCCCACCACCATTAAAGTCATTGCCAAACCGGGAAACAAAGCTGTCCACCAAATACCAGTAGGTAGCGCATCTAAAGCTAAACGCAAGTCGTGTCCCCATTCGGGAGTTGCTTCGGGAAGTCCTAATCCCAGAAATCCCAAACCTCCTAATGTTAAAATTGCATCGGCCGCGTTGAGCGCAAACAGCACCGGTACGCTCTGAATCACATTCAGAAACAGGTAGCGCGAAAGCACTGTCCAAGTGTCAGCACCCATTGCTCGCGCGGCTTCGACAAATAATTCGGTTTTGACGCTGACGGTGTGATTCCTGACGACGCGGTAGTATTGAGGGATGTAGGAAATGCTCAGGGCGATCGCAGCATTCAAAACTCCTTTTCCCACTACAAATGCTAGCGTCAGAGAAAGTAGCAGCCCCGGCAAAGTATAAATTGTATCCATTAAAAATAACAACACTCGATCGAGCTTGCCACCCAAATAACCGCTAACCAAACCCAGCGGCACACCGATAAACAAACTCAAAGCAGTGGCTAAAATTACCACTTGCCAAGCCGCGCGAGAAGCAAACAGCGTGCGCGAAAACACATCGTAGCCACTGCGGCTAGTACCAAACCAATAATTCGCCGACGGCGGTTCGTGGATGGGGTTACTCAAAGCCTCGGTAGGATTTTGCAGCCATCCCCAAGCTTGCATAGCTGGAGACAAGGTTGCTACCAATATAAACACGGCAGTTATTGTCAAACCTGCCCACATCATTTTCATTGACAGGCTTGACGGTGAGGCACTGTTGAGAAATCGCGGTAGTCGGAGGCGGCTTTGAGCCATAATGACGATCGACCTATATAAGACTTTTCGATTTTAGTAGCACTCAGGCGAAAAAACCCGGAACAGTCAATCGATTTTAGATTTTAGATTTTAGATTTTCGATTGACTTGCGCGAGATAAATGCTCTTTCTTGAGGATTTTCGATTTTCGATTTGGGATTGATTCCACGGATAAATCACGTGGCGGGTACCACCTTTGAAATTCCTGGTCAAAAATCCTCTTTCTCATTCGCCAAACACTCGCGACAAACCGGGTTTTTTCGCGCGATGGGGCTAAAAAAACCCGGTTTCTCCCCTGCACGAGACTGGCGCGCAGGGGAGAAACCGGGTTTTTGGCAGGTGGGACACAAGTTGAGTTTAGGAAAAATCTCTCTTGGCACACCTCCAATCTAAAATCGATCGAATTCCTACAAATTACTGGCAATTAACTCGCGGTACTGGCTTTTCGGCTTAACTCCTTTGAGCTCAGCCACCAAATCTTTGTCTTTGAAATACTGAATCGTCGGCGTACCCATCACGCCAGCATTTTCAGCAATTTCAGGATCTTCTTCGATGTCAATTTCCACGTAGTGGATTTTGCCATCGAACTCATCTACTACTTTGCTCAAAATCGGCTTGAGGCTGTGGCAAGGCCCACAACTCGGAGAGGCATATTTGACCACAATCAGTCGATCGCTATCGTGGAACAACTTCCGCAAAGCATAACCTCCTTCGTGGCGCGTCTCTTGGATATCAAAGTTCTCGCTGGTTTTGCGTACTTTTGGAGTTTCTGGCGCTGCTAGGGGTTGCTCGGATTCCTCAGTTTGATGGAATTCCTGCGTTAAACCGTTAACTGACAGCCAACGTTCTGCCAGCATCGCACCCATACAGCCGCTGCCGGCTGCGGTGATTGCTTGGCGAAACTCGTGGTCTTGCACGTCGCCGACGGCGTAAACTCCCTCGACGCTGGTTTCTACCGAACCGTGTTTGGTGGCGATATAGCCTACTTCGTCGAGTTCTAGCTGACCTTGGAACAGTTGAGTGTTGGGAGTGTGACCGATCGCGTAAAACAATCCTTTCACCAGCAAATCGCTCTCGGCGCCGGTCTCGATATTTCTAATTCTCACCCCGTCCATTTTGCCCCCTGGCTCTCCCAAGATATCCACTGCTTCGGTGTTCCAGTGCACGGTAATTTTGGGATTGCTCAGCACTCGGTCTTGCATGGCTTTGCTGGCGCGCATTCGATCGCGCCGCACCAGCATATGTACATGAGAGCCGTATTTTGTCAAATAAATAGATTCTTCCGCTGCGGTGTCGCCCGCGCCGATGACAGCTAAGTCTACTCCTTTAAAAATTGGGGTAGCGCCGTCGCAAATCGCACAGGCCGAAATGCCGTGACTCCAAAATACGTGTTCGCTAGGTAGCCCCAGCCGTTTCGCCGTCGCGCCTGTAGCGATTACTATCGTGTGGGTTTTGATTTCTCTGTCTTCCGATCGCACTGTAAACGGACGCTTGGTCAAATCCACCGAAATTACATCTTCTGTGTATAATTCGGCACCCCAGCGCACTGCTTGAGCTTTCATCCGATCCATCAGTTGCGGCCCGGTGATGCCTTCGGGAAAGCCGGGAAAGTTTTCGACTTCTGTGGTGGTCATCAGTTGACCGCCGGGGATGCCTCCCATTTGGTAGCCTTCAAAGACTACGGGTTTCAGGTTTGCCCTCCCCGCGTAGATGGCTGCTGTGTAGCCTGCTGGGCCTGAGCCGATAATTACTAGGTTTTCTACGGTTTCGTCGGTCATAGCTATTTAATTAAACTCATAACGACTTCGTTTTACTAATTCTAGCAGAGTTCGATCGAGTTTGGTGGGATGCCATTGTGCGATCGAGGATCTGTATCTATATCTTGAGGGTCGATCGGTCTTCGGGGCAACTCCAGCTACTTTGATAAGCAAAAACAATCTAAAAGTCGATTTAGTTTTAAATGTTCGATCTATTTTAAGGGCTGAAATCTTAAGAAAATCTAAAGACGACCAAAATTATTGACTTCATTCTCAATTATTTTACCTATTTACTTGTTTTGAGGCTTGTGGTACGATTTTCATAATCCAGGGGCATTATGACTAATTTTACTTTTTGACGCTGCAAGCTTTTAAAATCGTAAAATTAACGAATTCGCAAATGTAATAAGTACAATTATTTATGCAAAATCCGCATTTGATGGTTTAAGAATTGTAACGCAGATTTTGCCATTTTTGACAAAATACAGTATTTGTGGTATGCAAGGTGCGATCGGGGGAAATTAGAAGGAAATTTTTAACCGCTTCGGAAGCACAGGCGGGACGCCCGTGCCACGATAAACATAGAATTTTATAATTGTGTCTGAATGGATAAAATCAAGATATTGTTTGTGTGCAGTCAGAATAAGTGGAGAAGTTTGACTGCCGAGAAGATATACCAGAAGGTTAGTGGCTACAGCGTGCGATCGGCTGGAACGGAAAAAGGTGCAAGAATTAGAGTAACTGAGGGTTTGCTGGGCTGGGCGGATTTGATATTTGTGATGGAGAAGAAGCATGGCGATCGACTTCGCAGCAAATTTCCGCAAAGTCTCGAAGGCAAGAAAGTTATTTGCCTGCAAATCCCGGACAATTACGAATATATGGAACCGGAATTAGTCGAGCTTTTGCAGGCGAAACTCAATCCCTATATGGAAATTCCAGAGAACGAGATAAATTTTATGCAGCGAGTTTTGGAACCGGAAGTGATGGATTCCTTGGAAGAGGCGATCGAATACGATTCGATGGACTTTACTGAGGTTAATGCTGCTTTTGCTCAGAGTGCTGCGGCCTTGGGGCCGGTTTTTGGAAACGTTTTGGATGCGGGGACGGGTACGGCGAGAATTCCGATCGCCCTTTCTCAACTCCGGCCTGAGTGGAAATTGACTTGCATCGATTTGTCGCCAAATATGCTGAAAGTTGGGGCCCAAAATGTGGAAAAGGCGGGGGTGCGATCGCAAATTAGTCTCGAATTAATCGATGCTAAGGCCATGCCGTATCCAGACAGTTATTTTGACATGGTGATTTCCAACAGCATTATCCACCATTTGCCCGATCCGCTGCCGTTTTTGCAGGAAGTCAAGCGGGTGTTGAAGCCGCAGGGAGCAATTTTTTTGCGGGATTTGCTGCGGCCGGAAAAACCGGAAATCAGGGATAATTTAGTCAAGCTTTATGCGGGAGATTGCAACGCGCATCAGAAACAGTTATTCAGCGATTCGCTGCAAGCAGCATTTACGCTGGATGAAGTTGAGGAGATGATGCAAAATGCCAGGTTGGATGGGTTGAGGATTTATGAATCTTCAGACCGGCACTGGACGGCAGAACGTGCTTGGTGCGAGACTTTGTAGACTGGGACGATCGGTTGCAAATATCTACTTTTGGGCAGGAAGAATTAGTATGATTGAACCGCGAAGACGCGAAGGACACGAAGGAAGAATAGGGAAGAAAAAGCCAGAATCAGCGTTAGGGTAATGGAATTATGCGGCGCATGAGGTTTCCGCTAATGTCTTCATCCAACCACTCAAGTGCATCGGGTTCCCAGTAGGCAGTTGCTAGTGGCAACCAACCAAAAAAAGAGCCAAGTCCACCGCAAATGGAGCATCCGCCGTCTCCGCCTCGGACTGTATGTTTGTCGCTAATTACCTCGCCATCGTAAGGATTTTGAGCGATGTGGAGTCCGAAAAGGTTGGGCTGCAAGTGGAGTTTCCAGTCGGCTGCCTTGTCAGTTGGGTAGCAATCGCTAGGATTTAAGTCTCCCCAGCGAAATAGAGTGGTACTTCCGGCACCGCAAGCATACTCCCATTCGTCGAAAGTTAGCAAGCGCAGTCCTTCAGTCGCCAATTCAGTCGCGAGTTCTTCATGCGTTTTGCTCGTAATTTGCCAAGCCTCAATCGAGCCATCCTCAGCACGATCGAATCCGTATCTATCGTTACATATCATCCTCTGCCTGTCTGGAAACTCTTTTAATAAATTCTGGATTTTAAGTGACTCCGAACTAATTGCCTCAAGACCGATTTTTGTTGGTTTAATTTCTACAAGCATCGGCGAAAATGTCACCTTTCGAGGAGGTGTAGTGACGCTTTGGACGTAAGAGTATATATCTCGATCGATCTCATACACCTGGGCAGTATCTTGAAATGATTCGATTTGCTCGTCTGTCGGGCGAAAGTTGTAGGCTTCGTATCCGATTTGGACTTCACCTCCTGGCATCAGAGAAAATAAAGCTCCTCCATACTCGAAAATGGCAATAGAGAGTTCGGGGCCGCCATCAGGGTAAAATCGCAAACCTTTAAAAATTACTAACTGTGGCAGATGTGCTGCTAATTCCTGTGAGTAGCGATTTTTTTGTTCTTCGCTCAATTTTTGCCATTCCTGCAATTCCATAAGCCAAAAGTTCCTCAACTCAAGTAGAGTTAACGTAGGGTGCGTCGCCCTTGAAAATTCTCGCCCTTGTGTATTTATCCCATAGCGACGCACCATACCGCGATATATCTCCTATCCGTAAAATTCTTAGACTCGTGACTGCCAAGTTTTCGGCTCTCGCTTGCTGTGAAATATCCCGATAACTACAATTTGCTCCGGTTCAACACGGTAGAAAATTAAGTAGGGAAACTGTCGCACAACTATGCGCCTCATTTCTTGGAAAATAGTTGGGTAGGCTTCTGGGGTCACGCTAATTCGATCGAGTGCTTCTTCTATACGATTGAGAAACTCTACTCCAAGTCCTGCACTTTGTTGCTCGTACCAATCAACAGCCTCATCAAACTCTTCCTGTGCAGCCGGACGCAGGACAATAGAAAGGCTCACTGTTGCAACCTCGCCATTGTTCTAGCTTTTACTTCTTGCCAAGAAATAACCGCATTGGGGTTTGTTTCGTGGTCTAGCAGGCGGCGAGATAGCTCTATCCTTTGAGATTCAGTTAATTCAAGATGTTCGGGATCTGCGCTTATGCTGTCCCATATCGCTTGTACTAAGCGAATTCTGTCATTAACGCTCAAACTAATAATTTCTGCAAGAGTACCAGCGAGATCCATAGCTTAAAAATGCGTCACAGCTAAATACTTTTCCACATTTTATCGCAAAGATTGCTGGAAAGGAGCGATCGCACCTCCCCAGCTATTCGCCGTACTGTTGCGCGATCGCTTCCAAACTCAAAACTAATTTACGAGCGATCGCCCGGATCGAACACGACTATTAGGCGAGCTTCCGGCAACAACTGTCGCAAAATGCGGATCTGACCGTCTGCATCCGACCAACTACGAAACCGACCCACAACGCTTCTTTGTAAATTGGGAAGCAAGCGAACAATAATCCAGGAATTCAGACGCTGTTTGTAAGGCATAATCGATTCATGCTCCTTTCCAAAGGGGTATTAGAGCCAGTCCTTGTACTTTCCACGGTTCTGGACTGGCTATTAAACATATTGTCTAATCAATTTATTGTTTAGTCAAGATGCTTAAGCATCTTATAGAAAAAATGTGCGATCAAAGTTATGCCGAAAAAGCCCGTTCCGCGACCTGAAGATGAAGAGTCGCACTTAAAGAAGCTCAGGGAAGAACTGGAGATGAGTCAGGAAGATTTGGCGCGAGAGCTTGGCGTTTCGTCGCAAACCATCAGCCGTTGGGAGTTGGGGAAGAATGTGCCGACGTTCACCGTCAAGCAGATGAAAGCTTTGGAGAAATTGCTGGCTAGCATCGGGAGGTCGATCGGAGATTTGCCAGACAATCTGTGATGGAAACCATTAAACCAGCCCACGGATAAATCCCTGGATCGCTTTTTCCAATCTAAAATCTAAAATCTAAAATCTAAAATCACTCGATCGCGCCCTAGGTCTTTAGCATGATAAAGCGCGCGGTCTGCCGCTGCAAGTAGGTTTTCCTGAGAAGTTTCGGGCTGAGGAAACGTGCTCGCTACCCCCAAACTCAGCGTCACGAAAGAACACACCGCTGAATTAAGGTGTTCGATTTCTAGTTCTTTGACGCAAACTCGAATTCGCTCTGCAATCCAAACAGCTATTTCAGACGAAGTGCGGGGTAAAATTACCGCAAATTCTTCACCTCCGTAACGAGCCACCAGAGTCTCCCCGGAAACTGCGCCTGCTGAGTAATGTACAGCCTCAACAATAGTTTTGGCTACCTGTTGCAAACAAGCATCTCCCGCCTGATGCCCGTACGTATCGTTGTATTTCTTAAAAAAGTCAACATCGCATAAAATCAAAGATATTTCTGCCGCAGCTTCTCCCAATTCTTGCCATTCTTTTTGTAAGTATTCGTTAAAACAGTGGCGGTTGGCAATCTGAGTTAAGCCATCTAAGTTAGCAAGGCGATACAATTCTGAATTAGCTGCTTTTAATTGAGAATTAGCTGCTTCTAGCTCGGATTGCGTGACTGATAAATTGTAATAAAGTTCGCTCATAGACCAAGTAGCTTCTTGGTGAATTTGGGATAAAGCTACCCAGAGTTGATGCACGTCTAAAAGTCGGTAAACTTGAGGTTCTAACTGCACAACAATCGGCTCGTAAAGCAGTTCCGGCGGTCGCTGCACGGAGCGCTGAGCTGCCATGACAATTAAGGCTACTCCTGGTAAAATCAAACTATCGGTTTGAGCTATTTGATACAAGGCTATAATCGGTCTGCAAGCAAATATATCTACTCCGTAAGGGCGGCTCATGCGTTCCATAAATCGCCGACGCGATATCATCCCTAAAAATTCTCCATTTACGGTTAAGATAACTCCCGGAAGCAGCGGGTGAGATTGAAAAAACCGGGCTACTTCTTTGGCTAGATATGAGGAGTCAACCTGAAAATTGAATAGAGCCAGATCCTTAAGAGTAGACTCTAAAGATAAATTTTTGGGTGAGTTTTCTGGCGAGTTGGACGGCTCAATAAATTCAACAGACACAGCACAGATCCGAATAAATAAATAATAAAGAAGCAACAAAGCTAGTGTCAGATATTAACTTATACTAACATTTATTTATGAACAGTCACTGTATTCTTGACTACACTGTTTATTTCAAGGGATAAGCTGCTGCGTTAGCTTCTGCCTTGCCTGCATTGCATTACATTGATTCATTCTCACTCAATTAGAAAGCTATTGAGTTATTATTCATTTTTTTAATGTTGGCTTTTTGCGTCGTAATAAAAATATTTCAGAGCCATTCCTTAACTCATTCAATGCGATCGCACACTCAAGAAACCTGGTTTTTATTTAAACCTGGGTCAAAGCTGTAACGATGTTTAAATAAAAAGACGTGGTTTCTGTCGCTGTTCTCAACTGAAAACTCAAAACTCAAAACTGAAAACTCAAAACTCAAAACTTCCTCACCACCCCCAAGTTCCCGGCCCTCCCTTAAACGGGCCGACAATATCTTTGGTAATCCAGCCGCCGTAAAAATCCCCTGGTTGAGATTGCACTAATTCCCCGTCCACATAACAGGCATCCATCTTGCTCGGATAAAAAGCCACATAATCTTTAATAGCTGCAAAAACCTGATTAGGATTGGGATAAAACCAAGCAGCATTTACTACTTCTTTCGACTCTACCGTCACAGTGTAATAACCGGCTTGTCCCTTCCACTCGCACCAAGAACCTCGTAAAGTTTTGTGCAAATATTCCATTTTGATGTCATCGGGGCAGATATAGTAGGCAGGAGGGTGGCTTGTCTCCAATACCCGCTGAGGACGGCGCGTGTCGGCGATCGTCACTCCATTAAAAATTATCTGTACGTGTTTGGTCGATTCCTCAAGCCGAGGGGGACGCGGGTAATCCCAAACAGACTCTTGACCAGGGCCGGGCTCTATTCGATCGAAGTTCATTCGCACCATCTCCCCTGTAAAAAAACAATTAGCGACTTAGCATTACAATTTTAATGTACCCTTAATCGAGTCGCTGCTTCAGAGCAAACCAGCTTTTCTCAACTCTTCGTCATATGAGTATTCGCGGTATAGATGTTTCCGACTACCAGCCCAATGTCAATTGGCCAGCAGTTGCCCGGGATGGTATCACCTTCAGTTTTGTCAAATCGACCGAAGGTGCAACGTTCGTTGCCCAAACTTTCGCTCGCAATTGGGCGGCGATGAAAGCGGCGGGGATTCAACGCGGTGCTTACCACTTTTTTCAACCTGCAAGCAGCATTCAAGGACAAATAGATTTGTTCTTGAAAACTGTAAAACTCGAACCGGGGGATTTGCCACCAGTCTTGGATATCGAAACTACAGGCGGTTTGACTGCGACTCAATTGTGCGATCGAGCCGCAATTTGGCTAGAAGCAGTCGAAAAAGCCACCTTGATGCGGCCGATTATCTACACGTACCCCGGTTTCTGGGACAACTTGGGGACAAAACGGTTTGCCGATTATCCACTGTGGATTGCTCACTATACCACTGCTGAAGAACCTTGGGTTCCCGGCGGCTGGAAAACTTGGACTTTTTGGCAATACAGCGACAGCGGCAGCGTGTCGGGCGTATCGGGCAATGTAGACACCAATATTTATGAAAGCGTCCGAGAAGGCACCGTAAGTTATAAAGTTGCAGACATCCAAAGGGAATTAAGAATTAAAGGTTTCTATCAAGGCGCGATGGACGGTAAATTTGGAGCTACCACCACAGCGGCGCTCATCTCATTTCAGAAATCTCAAGGTCTCAATCCAGACGGTATTGCCAGCCTCAAAACCTGGGCCGCTTTGATGCGAAAATCTCCCAAAGTAATTGTCCCTCCTCCAGCGCCGACACCCGTCCCGCAGCCGACTCCTGCTCCGACTCCCACTCCCATCTCAGACGTGCGCCTGACTCAGGTATTCTCGTCTTATCAAGCTAAGGCTAGTCAAGATACTGCCTTAATTTGGCTGCAAAGTCAAGTTTCTACCTCTGTTTTAGGGGAATTTGCTCAAAAATGGCGGGCGACTACCTTACCTCAAGATAGTAATTTGCGATTGATAGATGTGGGAAAATTTTATCGCGGTTTAGCACAACAAGACCAAGCTTTAGATTGGCTGCAAAAACAACTTTCTCCGGCTATTATTAACGAGTTTGCACAAAAATGGCGAGCTCAATCAACTGTCACTAATTCTCCGATTCGGCTGATAGATGCGTGCAAATTTTATCGGGCCGCACCCCAGCAAAACCAGGCTTTAGATTGGCTGGAAGGGCGAATTTCGCCGGCCATTCTATCGGAGTTTTTTCGCAGGTGGCAGAATGCGAGTCGATTATAGATTTTAGATTGAGTCTAAAGATGAATCTTGTGATGTAAAATTTTAGATGGGAACTCTACTCTAAAGATGAGTGTGGGAACGATAGATTAGATTATAGATTTTAGATTTACTCTACAGATGAATCTTGGGATTTTAGAGTTTTTTAGATGGAAACTCTACTCTAAAGATGAGTCTGGGGGCGATCGATTTGAGATGTGAGCTTTTTAATTGGAGATTGACCGAAAGCATCCAGGATACAAGCCCCCGGATTTATTCCGAAAGCAGACTCAGGACCGGTGAAATAAAAAACCTGTAAGCTGTCGCGCATTTAAATTGTAGATTGAGGGCGGGCGGGACGCTAGGGCCCCTACTCCCCACAAGACTTTAAAAATTTTTGACATACCATTTAAATGCCGCAACAGCTTATCCGATGAAACTTGCCCCCCGAATTTATCCGTGGGGTCAATACTTCAATTCTAAAATCTAAAATCTAAAATCTAAAATCGATTGACTCCCCATCAAAATTCGTCAAATCCTCTCCCTCTGTGCCCGCATCCCCATCGGCATCGGAGTCTCGAACATAACAGACAATCTCTGGCTTAAGCTGTCGCGCATTTAAATTGTATATTCAGGGCGGGCGGGACGCTAGGGCCCCTACTCCCCACAAGACTTTAATTTTTTTTGACATACCCTTTAAATGCCGCAACAGCTTAGCTACAGCTTACTCGCATCTTTGACGCCAAGAGAATTATCTGATAAAGTTATAGCGACTATCAAGGTTTTTTAATCTTATTGGGAAAAATCCAGGGCCGTGCCGAGTTTGTAAGCTGCGCCGAAAATAGCGCCTGCACTCAAATTACCCGCGATCGAACATTTAAAACTGAGCGGGCAGCCTGTAACAATTATATCTATGGAAATCCCCTTTAACATCACCCAGTTGATGGTCATGACCGTCATCTGTGGCATCAGCGCTCAAGTTATCGCCGCTTATCTGAAAGTTCCGGCGATCGTCTTTTTGCTGTTGTTTGGCATTTTAGCCGGCCCAGACTGCTTGGGAGTGCTGCACCCGAATCTGCTGGGAAGCGGTTTGGAAGTTATGGTATCCCTTTGCGTAGCTTTAATTCTGTTTGAAGGCGGCTTGAATTTGGAATTGCGAGATTTAGGCAAACTTTCCGGCAGCATCCGCAATTTAGTTACCGTAGGCACTTTAATTACGCTCATAGGCGGCGGAATGGCCGCACACTGGTTGGGAGAATTTCCCTGGCCGATCGCATTTTTGTATGCTTCTCTAGTAGTCGTCACAGGCCCGACAGTAATCGGCCCTTTGCTCAAACAAGTATCCGTTGACAAAAAAGTTGCCGCCTTGCTAGAAGCAGAAGGCGTTTTAATCGATCCTGTCGGGGCAATTCTGGCAGTATTGGTGCTGAATATTATTTTAAACGGCAATGCTGATTTGCTGGTTTTGTTCCGAGATTTAATCGTGCGACTCTTCGTTGGCGCACTCGTCGGAGTTGCGGGAGGTTGGCTGCTGGGATTCATTCTCAAGCGATCGCAATTTCTCTCAGAAGACCTCAAAAACTTAGTAGTATTAGCTGGTTTGTGGGGATTTTTCGGCTTAGCAGAAGAAATCCGCAGCGAATCGGGACTGATGGCAACAGTGGTATCCGGCATCGTCCTCAGAGCCGCTGCTGTGCCAGAAGAAAGGCTGCTGAGGAGGTTTAAAGGGCAACTCACAGTCCTGGCTATTTCCATGCTGTTCGTGCTGCTGGCGGCCGATTTATCCCTCGCTAGTGTGGTCGCCCTCGGTTGGGGAAGTTTGTTTACAGTTTTAGCTTTAATGTGGGTAGTGCGCCCGATCAACGTTTGGCTGTGTACTTGGAACAGCGGACTGAATTGGCGGCAGAAATTATTTGTTTGTTGGGTAGCGCCGAGGGGAATTGTCTCAGCGTCGATCGCATCTTTATTTGCAATTTTGCTCACCCAGCGGGGAATCAACGGCGGCGACTCGATTAAAGCCTTAGTTTTCCTAACAATTATTATGACAGTTTTCGTCCAGGGACTAACAGCCGGACGGATGGCTCAACTTTTGGGAATTACCTCAAAATCGGCAACCGGTGCTGCAATTGTGGGGTCAAATCCTTTGAGCAGATTAATTGCTCGCTTGTTTCAAGAACGCGGAGAATCGGTGGCAATTATCGACACGAACCCGGAAGCTTGTGCACAAGCAGAACGAGAAGGTTTGCGGGTGTTTTTGAGCAGTGCTCTGGATCACAGCGTGTTAGAAGAAGCCGGACTGGATTCGATGGGAACTTTTTTGGCAATGACTAACAACGGCGAGGTAAACTTAGTGTTAGCTCAGCGAGCTGCTGAAGAGTTTGCACCCCCAAGGGTTTTGGCAATATTCCCCAAAGATCCGCAAGCAAATACGCCTGCTAATCAGAGTAAAATCAATCAAGCTTTTGTCTCCGATTTGTCGCTGAAGGATTGGAACGAATATTTGAGCGACGGCGAAGTGAAATTGGGGGAAACTGAGTTAAAAACAGAGGGATTGCAGTTTCAGATTGCTCACTTACAAGCTTTAGTTAAAGCCGGGGAGTTAGCGCCGCTGCTGCTGGAAAGGCAGGGATACTTGCAAGTAGTGTCGGCAACTCAGATTTGGCAAGCGGGCGATCGAATTATTTATTTGCTGTACGATCCGACACCGAAATTGTTGAAAAGATTGTCTGGTGCGTCGCAGTCTCGCTTGACTTTGGAAAAGCATCAGGTAGTTGAGGAAGTGCCGATTCCTTCTCCGGTTTTAGAGGAGGTTTTGGAGTCAGCAAAAATAGTTCCAGAGGATGAAATTTTGCAGCCGCCTGTTTCGCGATAAGGGTTTGTATCCCCGATCGTACTCTGTAATCTGCTTGTCGCGATCGTCCTTACTCTGCCTCCCCAATCAAAGTAAATGCCGCCCAATTTCGCGGCTGGGGATGAGTTTTCATCGTAGTTAACATTGCTTGCCGAAGTGCCTGTGCTTTGTCGGGATTATTTTGCAAGTTTTGGTAAAACGACTGCATCAATTCCGATGTCGGCGCATCAGGAACCGCCCATAAAGAAACAATCACACTCGGCACTCCGGCCGAAATCAAAGCGCGCGACAAGCCAATCACCCCATCCCCGGTAATTCTGCCTTCTCCAGTGTTGCAGGCACTCAAAACGACTAAGCTTGCTTGCAGTTTCATGTCGAAAATCTCTTCTGCGGTCAATAAGCCGTCATCGCTACCAGAAGGAGCCATAGCGATCGCACTTCCCAATCCGCGCACATCATCCAGCAATCCATGCGTTGCTAAGTGAATAATCGATGCTTGAGGCATTTTTTGGACGATCTGGGCTTTTGTCCCTTGTGCGCCTAAGATCGCTTGAGTATTGAGCAGAGGCGCGATCGCTCTAGCTTCAGCTTCGGCCCCAGGTAGAGGAGACAATTGCTGTTTGGGTTCTCCGGGAGACAAAGATACCTGTGGCATCGTGGGATTACCGAGCACCAGAGCATTTCCGCGACCGTTGGCTGGCTGATTGCCTAACTTCTGTCGTTGTTGTCGAGTCAAATCCAATACTTGAATCGAAGGGGCGGTGAGAATCGTGTGTTTTTCGATTAAGTAAGTGCCGGTGGCATCTTGGAGGGCGGGAAAGGGTACCTGGAACAGGGAACCTTGGGGAATGAAAATTACATGGGCGTTGGGGTCTTTGGGCAGAAGCGTTTGAATTGGATCGATCAGCAGTTGATGCAGTGTCGGTAAGTCGGGTTGGGGTTGGGTGGAACCCAGACTGCTGCGACTGCGGACGGCGAGGAATTCTTGATTGCCAATAATTAAGCTGGCTAGAGAGGCATTGTGTTGCTGCCACAGAGGTTTGAGGTCTACTTCGCGAAACGCGATTTCGCCCGTCGGTTGAATCACCCAAATGTAGAGCGCGGATTCTCGCCCTACTTGTTTGCCCTGACTCTGGAAGCCCTCGTAGATGATGGAATACTGCACCAAAGTGGCATTCTGTGCTTTGGCGATTTTGCGGATTTGCTCCTGGTTCGGAGAAGAGGCGATAACCGGATTGGTAGAACCTGAAGATAAGCGTTCTGTCAGGAGATCCACAAAGGCACGAGCACGTCCCCGTTCGGCAATTTCTAAAGCGGCGATCGGGTTATTCTGAGCCACTCGGACTTCTTGTAAAGTCCGATAGGTATTAGCTTGTCCTTCAAAAATGGAGACTTTATTCGCATCGTTGGAGCCGAGCATTTGACGCATTGATTCCCAAACTTGAATCCCATTGACGAGCATTTTTTCAGCTTCTGTTGGGTTGCCAGCTCTCAAGAACGCCACTCCGAGGTTGTTGAGCGCCAAACCCTCCGTCCGGCGGCTTTGAATTTCGCGAGCGATGGCTAACTGTTGCTGTGAATAGTCAATGGCTTTGGCCGGGTTGCCCAGATAGAGGTAAGTGACTCCCAAATTGCCCAGTGACGCAGCCTCTCCAGAGCGGTCTTGAATTTCGCGGGCGATAGCTAACCACTGCTGTGAATACTCAATGGTTTTGGCATAGTCGCCCAGAGAGTGGTAAGCGGCTCCCAAATAGCCTAGTGCCCGACCCTCCCCATCACGGTCTTTAATGGAGCGGGCGATGGCTAAACTCTGCTGTGCATGCTCAATGGCTTTGGCATAGTCGCCCAGATCGATGTAAGCGAATCCCAAATTGCCCAGTGCCGCACCCTCCCCTTGGCGGTCTTTAATGGAGCGGGCGATGGCTAACTGTTGCTGTGAATACTCGATGGCTTTGGCCGAGTTGCCCAGAAAGCGGTAAGCCAGTCCCAAATTGTTCAGTGCTACACCCTCTTGGTGGCGGTCTTTAATGGAGCGGGCGATGGCTAACTGTTGCTGTGAATACTCAATGGCTTTGGCATAGTTGCTCAGAAAGCGGTAAGCGTCTCCCAAAATGCCTAGTGACGCACCCTCCCACTTACGGTCTTTAAGGTCGCGGGCGATGGCTAACCACTGCTGTGAATACTCGATGGCTTTGGCATAGTTGCCCAGATAGAGATAAGCGACTCCCAAAATGCCTAGTGTCCGACCCTCCCCCTCACGGTCTTTAAGGTCGCGGGCGATGGCTAACCACTGCTGTGAATACTCGATGGCTTTGGCATAGTTCCTCAGTGAGAAGTAAGCGACTCCCAAATTGCCTAGTGCCACATTTTCACTGTGGCGGTCTTTAATGGAGCGGGCGATAGCTAAATGTTGCTGTGAAGACTCAATGGCTTTGGCATAATTGCCCAGAGAGCTGTAAGCCTCTCCCAAATTGCCCAGTGCCACCTTTTCACTGTGGTGGTCTTTAATGGAGCGGGCGATGGCTAACTGTTGCTGTGTATATTCAATGGCTTTGGTATGGTCGCCCAGCTTGAGGTAAGCAACTCCCAAATTGCCCAGTGCTGCACCCTCCCTCTGACGGTCTTTAATTTCGCGGGTGATGGGTAAACTCTGCTGTAAATACTCAATGGCTTTGGCATAGTTGCCCAGATAAAGGTAAGCACGTCCCAAATTGCCCAGTGCCCAACCTTCAGTTTTGCGATCTTTAATTTCGCGGGCGATGGCTAAACTTTGCTGTGAATATTCAATGGTTTTGGCATAATTGCCCAGAGACTGGTAAGCACGTCCCAAATCGGCCAGTGCCAAACCTTCTGTTTGGCGGTCTTTAATTTCGCGGGTGATGGCTAAATGTTGCTGTGCATATTCAATGGCTTTGGCATAGTTGCCCAGAGATTGGTGAGCCATTCCCAGATTGCCCAGTGCCCAACCCTCTCCTTGGCGGTTTTTGAGGGCGCGATAAATTGGCAGTGCCTGTTGCCAGAAATTCAGCGCTGCTTGGAATTGCCCAGTCTGATATTGTTGGGTGCCCTGCTGCAAGAGCCGATCGGCCTCTACTTGACGAGCATCCGTAGTTTGAGCGATCGCTGGGGAAAGAGAGTCAGGAGTATTTAATAGGGACATAGTGGTAAGCAGGAACAGGGAAATGGAAGCTAGGAAAACATTAGTGAGCCTAGAGTGCGTTGATTTGAGTCGCTTAAATGGGGAATACAGCATAGGATTCTAGAGTTGGAATTTAGAGAATTAGCCCGATCGCTCTTTCTGCAGTCGTCGTGCGATCGCCTCAATCTGCCACAGGCGATCGACCTTCCTAGAAGTTTACTCTGCCTCCCCAATCTCGCCGCCGGGATGAGGACTCAAATCTGAATTAGACGACAATTTTAGCGATCGGGCGATCGGTTTGAATCAAACCATTATCCACTGGCATAGTCAAATCCAACCTCAAAACCTGGCGTGTTTGGAGCGTTCATATCCAGAGCCGTCTGCTAAATATGCTCTATTAATGTCCGCTGGACTTAAGTGAGGATTTGCAATGCTATCCTGTTAACCCATTTCTATTAGCTGTTGTCGTCAAAATGTGCTCAACTTGAGCCGGAGTTAAAGTCGGATTGGCACTCAAAACTAAAGCCGCTACACCCGCTACCTGTGGCGTTGCAAAAGACGTACCAGTTCTGAGTTCATAATCCTCATCAGGAGTAGTAGAAACTATCTCTACTCCCGGAGCAACTAAGTAATCTAAAGGTCTGGAACCCGCCCGGTTAGAGCTATCAGCCATGCGGCCTCTTACATCAATGCTGCCCACTGCAATTCCCAAGCTATCGGCATTACGAGCTGGATAAGCTGGTTGGATGTCACCCGTATTTCCGGCTGCTATCACCACAACAGAGCCTTTGTTATTTGCATACTGAATTGCGTTATTTACTACGTTGGAAGGGACAAACTCATTTCCCAAGCTGAGGTTAATTACATTGGCTCCATTATCAGCAGCATAGCGGATTCCAGCAGCAATATTATTCACCGAGCCCCTACCAAAGGCGGGCAACACTCTGACAGGCATAATCTTAGCATTGGGCGCAACTCCTGTGATGCCAAAATCATTTCGTTCCGCCGCGATCGCACCTGCTATGTGAGTCCCGTGACCGTTGAAACTCATATCCATTGGGTTGTTGTCGCTTCCCACAAAATCCCAACCCCGAATATCATCAATATATCCGTTGCCATCGTCATCAATGCCGTTTCCAGCAATTTCACCAGGGTTCCGCCAAATATTGTCATCCAAGTCAGGATGGGTGTAGTCAACACCACTATCCACAACAGCTACAACAATCCCATTTCCTGTAATGTTCTGATTCCAAACTTCCGGTGCATTTATGACATCTAGCGCCCAATTATTCCCGCCCAAATTGGGGAGAGCAGGGAAAGGATTTGAACTGTTCAAGGTGCTGGAAACTGCTGCATTTGCATTCACCAAACCGTAGCCGTAATTACTATTAAAAGGGCCGCTAGGTGTGGGAATATTTAGTTCAGGAATAGAGGTGGCAGAAAGATTCAGGTTGTAATTAGTAGAGTTGCTTAAGAAGCTATAAACTTGGACATAGTATGTCCCTGCCTCCAGATTGGATACATTAATGACATCGGGGACAGTGCCACTCTCAAGAGAGTAGTCAATAATTTCCCCTAAATCAACTCTACCGTTGCCGTTTCTATCTTGAATTAACCGTACATCAGCATCCGCTCTCAAACCGTCTAGACGCAGGCTAAAATTGCTCCTAGTGTTGAGTTCGAATCGGTAGAAATCGTCCCGATCGCCTAGGCCCACAAAATCAGTTAAACTGATGCTACCATTCTGAACGCCAACAACATTACGAGCTGTCAAAAGAGTGTTACCTGGATCGGCGAAATTCAACTGGGAAGCAGAAATCATTCCTGTTAGCGGATCTGCGTTTGCGATCGCCGATTCTGACTGCGGTTTGAGTTGAGCATCGGCGACATCGCCAGTAACTCGATCGCTCGCAGGGAAACTGAAGCCTTCGCCTGCATTAGCTACAATAAAATCTGCTATCTGTGTCTGTTGGTCGAAGCTGGATGCTGTGGGATTAGTCAAGCTAGATTCAGCACTATAACCAGGAATATTCAATGGATCGATCGCTGAGTTGAGCAAGTCGCTGTTAGCCGGAAATGTTGATGGGGCGAGATCCTTTGGCTGTTGATTGAAATAAAGGCGATCGTTAGGATTGGTTGTGGTGATGTCTAACATAATTTTAAAACCCCGATATTTTGATTCATTCTTGAGTTAAATCTTAAGCCGCCCAGATGGGAAAATCATTCGTTCTACCCACAGACTTGATTAAGTATGAGTGCAAAATAGATTGCGGGAAAGTGCAAAGTATGTGAATATGTAGAGTAGATGGTTCACTTCCATCAGTTTTGAGATTGAGACGCGATCGCGAATAAAGATTCATTCCACAGTCCTTAGCGGGAATTAATTCCCTGTCTCATAGTGCAAGTCCTCTCAAAGAGGACTGAAGAAGATAACTCATTAGTCCTATTTCAGATATAAATGAATTCAACTATCAAATAGAAAGATCGATCTTCCTGAAAGCGAGCTAACAGTTCCGGTATGCGATCGGGCATATCTTCATCTTCCGCAAGATACAGCATATTCCAGGTTTGTGAAGTACACCTCAGAAACCGGGTTTCTTTACAGTTCTAGCCTTTAAACTGATTCTGTTCAAGAAACCCGGTTTCTCTGTACTACACATATATGGAATATGCTGTAAGTATCGCTAAACTCGGTACTTACCAAATGTTCGGTAATTCGGTAACACATTCGCAGTTTGCTGTCCAGCATCGGATCTGGCGGTACGGGGGGTTGACTTTTTTGTACAGATTCCGACTGCACGCTTTGCTGTGCCACTCTAATCGCGGACTCCCACAAATTTTTGTTGCGGACTCTTTCGTCCGGGTCGATAATTCCTGCATCTTTCAATACCTCTGTCAGCAATTTCCACAAATGATAAGCAACGTATCGCGCTAAGTAGCATATTTCATAGTTCCGCGCGATCGCATAATTATTCTTGATTTCTTGGTATGTCAAACCATCTAACACTCCTTGAATAATTGCTCGCTGTAAGCCGTTCAATGGTTCGCCTCTCTTTTTCTGTACCAGGTTATCTAGAATGTTTGTAGCTGATTCTGCATTCATAAAGTTACGCAGTAAGTTGACAGTTGACAGTTGACTTAAATTTTAAGCAACCCAGATGGGAAAATCATTCGTTCTACCCACAGACTTGATTAAGTATGAGGTGCAAAATAGATTGCGGGAAAGTGCAAAGTATGTGAATATGCAGAGTAGATGGTTCACTGCCATCGGTTTTGAGATTGAAGCGCGATCGCGAATAAAGATTCATTCCACAGTCCGCCAGGGAATGAATTCCCTGTCTCATAGTGCAAGTCCTCTCAAAGAGGACTGAAGAATATAACTCATCAGTCATCTTTCAGACAGGATTTACGCACTCAGACCAAAGAAACCGGGTTTTTTACCGAATCTGCGGGTCACAACGCGTCTTCTCGAAAAAACCCGGTTTCTGGGCCCCATGCGTAAGTCCTAGAGATATAAATGTCGCTTTTAGGCGAAGTCTAGACCCCCCTAAATACCCCTGGTTGTTGGGGAGTAGGGGTTGACTTTGAATGTTCTTGTTCCCCCTTCTTAGGTCGGGGAACTTTGACAACTTCTTGTCCCCCCCTTCTTAAGGGGGGCTAGGGGGGATCGGGATTTAATAGTTAAACAGCAGTCCCCGATCGCGATAAAAATATCGATATCCAATCCACTATTAATAAAAACTTACTCTGCCTCCCCAATTAAAGTAAATGCCGCCCAATTTCGCGGCTGGGGATGAGTTTTCATTGTGGCTAACATTGCTTGCCGCAAGGCCTGTGCTTTGTCGGGATTATTTTGCAAATTTTGATAAAACGACTGCATCAATTCCGATGTCGGCGCATCAGGAACCGCCCATAAAGAAACAATCACACTCGGCACTCCTGCCGAAATCAAAGCGCGCGACAAACCAATTACTCCATCCCCGGTAATTCTGCCGAATCCAGTGTTGCAAGCACTCAAAACGACTAAGCTTGCTTGCAGTTTCATGTCGAAAATCTCTTCTGCGGTCAATAAGCCGTCATCGCTACCAGAAGGAGCCATAGCGATCGCACTTCCCAATCCATTTACATCATCGAGCAATCCATGCGTTGCTAAGTGAATAATCGATGCTTGGGGCATTTTTTGGACGATCGCAGCTTTTGTCCCTTGTGCGCCTGTGATGGCTTGAGTATTGAGCAGAGGCGCGATCGCGATCGCTTCAGCTTCGGCTCCAGGTAGAGGAGACAATTGCTGTTTGGGCTCTCCGGGAGACAAAGATACCTGTGGCATCGTGGGATTACCGAGCACCAGAGCATTTCCGCGACCGTTGGCTGGCTGATTGCCTAACTTCTGTCGTTGTTGTCGGGTTAAATCCAATACTTGAATCGAGGGGGCGGTGAGAATGGTGTGTTTTTCGATTAAGTAAGTACCGTTGGCATCTTGCAGGGCGGGAAAAGGCACCTGGAACAGGGAACCTTGGGGAATGAAGATGACGTGGGCATTGGGATCTTTTGGGAGGAGGCTGGCAATGGGCTCGATTAGCAGTTGATGCAGCGTCGGTAAGTTGGGTTGGGGTTGGGCAGAACCAAAACTGCTGCGACTGCGGACAGCGAGAAATTCTTGATTGCCAATAATTAAGCTGGCTAGAGAGGCGTTGTGTTTTTGCCACAGGGGTTGGAGGTCAACTTCGCGGAACGTGATTTCGCCCGTCGGTTGAATCACCCAAATGTAAATCGCGGATTCACGCCCTAGTTGTTTGCCCTCAATCTGGAAGGTGTCGTAGATGATGGAATACTGCACCAAAGTGGCGTTCTGTGCTTTCGCGATTTGGCGGATTTGATCCTGGTTGGGAGCAGTGGCGATGACCGAATTGGCATCACCAGTTGATAAGCGTTGTGTCAGTAGATCGACAAAGGCACGGGCACGTCCCCGTTCGGCAATTTCTAAAGCGGCGATCGGGTTATTCTGAGCCACCCGAACTTTTTCTAACATCCTATAAGTGCTAGCTTGTCCTTCAAAGATGGAGACTTTATTCGCATCGTTGGAGCCTAGCATTTGACGCATCGATTCCCAAACTTGAATGGCATTGACGAGCATTTTTTCAGCTTCTGTTGGGTTGCCAGCTTTTAAGAACGTCGCTCCAAGGTTGTCGAGCGCCGTACCTTCTCCAAGGCGGTCTTTAAGGTCGCGGGCGATGGCTAAGCGCTGCCGTGTATACTCAATGGCTTGGGGATAGTTGCCTAGAGAGCGGTAAGCAAATCCTAAATTGCCCAGTGCCCTACCCTCTCCAAGGCGGTCTTTAGTTTCGCGGGCGATGGCTAAGCACTGCTGTGCATACTTGAGGGCTTGGGCATAGTTGCCCAGAGAGCGGTAAGCGATTCCCAAATTGCCCATTGCTGCACCTTCCCCTCGGCGGTCTTTAATGGAGCGGGCGATGGCTAAACTCTGCTCCATATACTCGATGGCTGTGACATAGTTGCCCAGAGAGAGGTAAGCGGCTCCCAAATTGCCCAGTGCAGCACCTTCCCCTTGGCGGTCTTTAATGGAGCGGGCGATAGCTAAATGTTGCTGTGTATACTCAATGGCTTGGGGATAGTTGCCCAGAGAGCTGTAAGCGATTCCCAAATTCCTCAGTGCAGCACCTTCTCCAAGGCGGTCTTTAAGGTCGCGGGCGATGGCTAACCACTGCTGTGAATACTCAATTGCTTTAGCATAGTTGCCCAGAAAGCGGTAAGCAACTCCCAAATTGCCCAGTGCTGAACCTTCCCCGTAGCGGTCTTTAATGGAGCGGGCGATAGCTAAAGTCTGCTGTGAATACTCAATGGCTTTGGCATAGTTGCCCAGAGAGAGGTAAGCTGCTCCCAAATTGCCCAGTGCCCTACCTTCCCCGTAGCGGTGTTTAATTTCACGGGCGATGGCTAACCACTGCTGCAAATACTCAATGGCTTTGGCATAGTCGCCCAGATAGTGGTAAGAGGTTCCCAAAATACGCAGTGCATTACCCTCCCTTTGGCGGTCTTTAAGGTCGCGGGCGATGGCTAACCACTGCTGTGAATACTCAATGGCTTTGGCCGAGTTGTTCAGAGAGTGGTAAGCGAGTCCCAAATTGCCCAGTGCATTCGCTTCCCCAAGACGGTCTTTAAGTTCGCGGGAGATCGCTAAATTCTGCTCCATATACTCGATGGCTTTGGCATTGTTGCCCAGAAAGCGGTAAGCGACTCCCAAATTGCCCAGTGCTGCACTTTCCCCGTAGCGGTTTTTGATGGCGCGATAAATTTGCAGTGCCTGCTGGAACGAATTCAACGCTGCTGGGAATTGGCTAGTCTCAAGCTGTTGAATTCCTTGCTCCACAAGCCGATCGGCATCTGCATCACGAGCATCCGTAGTTTGAGCACTAGCCGGAAGTGGTGAGTGCATAGGAATATAAAAAGCAACAGACAAAACGCAAAAAGCTAGGGGAAACAGAAAGCCCGATCGCACTTTAAGATCGCTGGATTTAAGCAGTTTTAGCGAGAAAGATTTCATAGGATTTAGTCTGTGGATTGCGAGGGTTAGCGCCGTCATTGTCGCTGTTGTTCGATCGCCCTAATTTGTCGCAATCGATCGCTCCAATCTTTCAAAGGTTCGGCTTCCGAACTAGCAAGAGAATCTAGCAATTCCAGCACAGCCGCTTGGTTTTGAGAAGTCTCAGAGGCTTTCCGCGCTTCCGCGATCGCGTCATACCACAGCCCAGACTCCGCATACAGGTCGATCCGCTGTTGGGGAGTTTGCGCCGCTGCAAGTTGAGTCTGCAACGATGCAGCAGGCGCAACGACTTGGATTTCTGCCGCCGCCACGACATTCCTCGAAGGAACATTCGGATCGCACACCAACACCACTTGCCACTGATAGGATTGCCCGATCGACAGTTGGGGCCCATTTGAAGGCAAAGCAACGGACATTATTCCCGGCTGACTCTGGATCTCGGTTCTGTAAAGCAGTTGTCCCGATCGAGCAAACAGCCTCAATTGCAACGGACGAGAAGTGCGATCGGGTACAAACCAGGTAAAAGTCGGATGCCCAGAAATCGTCTGTCCCACATGGCTAAACGGCACTAAGGCAGTCAATCTCGCCGATGAATTAGCTTCGCAACTGCCCCCGCGAGTGGTATTCGTCCCCGTTTCTTTCGGTTTAGAAGGGTTTTCAGGAGGAGTGTATTGTGCCAGCGCTACAGGAGCGATCCAGAACGAAACACTCAGCATTAAACTCGCAAGGCCCGCAGAGTAAACGGTTCGACGCTTCAACTCGTGAGTCATCATCGCAATCCCCTCTGTAACTATTTCTACAGTAATCAACAATACACAAACACAATAGAGGACTACCCGCAAGCGTCCTTTGCGGGAAGGTGCAAAGATATTGGTGTCAGCAAGCCGTAGGGGCGGGTTCGCCAAGGGCCTTAAAGCTTGCAGACCGGTTAAATAAACCCGCCCTGCCCCATGAAAAATCCCCTTGCTGACATTGGTACAAGATGTCAGTTAGATATGACATCTTGCAGCACGATCGATTTGGGGGTTATTCGGAGTCGGGCGGGTTTATTTAACCTAGGATCGCGAATTAAATAACTTACAATTTTAATTGTTATTGTGGGATGGGCTCTTATAGCCCGTCCACTCATGACGGGCTATAAGAGCCCATCCCACTTTCAAGAGTGGAAGTTATTTAATTCTCATTCCCTATTTGCTACGTTTTTGACTGTTGGCGAACCCGTTCCTTGTATCTTAAAAGAGGTAGATTGCGATTTACTGTTGGGTGGGGGCGGGTTTATTTAGATTGTGGGTACTTGTTAGATATTGTTGGTGAACCCGCCCCTACGGCTAATTGAGAATGCTGCAATATCTCATCTCAATTAGCTCGGATTTGACAAGGGTGAACCCAACCAATTACCAGAACCACCGCCGTTTTGCTGACCAGGTTAACTCGCACACTGTCCCCTTCGGTTGATTCGGGTAGCGCCGAAATGCTCCGCCTAACTGTTTGGCTAAGTTCTTTGCAAGCTGGGTTCCTAATCCTGAAGGTTGAAGTTTAGGGTTTGGATCTTCGGTTATCTCCCTGTCTCGATCCATTTGGGCCAAGCTAAGCGTTTCTGACTGAGACGGTTTTCCCCTACCATTATCCGCCACCCGAATCACCTGCCGATCGCCCTCCTGAGTGCAAATTACGGTCAAGCGAGTGGCTTCGATCGCGTGTTTCCCCACATTGCAGAGCGCTTCTTCCAGAAAGCGGCAGAGTGCTCGCTTGTGTTCCAACCGCAGATGCGAGGTGTTCAAAGGATCGAACTGCACAATTTTGAATTTGAGCGTTTTGAGGTAAGGCAGTTCTTGTTCTAACGTGTTGCAATAGACTTTGTAGAGCAATTCATGCAGTGGAGCCTGCAGGGCTAATTCGATCGCACTTCCCATTCGCAAATGCGGTTCATCGGCGATCGCTTCTCGCTGCACTGAGCCGTAAACTGCCCGCAATTCTTGATTCAAGCGTTGCAACTCCGGTAGAAACGGCGGCGGCGGATCTTGCTCCCCAACTGTTCTCAAAATCACCACTAATGTTTGTAAAGGCCCGCTATGAATCGCATTAAAAGTTTGTTCGATCGCAAATTGACGTTCCTCCAAGCGCAGTCGGAGTTCCTGTTCGTGGCGATAAAATAACGCTGCCGTCAACCCAACCCCATTCAACACGAGTACGAGCAATACAGGTACGATTGGCACCCACCATCCCAAAAGAATGAACCAGTAACAGAGCGCGATCGGGGTAATACTAGCGATTAAGAGCCCGATCACAATTTTCCAGGGCGATCGCAGAAATTGTCCCAAACTCATCCCCAAGAGTCCCCAGACCGCAATCCAGAGCGTTTCCCAGCCCTCCCCCCAAACCTGAAGCAACGGTCGCCGATCGAGCACCGCGCTAATCATCTGGCTGGTTTCGTGGGCCTGCATTTCGACTCCGTAAATCCGTCCGGGATTGATACCTGCGATCGCACCTGAACTTGCCAAATCCTTCGCGCTAAAAGACATCATCCCAATCAGCACAATTTTGCCTCGAATCCAATCCGGGTTGACCTGTCCCGATTTGATTTGCGAGAGAGAAAGCAGGCGAAACGGCATTGTCCCGCTGCGAACATTCAGCAAAATTTGGTTCCCGCCTGCATCCGCCCCCACATATCCGCCAGAGTTTGACTGCACTCTGGTCAATTCAATGCTGCCAAAGCGCTTCGCCTCCCGATCGCGAATTCCATTACCTAACTTAATTCCTCGGGTTGCTAAATAGAGTTGTGCCAGCCGGATTGCGAAGGAAAAACGGTATTCCTGTCGATCGTTGTTAGTGCCCAATAAACTGCGACGCTGGTAGCCATCCGCATCGAGTACGAAATCTGCAAAGCCAACCTGTTCGGGTGGTAGCGCGGGCGGAGGTGCGACGGTAAAGCCACTGCGATCGGGCAGTGCAATCTCCACTCCGATCGTATTCTTGCTGCTGCGAAACACCGATGTCAGTTCAGCATTACCCGGTTCAACCGGAATATCGCGGACAATATCCAGCCCGATCGCGATCGGTTGATAGACCTGCAAGCGTTTGAGTAAATCGGCAATGTCGCGATCAGGAATCGGATAAGTTCTAGCGCGTTGAATATCCTCCTCAGTGATGCCGACAATTACAATCCGTTCATCCATTGGCTCAGGAGGACGCAGCCGCAGAAATCGATCGAACGCAACCAACTCCCAAAACTGAAGCGCACCGCTCAATCTAGCCATCATCACAGCGACAATCACCATCAACCCTGGAAGCGAGCCGCGCCGCCAAGTCGAGATATCTGCTTTCACTGCTTGTTCTCGATCGGGCTTCAATAATAGACATCTCCAATAATTCTTGTGGAACAGGCATCTTGCCTGTTCTGGACTTGGTATTCGGTCGAGGCCTAATCAATCAATCCTTGTTCCCTAGCTCGCACTTCCGTTTGAATCCGCAGATTTTTGTCATTTTCGGTATGCACATCTAGCACATCTCGAATCTTACTCCAGTAACACTGCACAGTGCGTTCAGAAACATTCATCCGTTTGGCGATCGCAGTATCCTGCAAGCTCTCGTGAAAAGCAAATTGCAACACCTGCATCCAGGCGGGTTTGAGTTGGAGCCCATTGCGGATCTCTCTGGGTGTAGAAATCCGCTCGTGCAGCGCCCAATCAACCATTGCTAGCAAGTCTTTGATCGGGTGGCTCTTATCGACAACTGTGAAGCCGCCCATGTGATTGTCGATCGACGGTTTCAGCCAAACTAAAGTCCGAACATGGGCACTCTGCACCACAATATTCAGACTCGGATACTTATCCATCAACGTTTTGAGAAGTTGAAGCCCTGAATTCGCTTGCGCCGTTTCGCCGATCGTCTCTGGCATCACCAGATCCACAATCACCAAATCCGGGGTTCTCTGCGCTATTTGCTCAAGGGCAGCCTGAGCCGTCGAAGCCGTCAGAATCTCTGCCTCTGGATATTCTTGCTTCAGAATGTTAAGCGTGCCACCTAACACCATCGCATGGTCATCCACAACTAAAAAGGTTCGTTTTTCAGATTGAGCTAGAGTTTTGGGCATAGTGCATAAAATAAAAATAGTAAGGGATGCGGGAAAATCAGCATCTTGAGTTTAGGTAATCCGTCATCTTCTTACAATAGAGGAATTACCGGGTTTCCGTCCTGCATCTGTCCGCCAAATGTAGTTGTGGATGTCGGCAACGAGAATTGCGCTTTAGCGCAATTCTGATGATTGTGTTGCAAAATCCGCACTTCCTCGTCCTGTATTCATCTCTCTCTTCTCGAACTCTGCGTTCTGGAGCGTCCTCTGTGGTTAAATCATTCCCATGCCACCGGAAACGATCTTACGCACAGATAACTCGATCGGAGATTTGATTATATTTCTATTATAATCCTGGTATCCTAGTAAGAATAAGGATAATTTCATGCCAGCAGAAGGTTCGTATCAAGCAAACACGTACAATCTGGAAATTGACGCAGAAATTCAACGGTTAAAAGCTCAAGTTCTCCTCAGTTGGGAAAAGGAAGCGCGCAATTTAAAGTGGTTCGGTTTAGCCGACGGGATGAATGTTTTAGAAGCAGGTAGCGGGCCTGGATTTTTCACCGAAAAACTGTTAGAATTGCTGCCAAACAGTTCGGTAACAGCGGTAGAAATTGACCCGGTACTGCACGAAAAAGCAGTAGCATATTTGCAGGATAAAGGGGGCGATCGAGTAAATCGCATCCAAGCATCGGTTGCGGATACTGGTTTGGCGGCTAACACTTTCGATTTTGCGATCGCCCGTTTGCTGTTCGTTCACCTCCCAGAGCCCGTCGCAGCAGCTAAAGAAATATTCCGCATCTTGAAGCCTGGGGGAAAACTGGTGATTATTGATAGCGACGCGGATCTGTTTTGGCTGACAAATCCACCGTTGTCAGTCGAGATTGTCAGGGAGAAATTCAAGCAGGTAATCGCATCGCGGGGCGGCAATTTATGCGTCGGGCGAAATCTGTGCCGCATTCTCCAAGAAGCTGGGTTTGTTAGCGTTGATTTAGAAGCCGTTGTCAGCCACAGCGATATAATAGGAATTGAAGCGTTCCAACCTTTACTTGACTCCGGGCCCATTTTGCAAATGGTCAAACAAGGGTTGATTTCAGAGTCGGAAATAGAAAGCTATCTGGTTTCGCGGGATGAGTTTGTAGCTGCGGGCGATCGATCTATGATGAGTTTTTGGTTGATGGCTTGCGGGGAAAAAACTCAATAAAATTAAGACACATATTTCACACAATATTAATGTCCCGTCGCAGCACAATCTCTAGCACTCTCGCTACATTCCCAGCTAACAAATCAAATCCGCGCTTCAGCGTCGGGCGTAAAATCGAGTCAATAGTCAACAATCACAGACGGTGCCACTATAATTTATCTAATTCATCTGCGTTAAGCTGTTCTCCATTTAAATTGTGTGTCAAAAATCACTCAAATTATTGTGGGATGGGCACGCGAACCCGTCCCGAATATGCAATTTAAACGCGCAAAAGTTTAATCTGTGTTTATCTGCCCTCATCTGCGGTGAAAAAAAGAGAAATTTTTAACCGCAGATGACAATGGATTGACGCAGATTCACGCAGATTAAGAGAAGAGAGATAGGAATAATTCCGATTCTAAAAGATTTAATATCAAAGTTATAAATTTTCATATTTCTGAGCTTAGTAACTTTACACATACCAGTCTAACAAATCCTTGGAGCCGATCGCGCAAAGGTTTTTTGTGAGAGCCAATGGTTGACTGTCACATTTTAGCTTAACCAATCAAGTCGTTAGGGAAGCTCTCGTAGACGATCGCACTTTTTACCAACTCCTCAGCATTCAACCCACTTGCCGAATTCCATTAAGAAACTCTGTCCTAGCCTCAATCCTTGAAGGCATTAAAACGCAGCGTACCAGCAATTCTAAATCCAATTCCGGCAGCAACTCACTTCTTGAAACTTGCTCATAATTATCATCCCGCAACCCATACACAGCCAACTGATTATTTTCCCAAAACCAGACTTCCGGAATGCGAAGTCGCAGATACTTAGCGAGTTTATTTGTGCTACCGCTAGTAATCGTTACTTCCACGGCTAAATCGGGATGCTCTTTTCTTGAACCTATATAATAAGACTCGTCTGGTTCAAAGGATACATCTCTTGCCCGGTCTCTGCGAGTTGCGCTTCCTACAGGAATATATTCAATTCCCCTTTCACAAAAGTAGAGTTGTAGCAAAAAATTAAGAAGACAACTGATTGTCTCATGTGCTTCACCCAGTGTCATAAACTCGATCCACCCATCAAGATAAGTTATCCGCAAACCAGAAGAATCTGCCATTAAAGATTCGAGCGCCTCAAATTGCTCCCAAGTATAATAACCAGGGAGAACCAATCGCTGTTCCGCAAGCGTAACTATTTCTTCTAAAACTTTTGCTGTCATGATTGTATAGTTGGAAGTTAGGAAAAAGTAGAAATTCTCCCGGCTAAAAACTGGGAGATTCTCGCATTATAACTTAACCAATCAGGTCGATCGCACTTTTTACCAACTCCTCAGCATTCAACCCACTTGCCGAATTCCATTAATAAACTCTGTCCTTGCCTCAATTATTGAAGGCATTAAAACGCAGCGTACCAACAATGCTAAATCCAACTCCGGCAAAAACTCACTTCTTGAAACTTGCTCGTAATCATCCTCGCGCAGCCGATAGACAGCAAGCAGATTATTTTCCCAAAACCAAACTTCAGCAATGCGAAGTCGCAGATATTTAGCTAATTTATTTGTGCTACCGCTAGTAATCGTTACTTCCACGGCTAAATCGGGATGCTCTTTTCTTGAACCTATATAATAAGACTCGTCTGGTTCAAATGATACATCTCTTGCCCGGTCTCTGCGAGTTGCACTCCCTACAGGAAAGAATTCAATTCCGAGTTCAAAAAAGTATGCTTCCAGTAATATAGCGATCGCTTTTTTAAAGCTTTCATGTTCTTCGCCCACTGTCATAAACTCGATCCACCCATCAAGATAAGTTATCCGCAAACCCGGAGAGTCGGCCATCAAAGATTCGAGCTCCTCAAATTGCTCCCAACTATAGTAACCAGGGAGAATCAATCGCTGTTCTGCAAGCGTACCTATTTCTTCTAAAATTTTTGCTGTCATAGGTATCACCATCCTATTTTAAATATTACTAGCCCCTACCCAGTACAAACCAGGCAGGGGCATTCACTCACATTCTAACTTAATGAACTAGCTCGATCGCCCTTTTAGTCAACGCCTCAGCAGTCAACCCATTAAACGCCATCAACTGACCAGCACTAGCAGTAGTTTCCCCCCGCTTCCAAGCGAAAGTATCCCGCTGGCAATTGCTGCGGAGCATCACAGGTTCCAACATCCCAGAAGCACCGCCTGTCACGCCAATCAAGGCATCTCCGCCAAACAATTCGGCAAATTTCTCATCGCTCAAAAAGCCGCCGTCAGCTTCCGAACAAGTATCCCAAGCAACATCGCTAGCACGATACAAACGCCGGGGATTCACAACAGAAACAATTCGCACTCCAATCCCTTCTGTTTCCAAAAATGCCGCAGCTTCAAACACTGGCATTAACGTCATGTCGCCGACAACTGCAAACACAACTGTCTTATCTCCTGCTATTTCGTGCAGCACTATTCCACCGTCTTGCAAACCTTGGCGAGTCTGTTCAAGAGTAGTGCGAATTGGCAGCGGCGACTTGCTTGCAGTAATCACAACTCCCTTATTTTTAGCAGTCAAAGCCCACTCATAACAAGCTTGAATGCTGTTAGCATCCGGTGGAAACAAAGGAAACACATTTCCGTTCCGCATCATCGCCGCAAAATAAGCCTCAATTTCCGGCCGCTGGTGCGTCCAACCATTGCGGCCTTGTTCCAATGCACCCGCTGTAAATAAAGTGACAGTTGCCGGAGTTGGACGGCGCAATTCTGCCATTGCTTGGGTTACAGTTTGCCAAATTGGTAAACCGTTGATGGCAAAAGATTCGTAGGAACACCACAAACTCCGCGCTCCAAATAGCGATAAACCTACCGCTAAACCAGCGCAAGCATCTTCGCTCAAAGGTTCGTAAACTTGACCGTTGGGCGATTGATTGTACAGGTCATCTGTCGTTGGGTGAATAATCTTTAGAGCTTGGTTGATATTGGCAATTGCCGATGCTTCGTTGCCGTCAGCATTAGTCACAAGAAAAGTCCGATCGCACTCGCCGACTTTCCCTACCAAACGTCCCATTGCTGTTGTCGAAATCTTCGGTTCTCCCCCAACGGCAAATTCTTCTAAAGGCAATTCGCCTAAATCTGCCAGCGGCAATGTAAACTCAGTCACAACTGTTTTCGCCGCCGGCCCGCCGCCCGCACGCTCGCAATTTGTCCGCACCAATTGCCAAGCAGCAGCAGTTAAAGCGCGCTCTTTTAAAGCACTGACAATGTGCGGAGCATCCAGCGTATCTTTCGGATAAAGGTTGTGAGATTTTGCTCCGCGCGCGTGGACGCCGGCACCTTTCAACTGTTTGATAATAAACGCAGTTAATTTGCCGCCGAGAGCAGATTTTGCCGCTTTGTCTACTCCTTGTAAAACAGCTTTGGTAAATGCCATCCGCTGTTCGAGCGAAAAAGCAGTGCTGTCCACATAATCTTCCGGTTGATTTTTATCGTCAAATTCCTTAGCATCAACTAAGATAACTTCTTCAAAACCGTTGCCTTGCCAATAAGCAATCATTTCAGCATTAGTTTTAGTCGAAACCATGCTGTGATGTTCCTGAGAATATCCGTTCCAAACCAACACAGGCAAAAAGTTAGTAACACTCGGATAAGCAGTGTGGAAATGCGCCATACTGCTCATCGGATAGGGTTCGCCCATGCCGCCGTCGCCCATTGTGAAAGCAAACAGTTTTTCGCGGTGCAAAAGCGCTCCCGCCATTGCGAAATGCTGCCCTTGTCCGAGGGGGCCGGCCGGTGCTAAAAGGCCGGGAATGAAACCGGAAAGATGTCCTAACAAACCGTCTTTTTCTCGGAATTTATCGCGTACTTGCTGCACGTTAACAATTCCCATATCCTCCAAAGATCGATCGAGAAACATGGCGCTGTAAAAGCCGGGGGCGTGATGGCCGACTTCGGTGACAATGTTTTTGTGTCCGAGCATCACCAAAGCGGCATAGGCCTCAGCTTGGCTAGCAAAACCCCCCGGATGTCCCGATGCCTTGCTAGCGGTGACTTGTAGCGTCAGGTAGCGCAGGGCGTCTGCTCCCAGCATCGTTTGAAAGACGGCGACGGGATCGGCAGAATCGGCGATCGACTTGCTCCCCTCGGCGATCGCAGGTGTTTTCCCATAAGTATCAAAACCAGGGACTGTTTCAGAAAAATATTGAATGCCTTCGCAAAAAGCGGGCGTTGTTGACGTTGCCTGCGGGGTAGTTGCTGTCATGCTTGATACCGGAAAAATTTGAATTGGATTAATATAATAGTAATTTTATAGCTTCCGTGTTCCAAAAAATCATGAGTTCTATTAAGCTGTTGCGGCCTTTAAATTGTCTGTCAAAAAACAATCAAAGTCTTGTGGGGAGTAGGGCCCTAGCGTCCCGCCCGCCTCGAATATGCAATTTAAATGCGCGACAGCTTATGTCAGTGATAAATAAGTAAAATCTCTCAAATTTTCAGCTAATAAGTAGTTGTTTGAGAACCCGGAGTTTTTTAATAAATCCGGGTTCTGTGTTTACCCATTACTAATCCCTCTCAAATCTCAAATCGCCAATCTAAAATTGTTCCAGCCGTTCCCGCACATCGATATACAGCACAGTACCACTTTCAGAAAGAGAAGGCACAGCTTTTTGATTCCGCAGCCAAACAAAAAAACTGCTAAGTGCAGGAGTCGGATCTTGATCGCGGCGCAGCGTGTAGATCAAACCTTCGCAAGGCCCATTAACGCGGCTACTCGTGCAAATCGCTTTCTGGTTATTTACTATACCCACCGTCACATAATTTAGCTGTTTATTTCGGTTATAATTCTCAAGGCGCTGAGTCACTTGTTGGCAGCGAGTTAAAGGATCGTAGCCAGAACTAGAAAAGAAATTAGAATTCCAGCGAATCCAAGGCTCCCTGAACCCTTGCGGATTTTGATACACAGTCACCGGCTCGCCCGTGGAGGTATCGCATACAAATCCTCCATAACTCCGATTCGGCTGGTTTTGATCCGAGGCGCTGCTGAGAGAAAGATTGCTGAGAATGTCCCAGCCGTTACGCTTGTTTTGTGAAAGCAATGCCATAAAAGCATCGATCGGGATTGCCGCATTTAACCCCGTTTTTATCTCCTCAATCTGACCGTTCCACTGACTTCTAATTGTGCCAACAGTATCCCCCTGACCGTGAATTCCTATTACCCTGCCATCAGCATTAAATACAGGCCCGCCGCTCATCCCGCGCCTGGTTACAGCTTGGTAGCGCAGACGATACCCTGATGAGGCGCTGCCCAAGCGAGAAGAGATGATACCAGTAGTAAACTCAAGTTTTCGTTCAACTCCCGAAATTGGCAGCGGATAGCCAGAAACGTAAATAGCAGAACCAACAACAGCACGTTCTGACTCGCCCATTGGTGCTACTGGATACTGTTCTCGGCTCTGAAACTGGATCAAAGCCAAGTCTATATCCGTGTCATTTTTCGGTAGGCGCTGTATTCTAATCGCAGCATAATCCTTCTCTAAATGAGTGCGAATGCTGTATTTTTGAGCGAGGCTTGCCACTACATGATTAGCTGTCAAAACAGTGTAAATATTACCCTGTTTGGCAATAATTACTCCCGAACCACTAGCAAAAAAACCCAGCGTATTGTTGACTTCCACAGTTGTCAAGGTCGCTAGCTGGGCAATTTCTTCTGCTGTTTTGGCACAGGCAGCATATTGTTGACTGACAAGGGCCGTCACTGTTAATGCACCTGTCAAGATGATTGTCAGCGCGTCAAACCGCAAACTCCACACATTCATCGATAACTCCCTAGATGAAACGAGGCGAACTGCCAATATATACTAATTGGAATTCCCCAACTGGATTTAACCATTTTTTCCGATAATTCCGCTGTTGGTTCACTTCCCTCTTCAAAAGCATAAACGCAAAAATTTGGATCTCGATACTTGCCCCTACAGTTAATCCCAATCAAGAAACCTTTGGCATTAAAAATCGGGTCGCCACTCATACCGATTTTACCTCATTTGTATAGCCCAACCTATAACCTTGAGGCAAAGATTTGGCTAGCGGCACCGAAACGAAGCCCGCGTCAATCGATTTTAGATTTTAGATTTGAGATTTTAGAGGCGACCCCACGGATAAATGCTCTTTCTTGAGGATTTTCGATTTTCGATTTGGGATTGACTTGCGCGAGATAAATCACGTGGCGGGTACTACCTTTGAAATTCGTGGTCAGCGAAACTCCTAACCTCAGCACCCCCAGGAAAGCCGACTGCCAACACTGGCTCAGACACCGCTCCGGGTTCAAGGCTGAATAGTGCTATTTTATACTCGATCGCGCTGCGAAACAGAACGATCGCCCGATCGGTATTGCCCAGCCGCCTCAGAACTCCTAGCAGTGGGTGGAGGAGGCCGTCGTCGGTGACAAGTCCGATCGCCACAACCTGCTAGTTAGTGAGCACCCTATAGGTTTGGCCCTGCAGCCGGACGCTCGTCTCGGAACCAGAAGATTTCCCCGTCGGGATGCGTACCGCTGTTTGACGAAGAATTTCAAAGGTGGTATCCGCCACGTGCTTGATCCGTGGAATCAATCGAAAGCATCTAAGGAATGAGAATTAAATAACTTAGAATGCGTGATGCTTCTTGTGGGATGGGCCTGAAAGCCCGTCCAGAAAGGGCGGGCTTTCAGGCCCAACCCACTTTCAAGAGTGTAAATTATTTAATTCGCGATCCTAAAATCTAAAATCCTCAAGCCCCCGAATTTATCCGTGGGGTCGCCTCCAACATCCAAAATCTCAAATCTAAAATCTAAAATCGAATGACGCGCCAAACTTTCCACCTCAATCCTTGGAATTGGTGACGGGATGGAAAATTTGCCCATCTTTAAGGCTGTCCCGACGGCGGAGAAAAAGAAGGCTGTTGCACCTCATCATCCGTGTTTTCCCCTAGCTTTTTCCTGACATCAATGTAAGGAATTTTACTGGTCTCATCAAAAGACGGCATCCCGACATATCCTTGGCGCCAAGCCAACAAATTATACAAAGAGCCGATCGGGTCTTGGCCGGGTCTGAGGGTATAAATCAAATTTTGACACCGCCCATTGACTTGATTCGCCGTGCAGATGACGTTCTGGCCGTTCATTTGGCCTGCTGTAATGTACTTAAGCATTCGTTGGCGGCGATAGGTTTCGAGGCGTTGACTCACTAATTGACACCGAGTTGCCGGATCGTAGCCAGAACCGGAGAAATAATCGGAAGTCCACTCAATCCAAGGCTCTACAGCACCTTGAGCGTTTTGGTACACCGTCACCGGCGCACCAGTCGAGGTATTGCACCAAAATCCACTTTCCCCCGACGCTCGCCGACCGTAACTCGGTTCAGAAGCAACCGTCAGGCCGCTGAGGGCGATGGCTGTTGCCGCCAAAACTTTTGTCCATAATTGCTGTTTCATGATGTTCTCACTCTTTTTGATGGGATGCGACACAAAAATCACCGAATGCTGCGATAACACCCTTGACACGCCTGTTCGTTACAGATCCGCTGACTGAGGAATTATGTGATTCGCGACTTGACCAGAAACCAGTTTTTTTTACGAAAACACTTCGTTGCAGCCCTTATGCCTGGTTAAACAACCCGGTTTCTTTGCTTTTGATCCGTAAGTTTTGATATTGTTCGCGACTTGGACATTCCCTCTAACCGCGATTATCGGCGCTGTTAAAAAGGCGCTCCGAAACCGAGCTTAAAATGCGCGCGCCAGTCTGAATTCTGTCCTCATTACTACTAATCCAGCTCGGGCTGTCGCAAACCGGAAAGAGGCTCTTTACCTCAGATATTGGAATTGCTCGAATTGCAACGGTACATCACACCTACTGACACGGTATTTGATATCACTTTGCGATCGAAGTCCCTAGCTCGATCTGCTGCGATACCGAGACGGCAGGGTTGCACAAATGAGGACTAATACTTCCTGTGCCCGATCGATCGAACGTGAAAATGAAGGTATTGACCAGAACTCTTAACTTGTTTTCATCTCCGTATTACGGATACCTAGAAATACTTCTAAGTGAGTGTAATCAGGGACTAAATGCTTTCTACTACCAAAGTTCACCCTCCGTACACTGAAGTTTAGTTGAGTATTAAAAACTATGAACCGTATCTGCAAACAGTTAGGATATTTAGGCGTTTGGTTAATTTTGATAGGCGGTAGCGGTTGTTCTACCTCAGATGCAGCTACCTCAACCGAAAACCAGAGCCAACTCTCCCGAAGCGCCCCTCAGTTCCAACACCTACAGCTAACGGGAAATCAAATTGAGGCTCGATCGAGTCAATTAACGCAGCCTTATAAATCTGTTGCCTCAGTTTTAGGCAGTGCTACCCTCTCAGAAAATACTGCCACCGTTACGGTTTATAAGGTAGATAATTTATGTCAAAATCTGAAGCCGGAAACAGTTACAGGCCCAGAGAACCAGTTAATGTCATCGGCGGTTAATGAAGTGTTAAAGCAGCAGATTTTCGATAGTCTTGGTTTGGCTGGCTATCGCCTCAAGATCGATCGCGACCTCGGAATAGCTACCGTGGATCTGCGAGCCTCCGGAAATTCGCGGCAGAAATTGCAAAATTTGTCCAGTTGTCAAATGTTAGGTTTGTTCGGGGGCGTGCGCCAAACTTTAACCAGTTATGCTCCTTGGCAAATCAAAACTGTTCGTTTTACAGAGCTTGGAGAGGATATTTTGAGCACAGTTCGAGAATAAGCGATTAAAATTATTGGAGATGGGAATTACACAATTCTCCCCTTAAAAACAAGGGTTGGGAGGGATTGAATAAACCTTCAAACCCTTTGAAGTTTTTTGATACTGCTAAGTCCTGTGACCCAAACCCCGGTAATTCCTATGACACTACCTGACGGCCCCAAAAGCCCCCGCTTCGTGCAGCTAATTCAATGGATTGGCGATCCGCTGACATACCTGGATCTATCTGCCAAAAAGTACGGGGAGATTTTCACGACTCGATGGGGCAAGCTCAAACCATTCGTGATGATCCACAACCCGCAAGCCATCCAGGAAATGTTCAACAGCAAAGCTTTTGACGCTCCAGGCGAGATCAACGGTATTCTTAAACCCTTGCTGGGAGAACAATCCATGATTGTGCTCTCTGGAGAAAAGCACAAACGCGATCGCCAATTATTAATGCCACCTTTTCATGGGGAACGGATGCGGAATTACGGCCAACTAATTTGCGATATCGCTCGAGATGTTGCCTGCAAATGGTCTGTCGATCGACCTTTTGTTGCCCGCAGCGCCATGCAGGAAGTCACCATGCGGGTAATCTTGCAGGCTGTCTTCGGTCTGGATGACGGGCCACGGTTGCAGCAACTGTCCCCGCTGCTGGCTGCGATTATCGATACGATCGGCTCTCCTTTGCGATCGAGTATGCTGTTTCTAGGCTGGATGCAGCAAGATTGGGGGCCCTGGAGTCCTTGGGGACGGATGAAACAGCAGCAGCGGAAAATTAACGAACTGATGGACGGCGAAATTGCAGAACGCAGACTGCAACCTGATGCCAACCGCACCGACATTCTCAGCTTAATGATGGCCGCGCGCGACGAAAACGGGCAACCAATGACCGATGAAGAATTGCGCGACGAGTTGATGACGCTGCTGTTTGCAGGCCACGAAACCACAGCAACTGCCCTAGCTTGGGCATTTTACTGGATTCACAGTTTGCCCTCGGTGCGCCAGAAGTTGCTGCAAGAATTGGACAGTTTGGGGGAAAATCCCGATCCGATGGAGATTTCCCGCTTGCCTTATCTGAGTGCAGTTTGTCAGGAAACGCTGCGAATTTACCCGGTGGGAATGCTGACGTTTCCGCGAGTGGTACGATCGCCCGTGGAACTGATGGGACATCAACTCGAACCGGGCACGGTTGTTTTCGCCTCAATTTATTTGACCCACAGACGGGAGGATTTATATCCAGAACCGCTGCAATTTAAACCGGAACGGTTTTTGGAGAGGCAATTCTCGCCTTACGAGTATTTGCCCTTTGGAGGCGGCAGCCGCCGCTGTATCGGCTTGGCGCTGGCGCAGTTGGAGATGAAACTGGTGCTGGCAACCATTTTGCGGGATTTCGACCTAGTATTGGCCGAGAAAAAGCCCGTACAGGCCAAACGCCGAGGGGTGACTTTAGGGCCAGCCGGTGGCGTGCGGATGGCCCTGCTGGGGCGGCGGATGTCGCAGCAGAAGCGTGAACCTGTTGTTAGTGGAGTTTGAAGTCGCAGCAGTTGCAGGGGACGATCGAACTTTGGGCTTTGAGTGCAAACAATTTAGCGAGAAAGTGCGATCGTCCGCCAATGCCACAATTTTTTGTAGCACCCGCTACAGATAAATAGCTAGAATCCTTAACCTGTAAGCCTCCCCTCTCTCAATTTTCAAATTCTCAGTCTAAAATAATAGGAGCCTCGCAAACACAGCCTGAAAGCAAAAGTGGGTGATTGCAATAGTCCTCTTGATATCTCAAAAGCCTCCCTGCCATACTTTAAAAACATATGCATACCCTGTTATTCAGCAAGGTCGGAAGCGTGTTGGCAATGCCACCAATCTTCCGGCCTCTTTATTTTTTGGGCTACTTCAGGCATTGGAGACAAGATGCAGAAGGCAAGGCAAAACTATAAATTCTCCCCCTGTCCCCCTCTGCCCCTCTCCCCAATGTAGAGATTCTGCCTCTAATTCCAATAGAATCCGACAGCAAGTTTAAGGAATCACTAAGGAATAATTAATAACTTGTTAAATTATCTCCTTTGGCCCTTCTCTCAATCTTCTGTTTTCAGAAATTCTGACACCGAGACAGACTTCGGGAGACTCTCCATATCTTGAATTTCGCTTTCGTGGGCAAAAAACTCGACTTCTTTGTCGTCAATCTGGATTTGATAGCTAGCGGTAGCTGTCACAACCCGTCGCTTTTTTTTATCTTCTATTAAAACCCAACACACTACAGGTCTTACCCATCTCTCAACGTGCTGGCTTTGCTTGGTACTGCCAAAGGCATACCAGCCTTTAGCTTCAATAATCTGAAGCACTTTAAAATCGTTATTTGCCATATATTTCTATCGCGTTAACTTCAGTATTCTTCTTAGATAGAACGGGTAGCTTGCTAAGCATGGCAAAGGTTTGGCAATTCCAATCCACACTTTATAACCTGATTTTTTGTCAGGAAAAGCGGGTTGACAGGGCCTTGTCTGCGTTGTTGCCTGCTAAATGTAGTGCGAGCTTTTTGTACTCTCCCACAATTACCGTAAAGTATCTATACCGCATCCTCAAAAAATATTCTCGCATTAGCCTCAACAGCAGCCAACTAGACCTTAGCTAGCTGCATCTAAGTGGATGCAAACTGCTTCTAACACCTGGTTGGTGAGAGCGATCGGCATACAATCCTGTTAAGACTTTTTGCTGCAATCAACTATCATCTTTACCCGGTGGGGTAAAACTTAACTAGAGGTTGCCGCTTTCAATTCTAAGCCTCGGCGCGCCTAATTACTAATTAATTGTATGGTGTAGTTGATAATTGCCAAACCGTCGATCGCACTCAACAGCCGTGTCTAACTCTTCGATTACCATCACCGTTAAACTGTTCGCCGCCTTCGGTGAAGCCTACGGCGTTTCGGAACTTACATTAGAACTTCCTCCCGAAACCCCAGTGTCTCAAGTGCTCGAAAGCTCGATCGCCCAATATCCTCAATTAGAACAATGGCGCGATCGCACCCGCTTCGGCCTCAACCTGGAATTCGTCTCCCCCGATACCATCCTCCAAGACGGTGACGAAGTTGTCCTCATCCCTCCCGTCAGCGGCGGGTAGGCTAAGTTGGTTAATCTGAAATGTTGCACCATTCTCAATAAGCTTTTTATGAACAGGCTTTTCGGCCTGTTCCACAAAGAGTGAATTTTCTTGTGGAACAGGCCGAAAAGCCTGTTAAGCGAGAATCGTGCAACATCTCAGTTAATCAAAAATTCGAGGTTTTGTAGTTGTGTTCGATCGCACGACTGCCCAATTCTTAGCCAAAAAAAGATTTATTAAGTTTTGTAACAATTTCGTCGGCAAATCATCCTTGAGATCGATCGGGCTGGCGTGCGGGCCTGAAAATCTGGGTTAAGAACCCGATCCTGAAAACAACTCAAATCCTTGTGGTATGGGCGTCCCGCCCGCCCAAATATCAAAGTTAAATACACCACTGTTTAATTTAATTGAAAAATCAATCCCGACTAAAAAAATCGGGTATGGTTGACGCACTAATTTGAGCGTGGTATTCTGCGAAAAGAATTAACAAACATCGCAAAACTAGAGAGTTGAGCTATGACCCAGGCCACCAGAACACAATCCACAGCAGCAACCTTCACAGCCCTCAAATGTAAAGAATGCGGTGAAGAGTACGAACTCCAAGCCAAGCACGTCTGCGATTGCTGTTTTGGCCCGCTTGAAGTCAAGTACGACTACGACGCCATCCGCCGCACCGTCACTCGCCAAACCATCGAAGCCGGCCCCAACTCGATCTGGCGCTACCGCGCATTTTTACCAGTCGCTACAGATAACGTCATCGATGTCGGCACGGGGATGACTCCTCTATTAAAATCCCACCGCTTGGCCCGCCGCCTCGGTCTAAAAAATCTTTATATTAAAAACGATGCCGTCAATATGCCCACTCTCAGCTTTAAAGACAGAGTGGTGTCAGTCGCCCTCAGCAGAGCCAGAGAATTGGGTTTCACAACGGTATCCTGTGCCAGCACCGGCAATTTAGCTAACTCTACGGCTGCGATCGCCGCCCACGCCGGACTCGACTGCGTAGTCTTCATCCCCTCCGACTTAGAAGCAGGCAAAGTCCTCGGCACTCTGATTTACAATCCAACTGTCATGGCAGTTCACGGCAACTACGATCAAGTTAACCGTCTCTGTTGCGAAGTCGCCAATACACATGGCTGGGGATTTGTCAATATCAACTTGCGTCCCTACTATTCCGAAGGCTCAAAAACCCTCGGTTACGAAGTTGCCGAACAGCTAGGCTGGCAATTGCCCGATCACATCGTCGCTCCCCTCGCCTCCGGCTCTTTGTTCACAAAGATTTACAAAGGCTTTAATGAATTCATCGAAGTCGGTTTAGTGGACGAAAAGAAAGTCAGATTCAGCGGTGCCCAAGCTGACGGCTGTTCCCCCATCGCCCAAGCCTTCCGCGAAGGCCGTGATTTCGTCAAACCGGTGAAACCGAATACAATTGCTAAGTCGATCGCGATCGGCAATCCAGCCGACGGTATGTACGCCTTGGAAATCGCCCGCAAAACAGGCGGCAACATTGAATCCGTCAGCGACACCGAAATCATCGAAGGCATGAAACTGCTAGCAGAAACTGAAGGCATATTCACTGAAACCGCAGGCGGCACCACAATCGCAGTCTTGAAGAAACTCGTAGAAGCAGGTAAAATCAATCCCGATGAAACCACAGTCGTTTACATCACCGGCAACGGTTTGAAAACGCAAGAAGCAGTTCAAGGCTACATCGGCGAACCCATCACCCTCGAACCGAAACTAGAAGCATTCGAGCGCGCCCTAGAACGCGCCCGCACGCTCGAACGCCTAGAATGGCAACAAGTTTCGGTTTAATAAATAGTCATTAGTCATCAGTCATTAGTCATTAGTTATTAGTTATTAAGCTGTTGACTACTGACTGAGGACTACTGATTAATAGTCATCAGTCATTAGTCATTAGTTATTAGTTATTAAGCTACTGACTACTGACTACTGACTACTGACTACTGACTACTGACTACTGACTACTGACTAAGGACTAAAAAAATGACCGTCAAAGTTTTAATTCCAACCCCCCTGCAAAAATTTACCAACAATCAAGCCACCATCGAATGCGCCGGCGATAACATTTCCGAATTAATTGAATCGCTGGAAACCAATTGTCCCGGCATCAAAAAAAGCCTGTGCGACGAAAAGGGAGAACCCCGCCGATTTCTCAACTTCTACGTCAACAGCGAAGACATCCGCTTTTTGGATGGCTCAAATACAGCCCTCCAAGATGGCGATGAAGTCAGCATTGTTCCTGCTGTTGCTGGTGGCTGATTAATTTTCAAATAAACGCAAGTGAACGCAGATAGTTATTTAAATCTATCTGCGTTCACTTGCGTTTATTTACGGTTTAAAAACTACTCCTTCGCTAAGCTGTTCGGCATTTAAAGGGCTTGCGTAAGGTGCGTCAGCATCTAAGGTTTTCCGTTTCAGCGTAAGGGTTATAGCTGACGCACCCTACTAGCCTCGTTACTGGTTTAAATGCTCCACAGCTTAACCGAGAAAATCCTACAAATCCCGGATTAGGTAAGGAATGAGAATTAAATAACTTACAATTTTAATTGTTATTGTGGGATGTGCGTCCCGCCCGTCCAAAAAGGACGGGCGGGACGCCATCCCACAATCTTGTGGAAGTTATTTAATTCTCATTTCTTATATCTAGGCTGGTAGTTGCGCTTGGGTACCCAAGCGCAACTACCAAACCTAAAACTCCTTTCTTTGTTCGCAGTGCGTCCGAGAATTATCCTACTAGGAAGCTGCCCTTGCAGCAGTCCGGGGACGGCGCCGGCCCGTCACCTGATTGGCAGGAGATGGCAAGGATGGGGATGATGGCGATGACGGCGATGATGGCGATGATTGCGAGGATAATAGCTTAGGTGCTTCCAGGGCACCTGGAGATACTGCTGCTTTTTCCGATCGCACTGCTTCTTCAGGAATTTGCATCAGGAATACCAACAGCGGATTGCTTTGCAGTTCCCGGCGCATCACTCGCTGAATTGCTTTTTCTATTTGCGTTTGCACTCCTACCCAGTCAACATCAACTTGTGAGTCAGCAGTGGCAGGTTTTACAAATTCTGACCAACGATCGCTCAAAACTGTTTCAATGGTTTGAGTGATTAATTTGATAACCTCCGCGCGATCGGCTGATGTCACTACACCTTTCAAGTGGACTTCTGGTTTAGCAACTAATTTGCCTTCCCAATTCAAAGCCGCCGCTACAGTTACAACGCCATCTCCCGCCAACTGCTGACGTTCCTTGAGGACGCTAGCTTTGACAACGCCCGATCTAGAAGCATCTACCAATTCAATTCCTGAAGGCACTTGACCAGCAACTCGTATCGAATTTTCGGTCAATTCTACGACATCGCCGTTATCAATAACCACCATATTGCTAGCGGGAATGCCCATGCTTTGAGCCGTCTTGGAGTGCTGGATCAGCATCCGGTGTTCCCCGTGAACCGGCAAGAAGAACTTGGGACGAGTCATGTTAATCATTAACTTTTGGTCTTCTTGACAACCGTGGCCGGAAACGTGAATGCCTTTGTCGCGGCCGTAAACCACGTGTGCTCCTAGCATCATCAGTTTATCGATCGTGTTTACCACTGCGATCGTATTTCCCGGAATCGGATTAGCTGAGAAAATGACAGTATCGCCCTTTCTGATTTTCAGTTCGTGATGTTCGCCGTTAGCAATGCGAGTCATCGCCGCCATCGGTTCGCCTTGGGAACCTGTAGTTAAAATCAGCACCTTGTCTTCTGCCAAATTGCGGATTTCTTTCAGCGGTTTGAAAATACTATCTTCGCATTTGATGTAGCCAAGATTGCGGCAGTGAGCGATGACGTTAAGCATCGACCGGCCAACCACTCCGACATACCGATTGTTTTTCTTAGCCAAGTCCAAAACAATTTGCAATCGGTGTACCGACGAAGCAAAAGTCGTCAGCATTATCCGTCCCGGTGCTTGAGCGATAATTCTGTCTAAATTCGGCGCCACAGAACTTTCCGAAGCGGTAAAACCGGGAACTTCCGAGTTAGTAGAATCGCTGATCAAGCACAGCACGCCTCTCTCGCCGTACTCCGCCAGCTTTTGCAAATCAAAATGCTCGCCGTCTACAGGAGTGTGGTCAATTTTAAAGTCTCCGGTGTGGATCACAATTCCGACGGGAGTGTGAATTGCCACCGTAAAACTGTCGGCCATCGAGTGAGTGTTGCGGATGTATTCGACTAAGAAATTCTTGCCAATTCTGACAGTATCCCTGGGTCTAACCGTTCTCAATTCAGTGCGGTGAGACACTCCGGCTTCTTCGAGTTTTCCGGCTAGCAAAGCCATCGCCAAACGCGGGCCGTAGATGACTGGAATTTCAAATTGTTTGAGGTGATAAGGGATACCACCTATGTGGTCTTCGTGACCGTGAGTCACGATCATACCTTTAATTTTGTGGCTGTTTTCCCGCAGGTAAGTCATGTCGGGAAGGACAATATTTACCCCGTGCATTCCATCTGTCGGGAACGCTAAACCGGCATCTAAAAGAATGATTTCGTCGCCGTACTCGAACACACAAGTGTTTTTACCGATTTCGTGCAGCCCGCCGAGGGGAATAACTTTTAGAGCAGATGCAGTTGTATTTTTGATCATGCGTATCCTTTGTTAGTTATTTTTGTTATTGGTCTGTGGTCTATGGTCTGTCGTCTTTCGTCTTTCGTCTACGGTTCGTTGGTAGGGCGATATTTTTCCAAATATTTATGGAAAAATCCCTGGCGGGTTTTACTCTCCCGTACAGTCAGTTGTCTTTGGCCTTCATTCTTCTATCTTCAGTCTTTAATGCTTGACTGTTAGCTACTTACTAACACTTAATTACTAATGACTGATAACTCAGAACTAATGACTGATAACAACCAATATTCAGTTGTCTGAAAACTCGTTCTCGCTCGTCTAGCTAGCTGATACTGCTGCTAGCTGACTCAGTACGTCCTTTAACTTTTGAGTTACCTCAACGGGCGGATCGCACAGGGGCGGACGGGTGGAGCCGACATCCCAGCCTTGAAGCTTGAGAGCTGTCTTGACTGGAATGGGATTTGTGGTGAGAAAAAGAGCTTTAAACAGGTCAAAAAGTTGCAAGTGAATCTGGGTAGCGACTTGAACTTGACCGGCCTCGAAAGCTTTGATCATCTGTTGCAGTTGTTCTCCTACCAGATGGCTGGCTACGCTAACTACACCAGATCCTCCTACCGCCAACATTGGCAAAGTTAGGGAATCATCTCCAGAATAGATGGCAAATTCAGGGGATGTCAAGCACCGAATTTGACTTGCTTGATCCAAGTTGCCACTTGCTTCTTTTACGGCCACAATGTTGGGAATTTGGGCCAATCGAGCCACCGTCTCCGGCAACATATTCTGACCAGTGCGACCGGGGATGTTATATAACATTATAGGCAATTCTGGAGCAGATTGCGCGATCGCCCGAAAATGATTATATAAACCTTCTTGCGGGGGTTTGTTGTAATAAGGAACCACCTGCAAACAACCGTCTAACCCTAGTTTAGCTGCTTTTTGGGTAGCTGCGACTGCTTCTGAAGTAGAATTCGAGCCTGCTCCGGCGATTACCAACGCCTTACCGGCCACCGCCTTTTGTACCACCTGAAATAATTCGTACTCTTCATCCCACGTCATAGTGGGAGACTCGCCAGTAGTGCCGCACACTACCAAGCTATCTGTACCGCGATCGGCTAAATGAACTGCCAATTGTTCTGCTACCGCATAGTTAACGCTGCCGTCTTCCTTAAACGGCGTAATCATTGCAGTCAGAACCCGTCCAAACTTTACCACACTTTCTCCGATTTTAGACTGTTGATGTTTGATTTTAAATTTTTGATTTCAGATGAAAGGTTTATCTAAAATCCCCAATTTCAATTTTCAAGTTGCGAGGCTTCCCCTAATTAGAAGCCGCCGCCACTTGGCTTCGCAACAAATTTTTTTCTACCAGCAACTCAGCTATCTGCACCGCATTTAAAGCCGCCCCTTTGCGAATTTGATCGCCCGACAGCCACATTTCCAACCCGCAGGGGTGAGAAATATCTTGGCGAATCCTGCCGACTAACACGTCATCCTTACCGCTGGCTTCTGCGGGCATCGGGAAATAATTAGCTTGCCAGTCTTCTACCAGCTTAACCCCGCTTGCCTGCTTTAAGATTTCCCTGGCCTCGATCGCGCTAAAAGGCTCTGCAAACTCTAGATTAATCGCTTCCGAATGAGCCCGCAGTACGGGAACCCGCACACAAGTTGCCGTAATTTTAATCTCGTCCGTACCAAATATCTTCCGAGTTTCGTTTACCATTTTCATTTCTTCTTCACAATACCCCAAATCGTTAATCGGGGTGTTGTGCGGAAACAAATTAAATGCTAACGGGTAGGGAAATATATCTGTTTTGGGAGTTTCTCCCTGCAAAATTGCTCTTGCTTGAGCTTTCATTTCCTCCATTGCCCTGGCCCCCGCCCCGCTGGCAGACTGGTAAGTTGCTACAACGATGCGCTGTATCGGCCTAACTTTGTGAAGTGGCCAAACGGCAACCGCCATCAAAATAGTCGTGCAGTTGGGATTTGCAATTATACCTCGGTGAGCTGCTGCCGCTTGGGGATTGACTTCGGGAACCACTAGCGGTACCGTCGCATCCATGCGGAAAGCGCTAGAATTGTCAATTACCACTGCCCCGGCTGCCACAGCTTGCGGAGCCCATAATTTAGAAGTAGAGCCGCCGGCAGAGGCGAGCACCAAATCTACATTATCAAAAGATCGCGCCGAAACTGCTTCCACCTGCAGCATCTCGCCCCCAAAAGGCAAGGTAGTGCCTGCTGAACGTTCCGAAGCCAGCAGCTTCAAGTGAGAAATCGGAAAAGTCCGGCTGTGCAAGAGTTCTAGCAACTCGGCCCCGACTGCGCCGGTAGCTCCTAAAATGGCAACTCGATAGGATTGAGACAAATTAGTTTCCTCCACAAATTAGAGTCTAAAGGATCGAAATCAAAAATTTAAATAACTGCAATTCTCAATATCAAACTTAATTAATGTTATGCGATATCAGGAGCATGAGAGGATAGCAATGGTGCAGTTAACCTAAAAGGGCGATCGAACTTCCCGATCGATCCGTGCGATCGTACCCAATGCCAGTTTAGCATCTTTTGTCGCTCGCCCACGCCCAATCCGCATCCGGTTAAGTTTTGCGATATATCTGCATTTTCGCAGGCGCATCCATTGACTTTGACTGGCCGCAGAGACCGGCAAGATTGACATCACAGGGCGATATGTGCTATGGTGCATCGGCAATTAGTGGACTTAACCTCCACATTCCTAGCAGCAAAAGCTAGTATCCTCAAACCCAAACTATTTGGCAAGAGCCAAAAAAGTAGCCGGCAATGACTTACAGTCTCATCCGGTAAAGGTGTTGTAGTTGTGCCGTTACGAGTCAAAGCGTACAAAATTAAAATGCAGGCAAAGTCAGATTTGTATGTATTTTATCAAGGAAATTGGGTCTAAAACCCTGTCCTTCTAGGACGGCTTTAATTTCTTAAATCCCTTCCTAAAAGTCAGGAAATTTCTAGTATTCTAGAGTAGTCAAGGTTAAACTCCTGCGCCCTAGTGCATAAAAACAGTTAACGACACACTTTGGCGCGTAAACCGGGGGACAAAGAGCGGCGAAAACTCTATAAACAGCTAGGGGCTTAACACAGTTCCTTTAACCAGAGAAACAAACTATTTAGTCTTGTTAAGTAGGGTAGGGCATACCCGAACTCTAGGTAAATATCCTAGTACGCTTTTGGAGATAGACCAAGAGGGATGACTGCGAATCAGGCTCGTTAATTGGTAGGATTTCTACGGTTAAAAAGTTTGAGGATTGCCGAAAGGACGCAACATTTTAAGGTCAGTCGCTGAATTAAGAATCCCTGACCTAAAGGACAGGGAGTGTCAATACACTATTGTTAAATATCAAAAAAGCCGATGAAAGTAACCCAGGAAAAACTTCCAGCTAGCCAAATTGGTCTGGAAATCGAAGTACCGTCAGAAAAGTCAAAACAAGCTTACGAGCAAGTAATTAAACAATTTGCTCGCGAGGTTAGTATTCCTGGGTTCCGCAAAGGCAAAGTTCCCCGTCAAGTTTTGCTACAGCGCCTAGGCCAGAGTCGTTTGAAGGCGACGGCTTTGGAAAATTTGATTAATGATTCCCTGCAAAAAGCCCTCGAACAAGAAAAAATTGCGGCAATTGGCAGTTTTGAACTTCGCACCGAGTTTGAAGAATTACTAGAGAAGTTCGATCCAGAACAGCCTCTGATTTTTTCGGCGAAGGTTGATGTACAACCCGAAGTAAAAATGGGTCAGTACACAGGTTTGCAGCTTCAAGCAGAAGAAGCTAAGTATGATGAGGGTCAGGTAGATGAGGTATTGGCAAAATATCGATCGGACAAAGCTACTTTAATCCCCGTAGAAGGCCGGCCAGCTCAGTTGGGAGACACGGCTTTGGTTGATTTCTCCGGTAGATTTGCGGAAGCACCAGAAGGCGAAACTCCCGCAGAAATTCCCGGTGGCGAAGCAGAAGACTTCCAAGTAGAATTGTCGGAAAATCAGTTTGTACCGGGCTTTATCCAAGGCATGATCGGGATGAATCCAGGAGAAACGAGAGAAGTTTCTGTACAGTTCCCCGAAGAGTATAGCAGTGAAGAATTAGCCGGAAAACCAGCAGTCTTTACGATTACCCTCAAAGAACTTAAGGAAAAAGAATTGCCGGAGTTGGACGACGACTTCGCCCAAGAAGTCAGCGAGTTTGAAACCTTAGCAGAACTGCGCGAATCGCTGGAAACTCGGTTTAAAGCCGACCAAGAAAACCAGACATCAGCTAATAAGGAAAAAGCTATATCAGCAGCACTTGTGCAGCTAATAGAAGTGGAAATTCCCGAAACAATGGTCGATCGCGAAATCGATTATTTGTTGAATCAACAAGCCCTCCAATTGAAAAATTACGGCATAGATATCAACCAACTGTTTACCGAAGAAAATATGGGGCCGATGCGGGAACGCTCGCGCCCGGAAGCAATCGAGCGCCTCAAGCAGAATTTAGCTCTGGCAGAAGTAGCCAAGCTGGAATCCTTATCTGTTGAACCAGCAGAAGTAAAAGCAGAAGTAGCAAAAATCAGAAAGCAGTTTCCCAAAGGAGATTTTGACCCCCAAAGGTTGCAGGAATTTGTAGCAGAAGACTTGCTCAAACAAAAAACCCTGAAATGGTTGGAAGAAAAAGGAACAATCGAACTCGTACCTGAAGGCTCACTGACTCCTGCAGCAGCAGAAGAATCAGAAGAATCGGACGCTGAAGATTCAGCAGAAGCAGCCACGAGCGTTGAAGTGGAAGTCGTAGGCGAAGAATAGGGCGCAGAATCAAAGTAGTAGGGACACCGCACGCCAGCCCTTCTTCGTGTCAACAAACACGTTAAACCCGCAGTCGGGCAGGGGTTTAAACCCCTGCCTCAAAGCGCAAGTCCTCGCTATGAGGACTGAATAATTCATTAGTCCTCATAGTGAGGACTTTAGCTATAAGCCCCGTGGAATTGATTCCCTGGCGGACTAGCGGGCCCACTGGTGGACTTGGCAGGCTGAAAGCTTAAGTGGACACTAATTGGCTCTTGGAGTGTGCCTAGGGCGGGGATCGGGGGTATCTGAAGTGCGATCGAATTTTACGTTTAATGTCGAGCTACTGTTGAATTTGGGTTAAATAGTCACAAGATTTTTGCTCGACTATGCCCTGTTTGGCCAATGCCCAATTCCCCATTCCCCCGATATCTGTTCAGAAGAGGCATAATAGTTAAAAGCTGGCGGCTTAATTTAAAGCTTTCATCAGCAGCAGCAAATTGTCTAGAATCCTTGACTGGTGTCTTATGGTTGTATCTCAATCTTCCAATTACCTAATTACAAGCTATAACGATTTTGATGTCAGTTCCAGCCCCAGCAATGTAGTGCCGATGGTGCTAGAACAGTCGGGGATGGGCGAGCGGGCTTTTGACATTTACTCGCGCTTGCTGCGGGAGCGAATTGTGTTTTTAGGAACTCCCGTAACCGACGAAGTTGCTGACTCAATAGTGGCTCAGCTATTGTATCTAGATGCCGAAGACCCAGAAAAAGATGTCCAAATGTACATTAATTCCCCCGGTGGCTCGGTGACGGCCGGCATGGCAATTTATGACACAATGCAGCAAATCCGCCCGGATGTGGTGACGATTTGTTACGGTTTGGCAGCGAGTATGGGCGCATTTCTGCTGACAGCAGGAGCTCACGGTAAGCGGATGTCTCTTCCGAGTTCCCGGATTATGATTCACCAGCCGCTTGGAGGTGCTCAAGGTCAAGCAGTTGATATTGAGATTCAAGCCAAAGAAATCCTTTATCATAAGCGTAAGCTGAATCAACTGCTAGCGCACCACACGGGTCAACCGATCGACAAATTAGAGGCGGATACAGAGCGCGACTTTTTTATGTCAGCCGAGGAAGCCAAAAATTACGGTTTGGTCGATCGAGTTATCGCTAAGGAAAACCTTCCGACGGCGGGAGAGAATGTCACTGCACTGAATTAAGAGGCTGTTATGTCTAAGTACGACTCCCATCTAAAATGTTCGTTTTGTGGCAAGTCTCAAGAGCAAGTACGCAAGTTGATCGCAGGGCCCGGGGTGTATATCTGCGACGAATGCGTTGACTTGTGCAATGAAATTTTAGATGAGGAGTTGTTTGATTCGAGTGCAGTGCCCGCAGCGGCGGTGGCTCCGAAGCAGGAAACGACGCAAAAGCGCCGCGGTACTTCGGGCAAAAGTATGTCGCTGAGCCAAATTCCCAAGCCGAGGGAAATTAAAAATTATCTCGACGAAAATGCGATCGGGCAAGATGAGGCGAAAAAGGTGCTCTCGGTGGCAGTTTACAACCACTACAAGCGCCTGAGCTTTATCCATGCCAAAAATAGTGGCAAGCACCCGCCGGAAGAAGTAGAACTGCAAAAATCGAATATTTTGTTAATCGGGCCGACTGGTTGCGGCAAAACTCTGCTGGCTCAGACTTTGGCGGATATGCTAGACGTACCGTTTGCGGTGGCTGACGCGACGACGCTGACGGAAGCGGGCTATGTCGGGGAAGATGTGGAAAATATTTTGCTGCGGCTGCTGCAAGTGGCAGATATGGACGTGGAAGAGGCGCAGCGCGGAATTATTTATATTGATGAAATTGACAAAATAGCCCGCAAGAGCGAAAATCCTTCGATTACGCGGGATGTGTCTGGGGAAGGCGTGCAGCAGGCGCTGCTGAAAATGCTGGAGGGGACGATCGCCAATGTACCTCCCCAAGGCGGGCGCAAGCATCCCTACCAAGACTGCATCCAAATTGATACCAGCAATATCATGTTTATCTGCGGTGGTGCTTTTGTCGGTCTGGAGAAAGTGATAGAGCAGAGAACGGGCAAAAAGTCAATGGGCTTTATTCAGCCCGGAGAAGCTCAGCCGAAGGAAAAGCGGGCTGCTGATGTACTCAAGCAACTGGAACCGGATGATTTGGTGAAGTTTGGGATGATTCCTGAGTTTATCGGGCGGGTGCCGGTGGCGGCGGTGTTAGAACCGCTGGATGAGGAAACGCTGATGGCGATTTTGACGGAACCCCGAAATGCTTTGGTTAAGCAGTATCAAAAGCTGCTGAAGATGGATAATGTGCAGTTGGACTTTAAGCCAGAGGCGATTCGGGCGATCGCCCAGGAAGCATACCGCCGCAAAACTGGAGCACGGGCGCTGCGGGGAATTGTCGAAGAATTGATGTTGGATGTGATGTACGAGTTGCCGTCGCGCAAGGATGTTGCCCGGTGTACGATTACTAAGGAAATGGTCGAGAAGCGATCGACTGCTGAGTTATTGGTACTTCCGTCTTCGCTACCAAAACCGGAATCGGCTTAAAAGTTTTCACATTGTCAATAAGTCTTTTAGGGCGGGATCTCCTGCCCAACCCATACTCCCCACAAGAAAATTCACTCTTTGTGGAACAGGCCGGAAAGCCTGTTCTTGAGCATGGTACAACATATCATATCGTTTCCGGTTGCATCGAAATTATTAGTAGCCGAAATTAGGAGACGGCAGTGCCGTCTCCCTACCCAAAATAACATTGTAGGGAGATGGCACTGCCGTCTCCTCTATCATTTCCAAGAGTGCAACCGAAATTGATATCATATCAAGCCAATGCCCAATGCCCAATTCTCATTTACCAATCAATAAAATCATCCTCACCTAACTCAGAAGATAACTCGGAAAAATCAGGTTCAGATTCCAATCTAAAAGTTTCCGACTCCCAAATCTCCAAGTCATCCGACAAATCGACTACTTGCCCGTCAAACATATCAGCCCATTGCCTAGCCCTATTCGCGACATCTCGCGCGTCATCACGCACCGCTATAGCCTGAGCGTTAAAGTCAGTTTGAGAGTCTGTAGAACCGTTTGTGGGCGATCGCGATTCGGAAATTGCCGGCACATTAACAGCGGTATTTTCAGTCGCAGGCGGGTGTTTTTGTTCTTCTCTACCCTTCCCCAAAAAATCATCTGTAATCTCAGAAGCCGCCGACTTCTGCACCTGTTGGCCCGCATCATCCGCAGGATGAGAATTGCTGGCATTTTCGCCACCACGTCCGTTAGAAGTTGGCAAATTCTTGGTGCGGGAACTATTAGTTTCAGCGGGATTTGTCAAGCCCACCTTTACTGTTACTCGACGGTTAAAAATTTGCAAAAAAGCTTCTGCAATATTAGCTACTTTGTCTTTAACCATATTGAGCAACGGCTGCGAACTAATCTTAACATAAGCAGTATCATTGCTAAAAATTACTAGCTGTCCATGTTGACGAAGCAGCGATTGAGTTCCATGGGGCCGCACGCGGTCAAGTACCTGTTCCCACACTCGATTTAAATCGATTTCATCGCCTGAATTAGCCGGGGAATAATTTGTTTGATTCGTTTCCGCAGTTGGTGCAGGTGCAGGAATCGCTGCAGGAGGTGTGTTTTCTATTCGATTAGCCACAGGCGGCGACTGCGGCGGAGGATTTTGCGAATTGGGAACAGAAGATTGTTCAATATTAGATGTTTGACTTCCTCCCGATTGTAGGGGCGGTGCCCCCGTGCCCGCCCTTGGTTGGGGGGGGTAATTTTGTGGTGGTTGAGCAACATTTTTCGCTGGTTCGGCTGTTGGTTGCTGCTGAGTTCTAATTGCTGATGGCAATAATCCCAACAGCGTTACTTCCAGCCACAAACGCGGCTGAGTGGTGTTTTTAATTTGCACTTCGTGGGTTTGCAAATGTTTCTGACCGGCCAAAATCAACTCGGCATCCCAATTGCGGGCAAAATCCCCCAGTTTTTCCCAAGTGGCCGATGTTAAAGCTACTAAATCTGACCGTTTCGGGGCAGCTTTGGCTATTAGCAAATCTCGGTAAAAGCTCGCGAGACTTTGCAGCACGATTAGCGGTTCCCGACCGCGATCCATTAGGTGACGAGTCATGTCTATTAATGCTGTAGCGTTATCTGTATCAATAGCTTGCAGCAAATCCATTAAATCATTTTCGGGAACCGCACCGACTAAATCCCAAACTTTTTCGACTGTTACTTGACCGGGAAATAAGCTCAGTTGGTCGAGCAAACTTTCGGCATCTCGCAGACCTCCTTGGGCGATTTGAGCAACCATTTGTACTGCATCACTGGCAATATTGATGTTTTCTAATTGGGCAATTTTGTGCAAGTGAGCAATCATTGCTTCGAGTGGTATGCGGCGGAAGTCGAACTTTTGGCAACGAGAAATAATAGTTGGTAATACTCTTTGTGGGTCGGTTGTGGCGAGGACGAATACAACGCGATCTGGCGGTTCTTCTAATGTTTTCAATAAGGCATTAAATGCCTGGGTACTGAGCATATGAACTTCGTCGATTACATATACTTTATAGCGGCACTGTACGGGCGAAAATTGAGCTCGTTCAATCAAATCCCGAATGTTATCTACTCCGGTGTTGCTGGCGGCGTCAATTTCGATGACATCTAGTGTCGAACCTCGGGCAATTTCTTGGCAAACGTTGCATTTGCCACAGGGTGTGGGGGTGGGGGCTACCGTAGAAATACAGTTGAGGGATTTGGCGAAAATTCGGGCACTGGAGGTTTTACCGGTGCCTCTGGGGCCGGTGAATAGATATGCTGGTGCTATGCGCTCTTGTAGGATGGCGCTGGTGAGGGTTTGGGCGATCGCCTCTTGACCGACTAATTCGGCAAATGTCTGAGGGCGATATTTGTGGTGCAGGGGTTCGTAGGTCACGATCGAATATTGGTGGTATTAGCTGTAATCTTAGCTAAGGAGACGTTGTTCGATCGCAAAGAGAGCTCGACTCTCACAGCAAGCCGCCCGGTGGGCTTGCACGGGGGGAGTGAGCCAACAGTAGGAATTAGCACTCTTCAATGTCCGCCCCTCGATCGTCCGGGCGATCGACTGTTCTGCTTGATGTTTTCCGCAGCTCGCTTCCAGAGTTAGTATTAATTTATGTGTATTTCTTTTTATTTTTCTAGAAAAGGAGACCCCCGAACCAACATTTTTTTTAGCTGTATTGGTATAATATCTTACAGACAATTCACCATTTCTATTGGCCAGTACCAGCGCACGATTTTCCGATATTTCGGAAACCTGCTTGCAGTTAAAGATAAAGTATTAATTAGAGGGTGCGTGTTCCAGTTGCAGAAATCCAGTTGTACCAAGATGATGGTGGAATGATGTCAATGTTGGTTGATCCAGTTGCACTACCAGCTCTACTCTGGAGTCCTGTATAAATATAGCGTCAAATTTTACCCTTTAAAAGCCCATGTCAACCCAAATAATCCTTGTAGAACCAAGGTTGGCAGTAGCCTCTCCCAAACCTAAACAGGCTAAACCCGGAGATCCGTCCTCAGACCAACTCTTCATGGGAGCGTCGGGATTACTGTTGTTATTGCTTATCGGTTTAGCTGTGTTTACCAAGCTAAAACTCGACGATTTGAGCAAAAAGCTCAAGTTTGAGGAGTTTAGAAATCGAGAACTCCAGAAAAAATACAAAATGGCTCTGGAAACCATGTCAAAGATGGAAAAGAATCCCGACCTTATCCACTCGCGAGACTTTAATTTAGACTACCTGAGAATGCGAATGGCGGAAGAAGTCTTTCACTTTGCCATTGTGAATCAGATTAAGGTAAAAGTCAAAGAGAAAATTAGTATTGCCCTGCGTCCGACTCAGGCTGCAGTGGGAGATAAAAACGGGAATGCCGGCAGTGGCAGGCAAGTGGATTCGATGTTTGATATCGAATACGAAACTGGCGATCCGGCGGTAAAAATAGAAAAACGAGTGCTGTTTCGGATTCAAATTAAGCTGATGAAACTGCCGACTCAGGCTACATCAGCGACAATTAATCAAATTATTGACTGTTTGGAAACTTATCTGAGTCCTTCAGACGACCACGACAGTTGGCAGCCGACAATTCAAGGTCGCATCGTTCATATTGAGTGGGATCAAAAAGCCAAGCCGACGCCGATGTTGGTGCTGGAACAGTCGAATGAAGGGGTGAATGTTACCTTTAGGACTACGAGAACGCCTGCGGGCCGACCTGCAAATGACCTTGAGAGCCAGTTGACAGGAGCGAAAGGCCAAAAAAACGGCAAAAGTAGTTCTAAAACTCCAGCCAAAGGTGCAACAAAAAGTCCTGCCAAGGTAGGAGGAAAGCGTCCCGGTTCTCGGAAATAAGTTGAGGTGGATTAATATTATTTTCCCGAAAGAACGCCTGTGGCAGCCGCTGTTGATGTATCTTGTGCGAGGTAGCCGTCTTCCATGTGAATAATGCGATCGGCTATGTCTAAAATGCGGTTGTCATGGGTGACAAGCAAAATAGTGCTGTGCTGTTCTTTGGCTAAACCTCGCATGATTTCTACCACATCTCGACCTGATTTACTGTCTAGTGCTGCTGTGGGTTCGTCTGCTAATACTAATTTCGGCTGGCTGACTAATGCGCGGGCGATCGCAACTCTTTGTTTCTGGCCGCCAGAAAGACTGTCGGGGTAATAATCTATTCTTTCTCCCAAGCCTACAGCTTGCAGCATTTCCTCTATTTTATCATTAGTTTCTTGGGGAGAAAGATGACTGTGCAATTCTAAAGACATTTGGACATTTTGCCTAGCTGTCAAGCATTTGAGCAAATTGTGAGCTTGGAAAATATAGCCGATGTCGCGACGGACTTGAACTAATTTATTTTTCGCGGTTCCCCGCAATTCTTGGTCGAGAATTTTAAGACTACCTTCTTGGATCGATCGCAAAGCTCCAATCAAGGTTAACAATGTTGTTTTACCCGACCCAGAAGGCCCAGTCATCAGCACGATTTCGCCCGGATAAATTTCGAGGTTGATGTCAAATAATGTCTGTTTGCGAAGTTGTCCTTCGCCGAAGGAATGATTGAGATTTTTAATTGAGAGAACTGGTGAAGTATTCATGGTTATTTGTTATTTGTTATTTTATAATTGCTCTTTCTCCCTTCTTTTTACCCGCTCAGCTTCGCCTTATAGCCTTCTTTTTACCCGCTCAGCTTCGCCTTATAGCCTTCTTCCTTCTTGGCGTTGTTTAATGAGATACACCTGTGAAATTCAACATAACTACGCCGATGATGATTAGGGAAATCGCAGTGATTCTAAAAACCGTGATCGGGTCTTTAAAAAAGAAAATGCCTCCAATAGTGACAAGAGCAATTCCCAACCCGGAGAAGATTGAATAAGCTACACTCACGTCTAACTTTTTAATTGCTAAATTTAAAAAGAGAAAACTAATCCCATAAAAAATTAGCATCAAAACCGAGGGAACCACTTTTGTGAAACCATCGGAAAATTTCATATAAATAGTGCCGGCTGCTTCTAAAACGACAGCAAGCATTAGATAAATCCAGCTTACAGAATAGTGTGGCTTTGGTATTGGCATTTTTGTTTCTCAATAACTTTTCTGGTTTGGCTCGTTTCCTGGATAATTGAAGGGTTTTAATTTTTCACTTCAGGATATAAGGCGTTTTGTTTCGCTCGGATAATTTTCTGTTTGACTTGATCGCCCAAATTATCTATAAGTGAATACGCTGCATCAAATCCCAAAAATGCCATAAAATATAAATTAGCCTTATACCCAAATATGCAAAATAATAAAATAGTTATTTTGGTAATAAGCCGATTGTGAAAAATTACTTGTAATACCAAATGTAACGAATTTTTATGGCGGTCGCTAAAATCATTTAACCATTCATCTGCAAAAGATGAAAACGCTATGGCCAGAAATATAAACAAGCCAGTAGATAGCGATGAGAAGTCGATTGCAACTCGAAAAATCCATAGTCTCAATACAGCAGAAATAAGGATCGATACTGTTAAAAGTCTAAAAATTAAGTTGTCTATTTTACCCGATCCCAATAATCCTACAGCTACACCTATGAAAATTATCCCAGAGATGTAGTCTATAAAGACTAAAGATACAAGTAAAAACATTGAGATAGCAGCTAGGAATAGTGCAATCTTTTTATTAAAAATCGATTCGTCATAAGCTTCATCAATGTATTTACTGGAACCTCCTAAAACCATATAACCACATAAAATGTAAAAGTTTAGCGCTAAGTTATTATAATTATTAATGATAAAAAAAAGTTTCTATTAGTATAACTAATGACAAGATGACAGCAGGGGTGACGATTTTCATAATCAAGATCAACCAAAGGAAACTTTGGGCGCGAAGGAGAGTTAGACTAAAACAAATTATAATACGCATGAGATCGATCGACCCGCTTTCTACGAATTTGGCATTTAAGAACGATAAATATACGAAGAAACCGGGTTTTTGAGACTTCTCCCCTGAACATCCATCCGTTAAATCCGTTAAATCCCGTACATTGCCCGTTGCCCAACTTCTTTTGGTTTCATTAAAAAATATCCGCCGGGTCAGCCGCCTGCAACTTCCTAACTGCGATCGCCCCCGACACAGAACACATTACCACTGTCATTGTAAACACAGTTACAACTTTCCCCAAAGTCATGTACATCGGCAAACTCGTAGCAGTTCTCGCTAAATTGTACAGCACCACAGAAATTCCAAGTCCGGGCAAATAGCCCAGGATTGCCAAAATTAAAGCCTCTTGAAAAACCACACTCAAAAAGTAACTGTCTTTATATCCCATCGCCTTCAAAGTAGCGTATTCTGGCAAATGGTCGGTAACATCAGTATAGAGAATTTGATAGACAATCACGATGCCGACAATAAATCCCATAGACGCGCCGAGAGTGAAAATAAATCCGATCGCCGTGCTTTCCTCCCAATATTTTCTCTCAAAAGCTACAAACTCTTCTTTAGAAGCAATAGTCACGTCTTGTGGTAAAGTTGCCCTCATTTTTTCAATAACCGCCTTGACATCAGTTCCCGGCTGCAAGTGAACAATTCCGACATCAATTAAGCCTCTAGTTCTTCTACTGTTAAAAATCCGCAGAAAGTTCAAATCGCTGGTAATAATATTGCCATCAGCACCGAAAGATGCTCCTAGAGTAAATAACCCCTCTACAGTAACGCGGCGGTTGTCTATTTCAGTTTCCACAGGCTTTCCCTGGTTGAAATAGTCTGCTACTGGCCCAAACTCCGGGCGGGAAGCTCGATCGAATAAAACGACATCTGAAATTTTGATTTTGTCCAAATTATCCTTAACTTCCGGCAGATCAAAGATGGGACGATTGGGGTCAAAACCGATTATCATCAGTTGGCGGGTATTGTTTTTGTCTGGTGCGGGATTTTTCCACAAACCAAAGCCTAGATATACCGGGCTGATTCCGGTAACGCCGTTAAAACTCAAAGCTTGATACAAACGCCGTTGGGGAAAACTTTTCATGGCTATTAAAGCCGTTGACTGGGTGCTGGTGATAAAAATATCTCCTTTTAATTGCGAGTGAAAGCTGATGGAACTTTCAAACAGCGCATCTCTAAATCCAAACTGGATAAACATCAGCAAGTCGGCAAATCCAATGCCGGCTAGCGCGATTACTAAGCGCATTTTTTCGCGAGTTAACTGTGCCCAAGCTAGCGGTATTTTTGCCATAAGAGTCAATCAATTTTAGATTTTAGATTTTAGATTTTAGATTGGGGATTTTGGATTGAATAATTTTAGGATTTAAGCACGGGTGTTGAGAAACCGGGTTTTTTGCCATTATATTTGATTCAACCCCTTAATCTCAGTAAAAAACCCGGTTTCTTGAGTCCCCCTGCGTAAGTTTTGTCAAGGTAAAATTTAGATATCTATTTTGACTTCAACCTGTAAGTTTGTTAGGGTTGCAACTTTTTTGCTCGATTCCGGATCGAGGCGAATTCTAACTTCGATAACTCTTGCGTCGGTGTCGGCGGCGGGGTCCGTATTGAGGACATCTTTTTTACCGATTTGTTTGCCGATGCGAGCGACTGTCCCTTCTAGAGTGCCTGCAAAAACGGGGCTGGTGACTGCTGCGCGCTGGCCGTTTCGCACTTTGGCGATGTCGGTTTCATAAACTTCTGCTACGGCGTACATTTGATCGGTGCCGCCTAGTTCTACGATGCCGTCTTGAGTGTTGACACGTTCTCCTTGTCGGCTGTGAACTTTGAGAATGTAGCCGGATACGGGTGCTTTGATGTAACTTAAGTTTAAGTCTACTTGAGCTTTTTGTTTGGCGGCGATCGCACTTTCTACGGCGGCTTGGGCTGCTTGCACATCTTCGGGACGTACTTCGGCAATTTGGTCTAGATTTGCTTTGGCTTGATTGATTTCTTCTTGGCCAGTTTCTGCTTTTTGTTTGAGTATTGCTTCGGCTTGATTAATTTGTTCTCTACCTGTTTCTATCTTTTGATTTAAGGTGGCTCTGGCTTGGTTAATTTCCTGCCTACCAGTTTCTAATTTGCGTTTGAGATTGGCTCGCGATTGATTGATTTCCTGCTGGCCTGTTTCTACTGTTTGTTTGATTGTTGCTTTCGTTTCGACTATTTGCTCTTGCAGTGTTTGCACGGTTTTTTCTAATATAGCTTGCGCTTCTTTGACTCTCTGGCGAGCCGTCTCTACTGCTAAGCGTTTGGTGTCGTAGGCGGAAGCAGAAATTGCGCCTGTTTCGGAGAGTTCTTTATTGCGTTTTTCCTCGGCTTCGGCGTTGGTTAATTCGGCTTTTAGCCGATCGACTGTAGCGTTTTGAGAGGCAATTTCGCCCCGCAATTGAGCTTCTAACCTAGCCAATTTGGCTTGCTGCACCTCTGTTTCTCTTTGGAGTTGTGCCTCAAATTTAGCAAGATTAGCTTGTTCCGCTTCGGTTTCTCTTTGCAGCGCGGCCTCGAATTTGGCGACGTTAGCTTGTTCGGCTTCGGTTTCTCTTCGCAGTTGAGCTTCTAAGCGGGCGACATTGGCGGCTTCGGCTTCGGTTTCTCTTTGCACTTGTGCTTCAAACTTGGCAACTTCTGCTTTCCCGGCGCCGACAACGCCTGTTTTTGCGCCTGCTTGAATTTTCGCTAATTCTGCTTGTTTGACTTTGACTTCTTTGTCGGCTTGTTGGAGGATTGCTTGGAGCCGATCGCGCGTATCGAGAACTGCTATGATTTGTCCTTGACTGACTCGATCGCCCTCTTCCACCTGCAACTGTTCAATTCTTGCTCCCTCCGACGCCGAAGGGGCCGACAATTTGATAACTTCCCCCTGGGGAGTCAACCTACCCAAAGCGGTAACGCTGTTGCGGGTGGCGACGGAAGTTGCAGCCGCCGTTGCAGCCGCCGCCTTTAACTCTTCGGCTTTTCTAATTTGAGATACTTGCCAAAAACCGACTCCTGTGGTAATTACAGTGGCGGCGATCGCTAAACCGATGACTCCTCGCCCTGGGGGTTTTAAAAATGATTTATCCTTAACCCGTGATTCCTTTACCATTACTTATAAAGTAGGTGATTTCCTGATTAAGTTTTTTCCACCCACTATGAAGTATTGTAAACCAATTTCAGCTATTTAGGGATATCAAAAAGCACCTCGGTCATGTAATGTTCTGCCCAATCTTGACCGAAAGCTTTTTCGAGTACGCGGCGGGTTTTGTCGTTTTGCTGCTGCTGGGTGCAGTAGTAAATTTGAGCGTCTAGAATTTTCGATCCTTCTGCGGCAGAGACTGGTTCGCAAGCGACTGCCTGTTGGCAGTGAATTTCAACGTAGGATTGAACAATATCCAGAAACCGAGTTTCTTCTTCGAGAGACTCTGGCCGCACAAACAGACAAAATTCTGAGAAAATATCCCCCCATTCGGGAATTTGGCGGGGACAAGAAAATTGGTCTATCTGCAAACTTTCCAGTTGGGTTCGGTAGGTTTCCGACAAAGTTCGATCGGGATTGAGGGGAGAAAGGTCTGCGATCGCGGCGCTAACTTGGCCTTTGCCTGCTACTATATCCGTACCGAACATCGGCAAAGCATAATTCGGTCTGGGAAACATCACGCAGTGCAGTATGTCAAGTACCGGCCCGACTTTAGCGAGTTCGAGGTGTATTTTGCGGAACTGGGGCGTTTGATAGCAGCGGTTTTCAATGATCAGTTTTTCTCCTTCCAAGCGCCCTTCTACGTATCCCAACTCAGCGGGCAGGTGGTAGGGTTCGAGGTCGAGATAGCGGTGCCATACTGCTTCCATCCGGTCTGCTAAATCGCGGATGAGATGGTGCTGTTGTTCGCGCAGAGAAGGCTGGGATATTTCTAACATTCCTATTTATCGGGGGATAGCTTAATAAAACTTGATTCTACTCTTGCAGGATGCAGGAAAAAACGTAGATACTTTAACAATATCAGTAGATTGACTTAAGATTGACTTACGATCGAGCAAGTTTTAGAGGAGATTTTGTATGTTTGGTCTGGGATTGCCCGAAATGGGCATTATTGCGGTGGTTGCCATACTAATTTTCGGCCCCAAGAAGATTCCTGAGTTAGGAAATGCTTTGGGTAAAACGCTGCGGAGTTTTAAGGAAGGGGTTGGTCAATCTGAGGATGAAGCTGTTGAGAAGGATAAAGAGGAAGAGGGCCAGCCCAAAGTGTAAATTAGGTTTGTAGTGAGGATTTTAGTCCTGATTTTTAAGGGTTCAAGCCCTCACTACGAACCTATTCGGGAAATTTGCCTTCTCTAACTTCTAGAGAATAATCTGTTACAGCTTGAGTAATTGTCTCTCGCAAATTGACATAAGCTTTTGCAAAAGGCGGCTGTTTTTCGGCAAGTCCCAACAAATCGGAAGTAACTAAAACTTGACCGTCGCAGTGCGGCCCGGCGCCGATACCAATGGTGGGAATAGTTAATTTTTGGGTAATTTGAGCGGCTAAGTCTGCGGGAATGTGTTCTAAGACGATCGCAAAGGCACCGGCTTCTTGAAGTGCGATCGACTCTGCTATGATGCGATCGGCTGCTTGGGCTGTTTTTCCTTGTTTTTTATAACCGAGTTGGTGTACCGACTGCGGAGTTAAACCGACGTGTCCCATCACCGGAATTCCGGCGGATGTTAGCTGCGAAACTGTGGCGGCCATTGCTGGATATCCACCTTCCAATTTTACAGCTTGAGCGCCGGTTTCTTTCAAAACTCTCCCCGCCGAGTGCATGGCTTGCTGGGGACTTTCTTGGTAAGTCAAAAACGGCAAATCGACCACAATTAATCCTTGTTTAACTCCACGGCGCACTGCTTTAGCGTGGTGCAGCATTTCATCGAGGGTTAGCGGTAGGGTTGTTTCGTAGCCTAAGACTGTCATGGCGAGGGAATCGCCGACTAGGATGATATCTACGCCGGCTTGATCGATGAGTTGGGCGATCGCATAATCATAAGCTGTCAGGGCAACAATTGACCGCCCTTGTTGTTTCCACTGAATTAATTGATGAGTAGTGACTGACATTTTAGTGCAAAAATATAATATTATCTGTCTTCTACAAAAACATCCTCAAAGTCTCTATAACCACTCAACACCCTTTCAATTTGGATACCATTTTTAATAACGCGGTAAAAAATTACATATTTATCTACAGGGAAACTGCGTAGAGACGGTGCTAATTCCTCACGACTGCGCCCCATTTCTGGAAAATCTGCTAATAAACGAAATTTTTCCTGAAAAACATTAAGAAAATGGTTGGCTGCATTGGCGCTAAACTGCAACAGATAGTTCGTGAGTTCCCTTAAATCTTGCTTGGCGGGGGCACTCAAAGTGTATCGACTCATTTTTCACCCTCATCGGCTTGCTGAATCTCCTCACGCAGTTCTCTTAACACTTCTTCACCATCAAAAACCTCTCCGCGATCGGAAGCTTCAATTCCAATCATTATTTCCTTGCGGAGTTCCTCTAAACGCACCAAGCGTTCCATTTCTCGTTGTTCTAGCAATCGTAACGCAGCCCATACCACTTCAGAAGCTGATGAGTATCTACCGTTGTTGACTGTTGACTGAACAAACTGCTCTAGTTCGGGAGTTAAGGATATGTTCATTACGTTGAGTCACCTATTTGAGTCAACTACTATTTCCCATAATAACAAAAAACTATCAAATTTTGCGATCGGGATTTTAAACAATGAATCAGAGACAAGTAAGCTCTCATGTAGGTATAGCCAGCATTTAACGTTAATAATTTAGATTTTACACCCGAATATAGCTTTGCATTCCCTCCGCAGGCAAAACAATCAACCGCTGATTTTTCAAGTCCGGTTCTAAACCCAAATCTTCGAGGGGAATTAAGCCGAGTAAAGGTTCTTCTCCTGCGGGAATTTCTACACAATCATACCTGCCTTCTCGTCCAGCTACGGCAAGAGTGACATCTTTGAATAGACGAAATTTTCTGGTTCCTATTGCCGTATGTCCGTCGATTTCGCCTAGCATGGGCAAACCCAACTGACTGATAATATCTGCTGGTAAGCAGAGTCGAGTTGCGCCTGTATCGACTAAGACGTTATCGATGGTGATAGAGCGTATTTGCTCTGCGGGGATGAACCCTCTTTCTCCCAGAATTTCATCGATGTGATTGGTGACGGTTATTGTTGCGGTGACTCGGCCCATTTTTTTATCCTTTTGTTTTGCTATAGAATGTTGCCGTTGCCTTTCGACTAAACGATCTACAATCGAGGTTGCCTATTTTACATTTTAACAATATTTGTAACTAAAAGCGCTGTTGTTCTTTATTCTTTAAATTGGGTTGAGAAATATGGCAACTTAATAGCAAAAATGTTCTCTAATTATTGAATTACGAAGCTTCTGCCATTCTTGTTTAGAAACATCTGCACGAGTTTTGTCACCCGATGGATCGCGGATATCCCAAATTGTATCTGCAATCCGATCTAGCGATCGCCCATGATAACGATAATCGAAGTCCCAGAAAGCATCACCGACGCAATCTCCTTGTGTAGTAATCATTTCTCGATCGACTGTACTACGAATAGCATTCCATTCGCGGATGTAGGCCGAAGAATCGTCAGAACGCAATTTGCGACCTCCTAATTGAGGATTCACTCTATAAAAAAACCAATCCGTAAACCTATCCACAGCTTGAGTGCGTGATTCATAATCGCGCGCTGTAGCAATGTCTAGATTGGAACCAGCGAGTACAAGGGCTATAGCTAACGCACACAACCCTAAAAACTTCGATTTTGACTTAAGTGAAAGTGATTTAGTTAGCACGATTAAACCCAATAAAAATTATCAATATCCCAGATATAGCTGCCAATAAATCTTTTATTTCCATCCATCTTTAGAACAAGAAATCCCTCCTGTTTTAGGTGCTAGAGTAGATAAACACCAATAACTTTTTCCATCAAACACAACGCCTTTTTTGATATATTGTAACTCAGATAGAGGTTTCCACGGTCGGTCGATATTAGACTCGTCATAATATCGATATTGTTTTCCCTTTACCTCTAAACCCTGAGCCGAACCTCCCAACCAATAACGACCTTCTTGAATTATGTTTGATGACGATTTTTGTTGATTGCTATCTGTCTTTTTCTCAATCCACCAATTCCTCACAAAACGTTTTGTATTTTCAGCACCTCTTGTCGTAGCGACTATAACTAGCAGTTCTCCTTGTTGATTGATAAACTCAAAACGACAAGGCCCCTCTCCTGTACCAGAACAATCCTTAATCTCTTTATATCCTAAATCAAATAGCTCTTTAACCGAACGATCTCTGAGGTTAGGTTGACCCTGTAAGCTTGGCTGCCACCCTTGTTTAATCAGGATTTGACGCGCCTCTTTGTATGGCATACCTTGTTGAATAGGTATTTTTTTTTGGGCATTTACAGAAGTTTCAAGGCTGACTAGAACTTTTTTATTTAAAGCCTCGATAGTTGAATTTTCTTCTGGATGATTCAGGTGATTTTTTTTAGTTGTTGTATCGATGTTTGCACTATTTATGCTGGGAAGTTGTTGCTGCGGGGCAGCATCGGCCAAACTTGTAGATCCAATGGCGATTAGTCCCATCAAGGCTGCAATAATTCTGGTTGTAACAAGAGTGCGATCGCATATCCAATTTTTCATACTCATCGGTTTAAAACCTTTCTTTTTACAATCAATGCTGCTTGCGGCGTAAGGCGATCGAGTCTCACAATCCACAATTGGAAATATACATTTCGCGTCGAATTGCTGACCATTCACTAATGCCGATCCGATCGCTTTTGGGAATGGGCTGTCCGGTTCGTTGAGGATGGCGGCTGTAAAAAATTGTATCTGCAAGTAAATCGTAGGTTTGCTCGTAGGTTTCGCCGTTAATTGTCGTGAATTCCCATCCTGTCTCTTCTGGGGCTGGCATAAAACAGACTTCTTGTACCGACTTAACTCGTGGATCGATCGCCTCGCGCAATCTCCGCCATTGATTGCTATATTCGCGATCGCCCCCATGGAGTTTGCGATTGTTTAACTGAGGATTAACCCTGTAGAATAAGAAATCAGTCAATCGATCGACGGCTTGTTCTCGCGATTCGGCTTTGGCTAGATTGGGGCTGCTGAGGACAAGGGCGATCGCGATCGCACAAATTATTGATAATCTGGAGACGGGTTTAATTGACAGCGACTTGATTAGCATAAGAGTCTATAAACCGGGTTTTCATGAAAATACTTGGTTACCGTCCGTAGACTCCGCACAAACCCGGTTTCTTTGGTATTTATGAACATATTACAACAATAACCTGTTGATTTCATGTAACACTTCAGCTAACGTGGGTGCGGAAGAGGCCACAATATTTTCTTCACTCTCTTCATGCTTATGGTGAGGTAAATTAGGTAAATTCAACTTAGGTTTATGGTCAGCATTATCATAACGAAAAATTAGATTTTCCGACGAATTAACATAGTGATATGAATACATATCCCGCTCAACTTCTGTAATTACATAGACAAACTCGCGCAGATGAAGTAATGAGCCATCTGGAAAGTAAACCCTCCCCCGCAAAAACCCGGTATAACTATCACGTTTGGCTTCTGTCAGTTGAAAAGACTCAACTGCTGTACAAGCAGCAATAGCCTCCCGAATTTGCTCAAAATACTCCTCAATGAACAAACTATGCCTCCCTCATTTCACTCACTAATTGAGCTGTGGCTAAATCGGCGGTGATTGTGGCTATAGTGCCATACCGCCGGGACTGCGGCGTTACAAAAAATTCAATACTGTTTAATTCCTTAGCATTATCTTGCAATCTCTTCAGCATCCTAGATTCACCAATCCACTCATCAAAGTCGGGACTATGATGTAATTCATCATTGCTAAACTTGCTTAAAAACTCTTGAGTGGAAAATTGATATTGAGTTTCAAACTCTCTCAATCTCTCCTCAGTGACTCTAATTCCATCGGCGAGTAATTGTAACTCTTTAGTAATCGCATCTGTGACGAAACGCAGGATTGAGTCTGGGCGTTCACAGATGATTTTGATTTCAGCCATTCTTGTGACTCCTTTTGAAGCTTAGATTATTATACCAAATCCGGTGGCATTGGAATTGATATTACGCAAAACAATCATAACCATTACTTCCATCCCAACCACCTGAGCACCGGCACAACTAAATAATGACTAACTCCCAAACAAAGCCCGATCGCACTTCCCAACAAACCAAAAAACACAATTGATCCCCAAACTTGCAGCCAGCCGAAGGTAACGTTAGACAGTGACAAAATCCCAAAGAAACTCCCCGGAAAAATGTTCCACGCATTCAGAAACAGAAACATTCCCGTAGAGAAAACAGCCACTACCAAAGCGTGAACTAATTGATGGCTCCGCAAACCCATTCCCACAGTCATAGAGGCGATCGCAAAAGCTCCCAAAATAACCCCCTGCACACCGCTAGAAGCTGTTGCTTCCATCCAGCACAAACCCGCCAACAAATAGCCCTGAGCTCCCATCAATCCAGACAGCCAATACTGTTTTTGCTGGCGAAAACTCCCCGCATCAGTCAAACCGATCGCAGTTCCCAATCCCGCAAATCCAAACAGCAGCACTTCCGGCCCGACAGCGAAAGTCATATTAGGAATTAATTGCTGCAAACCTTCATTCAGAAAACTGGCAATTTCCGGGCCAATAGGCGAAGCATAACCCAAAACCAAACCGCCGATCGCCCCCGCACTTCCACCAACGGCACCCAGCACCATTTCCCAGCCCGTATCCAGAGAAGCTACCACGATTTGGGCGATCGCGCCGAACAGCGCAACCGTCAAACTTCCCGTTTTTTGCGCCCCCGCCACCACTATTTGCCGACAGAATTCTACAATAGCTTGACCCATGGGGGCGATGGCAATTTTGCCCTTACTCCTAGCATAAATCTCCTGCAAACGCGCCCGAACATCCCCAGCCGTCGCCGGACGTTCCCGCACGTTCGATCGCACCATATCGTCCAACAAATTCGCAAAAGGCGGACTCACAGATACAATGTGGCGCCACCGCAACTCACCCGTCATCGGATCTTCAATTTGGGCCGGATACTTCCCCGTCAGCAAATGAATGCAAGTCCGCCCCAGCGCATAAAAATCCGTCGCCGGCACCACACCGCCGCCCACAATTTGTTCCGGCGGACTGTACCCAGGCGAAATCAACCGCGTCGAACTCCGAGAATCTTTCCCCACGGATTCGACACCGCCCATCTGTTTAACTCCCCCAAAGTCGATCGTCACCAATTGCAGTCCGCCCAAACCCTTGCTTAGCAAAACTTGGGGCGATTCCGGGTCTCGCAGCATCAAATTTGAGGGTTTAATATCGCGGTGAATAATCTGACACCTGTGCAACTCCTCTAAAATTTCCACAGCTTGACTCAGCCAACTAAACACCCATTCCTGCGGACATCCTTGAGGGTGCTCGTCGAGAACTTCTTCTAAAGTTTTGCCGTGAATCTTTTCCATTACCAAACAAGGCAGCCGCTTCGCCGCAGGATTTCCCTCCCCGCCTGCAAAATTTTGTGTTTGGACGTGAAAATAACCGTCAGGATCGACTCTAGGGACGCCAGGGTGCCGCAAAAGTGCCAAAACCCAAGCTTCTTGCTCGAACAGTTTCAGGGCTTTCGGGGCCGTTTCGAGCAACACTTTCAGGACGCGCTCGGTTTCAGTTTCTGTGTCCCAAACTGTGAAAATCGCTGCAAAACCCCCGGAACCGAGGCTTTCTAGAGGCACGTAGCGATTTTTTAGTCGCAGGGGAGCTCCGCAACTATGACAAAAATTGTTGCCCCAAGTCTGAGGGTAGGGCCTTGGGCAATCTGGATTGATGCAGTGGACGGCTTTTGAAGGGGGGTGAGGCACAACCAGAGTAAAAATGGGGCTAAATATCCATAGTAGACTTACGCGCCGCTAACGCAGAAACCCGGTTTTCAGCGTGGTCAAATGGCTGTAACGACGGATTTGGTTTGAGAGCACAAGTCCTGTCCATATTATGTGCTATGCTGTCGATTTTTGAGTTGGCGGTCTCCGATTCACGGGATTTTAGATTTTCGATTTTAGATTGTGGATTTTGCCAGAGTTGGCGCGATCGCAGCAGCAACCTCAGAAACCGGGTTTCTTGGTATATTTCTCGTTTAGCACCAATTTTTCGTAGAAACCCGGTTTCTCGCCCACCCACGGGATTTTGGATTTTGGATTTTCGATTTTGGATTGTGCCAGAGTTGGCGCGATCGGGCTTTACAACCTCAGAAACCCGGTTTCTTGCTATATTTCTCGTTAATATACCCAAATTTTTCCCATCAACCCGGTTTCTTGGCCCCCCACGGGATTTTCAATTAAATAATTGCATACTCGATTGCAGTTGAGCTCGATCTCCTACCCTAAAATTAAGTATTTATAACTAACTTTTCCTCCCCCCAACCTAAAATTTACCATCTCAAATTTAATCGATCTCCACCATAAAATTAAGTATTTATGACTAATCTTTCCTGTTTCCTCAATCTCAAATCCAAAATCTAAAATCCAAAATCTCTTCGATCCCCAGCCTTTCCTCCTGCATCCTTCGCCCCTGGAATTTCATAAGATATGTTACAAATATTTGCCTAATGTAAAGCAAAATAAATAATACTTATGATGATTAAAAGAATATTAAAATTTGAGAGTGACACTTTGTTGATATATTTTTAACAGCCTGCGATCGGGCAAAAAAATTAAGCGAATACTAGGAAGCGAGATATGGCTTACGCGCAAACCCAAACTCAATCAAAGGCTGGGTATAAAGCCGGAGTTCAAGACTATAAACTAACGTATTACACGCCGGACTACACGCCGAAAGATACAGATATTTTGGCAGCCTTCCGCGTCACACCGCAGCCGGGAGTTCCCCCAGAAGAAGCAGGCGCTGCTGTGGCTGCTGAATCTTCTACAGGTACATGGACGACTGTTTGGACAGACCTCCTGACCGACCTCGACCGCTACAAAGGTCGCTGCTACGACATCGAACCAGTTCCCGGTGAAGACAACCAATACATCTGCTTCATTGCTTATCCTTTGGATTTGTTTGAAGAAGGTTCCGTCACCAACTTGCTGACCTCTTTGGTGGGTAACGTGTTCGGTTTCAAAGCTCTGCGCGCTCTGCGTTTGGAAGACTTGCGGATTCCCATCGCTTACCTGAAAACCTTCCAAGGCCCTCCTCACGGTATTACCGTTGAGCGGGACAAATTGAACAAGTACGGCCGTCCTTTGCTGGGTTGTACAATTAAGCCCAAATTGGGTCTGTCTGCTAAGAACTACGGCCGTGCCGTTTACGAAGTTCTGCGCGGCGGTTTGGACTTCACCAAAGACGACGAAAACATCAACTCGCAACCGTTCATGCGTTGGCGCGATCGTTTCTTGTTCGTTCAAGAAGCTATTGAAAAAGCCCAAGCAGAAACCGGCGAAGTCAAGGGTCACTACCTCAACGTAACTGCCCCTACCTGCGAAGAAATGATGGAGCGGGCTGAGTTCGCTAAGGAAATCAAAACCCCCATCATCATGCACGACTACCTGACCGGTGGTTTCACTGCAAACACCACCTTGGCTAAATGGTGCCGCCGCAACGGTATTTTGCTGCACATTCACCGCGCCATGCACGCAGTTATCGACCGTCAGAAAAACCACGGTATCCACTTCCGCGTGCTTGCCAAGTGCTTGCGGATGTCCGGTGGAGACCACCTGCACTCCGGTACAGTTGTGGGTAAACTCGAAGGCGAAAAAGGCATCACGATGGGCTTCGTAGACTTGATGCGCGAAGACCACATCGAAGAAGACCGCAGCCGCGGTATTTACTTCACCCAAGATTGGGCCTCCATGCCTGGTGTCATGCCAGTTGCATCCGGTGGTATCCACATCTGGCACATGCCAGCCTTGGTGGAAATCTTCGGCGACGACTCCTGCTTACAGTTCGGCGGCGGCACCTTGGGCCACCCTTGGGGTAACGCACCTGGTGCAACTGCTAACCGCGTTGCTTTGGAAGCTTGCGTCCAAGCTCGTAACGAAGGCCGCAACTTGATGCGCGAAGGCGGCGACGTAATTCGCGAAGCTTGCAAATGGTCTCCTGAACTCGCTGTTGCTTGCGAACTCTGGAAAGAAATCAAGTTTGAGTTTGAGGCAATGGATACCCTTTAAGGATTTTTGGTTTGAGATTTTAGGTTTTAGGTCGCAAACTTGCTGGGAAGTCTTTATCTTTGAAGAAGATTTACAAGTAAGTTTGCATCCAAAATCTAAAATCCAAAATCTAAAATTTGAGGGAGCTGGGGTCAAAATGGATCTCAAACAAGTTGCGAAAGACACCGCTAAGGTGCTGGCAAGTTACCTAACCTATCAATCCGTGCGGATGGTGGTCGCTCAGTTGAGCGAAACCAATCCTCCTCTGGCAATCTGGTTGAATGACTTTTCCACTAAGGGCAAAATCCAAGATGGAGAAGCTTATATTCAAGAGTTGCTTTTGGAAAATCAAGATTTAGGCTTTCGGATCATGACTGTGCGAGAGTATCTGGCTCACGATGTGACGGAATTTTTGCCAGAAATGGTTTGTACTGGCATTCAACAGGCGAATATGGAACACAGACGCCAGCATTTAGAGCGAACTACGCAACTTAATTGGTCTGTTTCTAGCAGTAATCCTGAAACATCAATAGATTCTGAACCGAATCTGGATAATTTGTCGAGTTAATCGATCGACAAGTGCGATCGAACACACACCTTAGAGATACAAAAATGAAGACTTTACCTAAAGAGCGTCGTTACGAAACTCTGTCCTATTTGCCCCCGCTGACAGACGCGCAAATTGCCAAGCAACTCCAGTACATCCTGGATCAAGGCTACATTCCCGGCGTAGAATTCAACGAAACCTCTGCCGCTGAAATGCGCTACTGGACTATGTGGAAGTTGCCTTTGTTTGGTGCTCGCAGCGTCCAAGAAATCATGACAGAAGTTCAAGCTTGCCGTCAAGAAAATCCTAGCTGCTACATCCGCGTCATGGGTTTTGACAACGTGAAGCAATGCCAAGTGCTCAGCTTCATCGTCCACAAGCCTAACACCAGAGGCTACTAAAAAGTATTGGCTGGCTAATCTAACTTTTAGGTTAACAGTCATTGCAGATTGGAGGCGGGGAATTTTCTCTGCCTCTTTTTTTATAGCTTACAAATAGCTTTTAAAACTTGCAGCAACAAAATTGAAGAGTCGGACTCCATCAGGTTTAGCAAAGGCATTAGCTGATAGGTTGGGTTGTGGCCCCCCTGAATATGGACGAACTGATAGTGCATTCCGTTTGTTGTCAAGCCCCAGATTGTGTCTTGATATTTTAAATTTTGATAAGCATAGGTTAGCAATTGGGATAAACCCATCAATGCGTTGATTCCAGAATTTTTACTTTCAATCACCAAAACCCAAAAATATGTATCGCTTCTGATAGGTTTTATCCTGTTGACAGCCAAGATATCAAACCGTCCTTTAATGATAGTATCTTCATCTTCAATGCTAATTTCAGCGATGTCTTGTTCTAAACTAATTTTAATCGGGCGGCGGTAGAAGCCAGCTAATCGCATTAGGGGAAAGGTAGTCAGAGCTTTTACCAGTCCTTCAGAAACTCTATCAGTTGAAATGTAGTCATCGAAATCATCCCTAATTTGTATAAGTTCCTCCTTTTCGTGTTCTGTGATATCTTCAAAGGATAACAGAGAGGTAAATGAGTTCGTGTACTGCTTTTGAAAGCCGAACAGACGGTGTACTTCTGCTAATGTTAGGTTTTTGGCATTAATAGTTGTCATTGTATAATAGTTATTTAAGTTTTAGTGATAATTATAACATAGACATTGCGGTAGTCAATTTGCACCATTCTTAGGAACAGGCAAGATGCCTGTTCCACAACATATCAAGTTTCTTGTGGGGTATGCCGGAGAGCCGGCTCATATTCTTAGGAACAGGCAAGATGCCTGTTCCACGACATATTAATTTTTTTGTGGGGCGGGCATCTTGCCCGCCCAAGAAAGTGACAAATGGGATAACTGCGAACCTAATCTATCCTTTCCATCACAATTCCATCAACTATTTCATAACCCCAATTAGAGTTGCGGTTGGCAAGCTGTTTTGCCATATCATATTCGCCTAAATTGCAGAGTTCAACTAACTTTTGATATCCTTCATCTATTTCTCGCTGCAACCTCTCCCCCCGCAGTTTTTCTCTCTCTTCCTCAGAAGGATTTGGTCGCTCTTCTCCCAGTGGATTGATATCGCTAATTCGTTTCATATCCGTCTCATTAAAAAGGAATTGATTCGACTATTTCACCGTCAACTATTTCGTAGCCCCATTCTGGGTTGGCAGCGATTTGTTTTTCTACTAGACTTCGACCTAGAGGAGTTTTGTAAGCTTTTTGCAAAGAGGAAATACTGGGGATTTCGGTGGCGGTTGATGGCTCTTTTTGTTCGAGTTTTGGTGGTTCAGCAATTGTTTCAGATGTGGATTGATTGAGGGCAAATTGCGGGGCGATCGCCCCTAACTTCCGCATAACGCTATCCTTGGTGATTTGCGGTTTTTCGTTGAAGGAAGACGGCAGATATGGTGTGTCAACGCCCTGCTGTTTTGCTTTGAGTGCATCATCAGCAATACGATCGCACTTTCGCAAAAAACCCTCCCACAAATCTTTGCCCAAAACCGGGTTTCTCAAATCAGCACGGGCTTTAGAGACTGCTGCTTCCAGCGGTTCGCCTTTGTGCACGTAATACTGAATTCGCTCCTCTTCAAAGGCGGGATAAGGCACTTCCGGCTCGATTTCCCAATCCCGCTTGACTTTCTGACTTTCTCCTAAAGGGATTCCGGCGATAAATTCATCCCAAAAAGTCGAGGTTAAGCCTTTTGTCATGCTGTCAATAATTTTAAATGCCCATCCAGAAGGATTGCCAAATCCTAAATTATGCTCTTGAGCATATGCTTCTAAAGCTCGCTGAAAGTTGTGGAGTTCTTCTTGGGAATTCCAAGGGCCGCTAAATCGGTAATTCGGGGTGACAGCAACGGCTATTTGCTGGCGGGGTTGCCCGAAATATTTGTCGGTTTTAACTACATGATTTGGGGGTGATGTTTCGGGGATTATTTCTACAGGGTGATTGTTGTTTTCCCGGGTTGTCTGTGGTATAATTCCGGCAGGATTGGATGTCCAAAAGTGATTGAGTTTTTCCTCCAAAGCGTCAATGTCCGCCCAGAGTTCTAGGGTGTCGGTGTTGGGATTTGGTAGTTTTTCTTTCAGGAGCGATCGCACTTTGAGCTGCTTTCTCGCTAATTCCTGTTCTTCCTGATTTAAACCCGTTGCTTTTTCTATTTCTGTGCTCTTAGTTTTCACCCATTCGCCGGAGTTGGACTTTTGTGATTGCCATTGCAATAATTGGCAAAGAAAAATACTCGCCGCGACTCCGCCAGTAATTGTGGCGAGTTTGGGATAGTAGATGGCGGGGTTTCCGAGATTTCCTAAAAATATTCCTATTTTCATTTTTTATATTCCTAATTCCCTTGAATAGTAGGGTGATTTTCGGCGCACCATACCTCGACTAAACTAGCATTGAAAAACTTAAGATTTTCTTTAAACTCCTGTCTATTCCTGACTGAATGGAGTTCCTAGAGTAAAAACGGGGATCGCTTATTCGATCGCCTGATTGACAGGACTGAGTTAAACGTAATAATAAATTATTTACTGTAAAGCTCCTGCCAAAATGAATCCAGAACGTCAAGAGGCTTATTTGAACTTAATCGAGCGAGTGCTTACCTGTCCCAACGGCCAAGAACCAGAAGTTTTGAGTTCCCGTTCGGATTTAATTGATGCGGGATTTGTGCAAATGCTAATCCAGATATCGGCTTCAATGGCCCGCGAAGGTGACGAAGATACTGCTAATTTTTTAGTGCAACTTGCTCGTTTGCTGGGGAAATCTTTGGGTTTGTCGCCGGATTTGATGCTGGCTGGGTACAGTAGTGGACAGGGGTAGAGAAAAAGTGCGTTAGCGAAGCCCTCGAAGAGGATCGTCTCGTTGTATCATGTTTTGAGAAATGAGGGCGATTCCCTACCCTTTGGGATAGCTTTGTGTCACCTAATTTTTAAATGCAGCTATGGCTTTACAGTTTATATTCGAGAGGTTCACAAAAATCATTTACCCCAGTTTTAAATACATAAATAATCACCGAAGTCACCAAAATATCAGGGCAAATTTTTGCGGCAACTAAATCTCTAAATGCTGCATTCAATTGTCCGTTTGTTAACTCTTCTTTAACCTCTGATTTGCAGATAGCAACGCGGCATCTTTTAGCCAATCCGTCTAACCAATTTTCCGAGATATTCGGTTCTTGTCCGGCTTGAATTGCTAGAGATATCGCTGCATCTTCGATGTTACCTTCGCAATCTTCGATGGCGTCTAGGGCTTTTAGGGCTTCGGGATATTCTGCTAATTGCGATCGAAATTGGGCAATTTGTTGTGAGGTAATAATCACCATATTATTTTCCTGTGTTTTTTGCTGGTGGGATAAGTTTAGCAATTAAAGTGGCTATTATAGCATTTTTTGATTGAGATGGGAATTGGGCGATCGAACTTAATTACATTTTCAACTAATATTTTGCACTTCGCAATAGTCGGGCTGGGGCTTAAGCCCTCGTATTAAAGCTTAACTCCCGGCTATGAGGAGTGATGTTGAAATTGACAAAATGTGGGGCTAAAATAGGTTTGCAGGACTCATATTTCTAGGGAGTTAGGAAAAATGACAACCATTATTTTAAACTTAGATACTGTCGAACTAACAGATGAACAGTTTTACCGTTTATGCCAGATGAATCGAGATTGGCAATTTGAACGGACACCTAAAGGAGAAATCATTATTATGTCACCCGTAGGCGGAGTCAGTGGCAATCGAAAAGCCTATTTAATTACAGATTTGGGCTTGTGGAACCGTAAAACGCAGCTAGGGAGAGTGTTTAGTTCTTCTACAATTTTTCGCTTGCCTAATAATGGCTATCGAGCTCCAGACGTGGCTTGGGTTAGCCTAGAAAGATGGTCTGCTTTAACAGCAGAAGAACAAGAGAAATTTCCGCCAATTTGTCCTGATTTTGCCATTGAATTGCGATCGCGCCCAGACCCGCTGCGGCCGCTGCAGGAGAAAATGCAGGAGTATCTAAACAGCGGTTTACGCTTGGGTTGGTTAATTAATCCTCTAGACGAACAAGTTGAGATTTATCGCCCTTCTCGCCAAGTAGAGATTGTACAATTTCCTGTAAATTTATCGGGAGAAGATGTCTTGCCCGGATTTGTACTTAATTTGCCCATGATTTGATATTGCATCAAATTTTTCCTGTTTCCAACTGTATTTTCTTCGGACAAATATCATCATCGTACCAACCAGTCAAAGCCACCGCCAAAGCATCCGCCGCATCGTCGGGTTTCGGAATGTAACCCAACTCCAACTCCCGCGCCACGGCATCTTGCACTTCAGATTTATCCGCATTACCGCGGCCCGTCAAAGCTTGCTTAATTTGAGCCGGCGTAAACTCGAACAGCGGCACTCCACACTGCGCCAATACTAGGGTCAAAACGCCCCGCGCTTGCGCTACCAGTATGGTATTTCCCATCTTGTAAAAAAACAGTTTTTCGGCAATTGCTATATCAGGTTTAATCTGTTCAATTACCTCGTGCAAATCGTCGTAAATTGTTTTCAAGCGCTGTCCCATTTCCTGTTTTGGCGTTGTTTGTATGACGCCGCAATCAATCATGGAAACGCTGTTTTTATCTTGTTTTCCGGGGACAATTTGACAACTAATTGCCCCGTAGCCAAGATTTGCTAAGCCCGGATCTAATCCTAAAATTCGTTTTTCCATTGCCAGAATTAGTAATTGGAAATGGGGAATTAGGTATGAAAATTTGGGGAAGGTTTCATCACCACCAATTACCCATTTCCAATTACCAATTACCAATTACCCCTCAGTTGTTTCTAGGCCGAATACCCGATCGAACACTTTAGTCACTTTATACCCCGAATCTATTGATTCTAGCGGGTCTTTCCGCAACCGGTGCCGCAAACACAGAGTCATCACCCGGCGAATATCGTCCACAGTCACCTCCGTGCGGCATTCCAAAGCCGTGAAAGCTTTCGCAGCCCGATTCGTCACCAAATCGCCCCGCAGCCCGTCTACGTCCAATTCCGCGCAAACTTGGGAGATTTTTACCCGCAACTCTCGATCGATAGTTACCGATTTCAATCTTTCCTGAGCTTCCACCAACTTCTGCTGCATATCATCTTGTTCGTGCTGATATTTCGCGAGAAACTCCGGCGGATTTTGGTCAAAACTCGATCGCTGTTCGACAATTTCCACTCTTAAATTCGGGTCTTTTACAGTCCGAATTTCTGCGTGCATCCCGAATCTGTCGAGCAACTGCGGCCGCAATTCTCCTTCTTCTGGATTCCCGGAACCGATGAGAATAAACTTAGCCGGGTGGCGGATCGAAATGCCTTCTCTTTCCACAGTATTCCAACCGCTGGCGGCGGAGTCGAGCAAAACATCGACTAAATGATCGTCGAGCAAATTGACTTCATCAACGTACAGAATGCCGCGGTTAGCTTTAGCTAAAAGACCTGGTTCAAAAGCTTTAACACCTTCCGACAAAGCTTTCTCGATGTCGATCGTACCGCAAACTCGGTCTTCGGTAGCGCCCAGAGGCAAGTCTACCATTTGGACTTTTTTGCGGGCGATTTTAATCTCACTTTGAGATAAAGTGCGATCGCGCACCTCATCGCTCATCAAATCAGGATCAGTGGGATGACTGTTAAAAGGATCGTCAGCCACCACCTCAATTTCCGGCAGCAAATCAGTGAGGGCGCGGATTGTGGTAGATTTACCAGTACCTCGATCGCCCATAATCATCACTCCGCCAATTTTGGGATCGATGACATTCAACAGCAGCGCCAGTTTCATCTCCTCCTGGCCAACAATTGCAGTGAAGGGAAAAACAGCGCGGCGGGCTGCGGTAGCGGTAACGGTTGGTAGGGCGCCCGCATTTAGGGTATTGCTGACTTCGGCAGTAGGACTCACAGGATAACTCAAAATATAATAATTGCTTGTTTATTGTAGGGGATAAGGGATTGTCTGGGGCGATCGCACTTGTAGGGTATGGTTCCCACAGAGCACTGAGCCCCTTTAAAACCTAAGCGCCACTAAGATTTGCTGCATTTACATTGTAGATTTGCGCGGACTCTCCTGCCCACCTCACAAGAGTTTGAAGCAACATCACCAAGTACATTAAATGCGGGTAGATTGCAAATTTTGGGCGATCGGCAACCCTAATGTAAACTTATGTAACGATTCACCGCGCTTCGCATAAAAACCTCAACTTCCCCCAGATAGATAATTAAGAGCGTTTTCAACCAACTATTTTTCAGGGGTAGTATGACTGAACTTAACATCGGGGCATTGGCTGACGGCAAAACCTACACAGGTAGTGTTGACACTACAAATATTTTTGACCTTTACAAATTTAACCTCAACAGTCCGGGAAGTTTCAAATTCACGATCGACGGTTTGAGCGGGAATGCCGACGTATTTTTGTTAAACTCTAGTGGCGCACCACTTTACAGTTCCACAAACGCGGGAACCAGTGCAGAAACAATTAGTGTTGACAGCTTACTAGCCGGAGACTATTCAGTCAAAGTTTTGCAAATCAGTGGCGACATCAAATACACGCTGAATTTAGCACCAACTAGCACTCAAAAATCATCCGACGCAGACACCCTCACCGGTGCACAATCAGATTCTCTACTTCCCTCAAACAGCGCCGAAACTTCGGAAAAACCCACTGCAAACATAGATGTAATTACAGGAACTCCTGTTGAAGACAAGACTGTCACCGCAGAAACAACATCAACAACTACCGACAAACCAGTCACTACCGACTCCGAAACAACTCTCACATCTGAACCAGAAAAACCTGTAGCAACGACTGAATCTGCCACAGAAACATCAACAACTACCGACAAACCAGCTACTACAGATTCCGAAGCAACTCTCACGTCTGAACCAGAAGAACCTATTTCCACGACTGACTCGGCAATTGAAACAACATCAACAATTACCGAAAAATCAGTCCCAGACACCTCCGAAACAACTCTCACATCTGAACCGGAAAAACCTGTAGCCACGACTGAATTTGCTAGCGAAGAACTGCCAACAAGTGAAGAGACTACATCAGCGGGGGAAATCGCACAAGACAAGCCAACCGATTCGGCAATTTCAACACCCGAAGAACCCAGCGAAACTGTTGCCACAAACAATCTAAATAGCACAGCCGCCGCCAAAACAGATGCAGTTGCAGGCGAAACAGTTGCCACTCAAGAACCAAAAACAGGCGAGACTGTAGTTACTATTTCCCCAGATGCCAGCAAGCCCGAAGACGACACAAATACTGACACTAGCAACGGGGAAGAAACAGAGAAAGAGAATTCAACTACTACCATAGCAACAACTGAAACCCAAAAAGAACCCGAACCGACTACGGATAAAAAGTTAATTTCTCCCTTTACATCGGGGGTATTTACTACCGATGAAACTGGTCGCATCAGTATAGACTACACATTTGATGGTGGGAGGTTCCAAGGTGAGTTAGCTATTTTCAGCTTAGACGATTTAGACAAATTTGAACCTGGTTCGGAAGCATTCATTAAAGAAGTAGCTGCGCGTTCTTTAAGTAACTCGGTGAAAGGTCATGTAGTGATTAATGATGCTACAGAAGGTGCACGATTTTCCGGTTGGTTAGGAGAGAGTAATGCCAACGAAGGAGTCTACCTAGGAGTCAAGAGTTTTGCCGTAACTGCTGGGGGTAAATATGGGGTGATGTTAGTACCCAACGGTAGTGTAAAGTCTGTGTATGATAATCCGACTGTTGGCGGCGCTCAACGTCCTTTATTTTCTATGGCAATGGCGAATCCTGTGGCGGGATTTCACTTTGGTCAAATTGCGGATGTCACGGGAGAAGGCAATACCTTTGTCATGGAGGATATGCGGTTAGATTCGGGGACTGACAGGGATTACAACGATATCATTTTCCAAGTGCGGGGTGCGACGGCAAAAGCTGCTTTGCTTGATACTGTGATTAACCCGGATAAAGAGTGGCGAAAAACTGATTTGGGCAAGGCACTTATTGCTTATGCGAAACCTTACATTACCCCGGAAGCAAAACCAAATGTAGATGCTGAATTATCAGATTTACTGGATGATTTAGAAAAGGAAATTCTGAATCCATCAACTTCAGATATAGAGACTCCCACCACTCCAGCGCCTACCGCTACTACCGACGAAGATACTACTGATGCAACCAAGATTGTACCAACGGATCAGGTAGATACAAAGCCTACTACTCCAGCGGTGACGACTGAGGAAGAAGTCAAAGATACTGCGAATAATTCTGGTGATTCGACTCTGGTTGAAACAACGGATCAGGTAGATACAAAGCCTACTACTCCAGCGGTGACGACTGAGGAAAAAGTCAAAGATATTGCGAATAATTCGGGTGATTCGACTCAAGTTGAAACTACCGAAAAGGTAGATGGAAAGCCTACTACTCCAGCGGTGACGACTGAGGAAGAAGTCAAAGATATTGCGAATAATTCGGGTGATTCGACTCAGGTTGAAACTACCGAAAAGGTAGATACAAAGCCGACAACAGGTGCGACAACTACACCAACTGCTGGCAAAGATACTGTGGCGGATTCGACTGAAAATTTACCAGTTGAAAAAACGCCTATTCCCGCAGCGACAACTGAGGTAAAAGACCAAGTTACCGAAGCACCAGCGATGCCAACTTTGCCAGCTAAATCTACTACTGAGACGGAAGTTGCTGCAACGATACCAACTGAGAAAGTAGAAACAAAGCCGTCAGTTTTGCCAGCGGAAACTCTGACAAAGGTAGAGACAAAGCCGTCAGTTTTGCCAGCGGAAACTCTGACAAAGGTAGAAACAAAACCCGAAGTCTTGCCAGCGGAAACTCTGACAAAAGTAGAAACAAAATCCGAAGTTTTGCCAGCGGAAACTCTGACAAAGGTAGAGACAAAACCCGAAGTTTTGCCAGCGAAAACTCTGACACAAGTAGAAACTCAGCCGTCAGTTTTGCCAGCGGAAACTCTGACAAAGGTAGAAACAAAACCCGAAGTTTTGCCAGCGGAAACTCAGGCGAAAGTAGAAACAAAGCCGGCTTTAGTAACTGAGGTAGAGAAAACTGAAACTCCTCAAGTTGTTGTAGCCGCAAATCCTGTAGAGTCGGTGAAGGAAAGTCAGCCAACAGTGGCTATTGAGCCGAAAGAAACTCCAGCGATTGTGCCGCCGACAGCAGCGAAAACTATGCCAGTTGTAGGTACGAATACTGCTGTAGACTTGCGGAACAAGGAGATAGTTACTCAGACTGAGACTGCTGGTGTTAATGATGCTGCACCAAAAGAGTTATTGCCAATTTCTCCAACTGTTGCAAAACCAATTGAGAATAATTCGACTGCGGCGGTGACTGAACCGGTTAAGCAGGAAGTAGCACAAAACAATAATAATGTCAATGCTGATTGGATTGCGCGGTTGGATAGCATTAAACAGCGTTTGAGTAATTTGGGTAGTGCGGATATTGTTGAGGAGAGTATTATAGATCGCACTTTGATTGCTCGTTTAGAAACCATGACTGAGAAGTTGAGAGTGCAAACTGGGGCGACTCCTATTTCGGATAATACAGCGGCGTTGATTTCGCGGCTGGAAGATATGGTAGTGAAAGTCGCACCTAAACCAGTCGAACCTATTCAACCTGTACAGTTGGAGTTTCCTGTAGCAAATCAGCCGTTAGTGGGTGTAATTGATACGGGTTTCAGCGGCAATAATCCCGATATTGATTACTCACGGATTATTTTAGGGCGCGATCGCGTTTCTAATGATGCTAACCCTTTACTGGCGACAGGTGAAGGCAACGAACACGGTACGCACATTTTAGGCATTATTGGCGCAACTCAAAACAATGGTGTGGGCATTGATGGGGTGAACGATAAAGCGCCTTTGTGGGTGGGGCGTGCGATCGGTTCTGGACAGTGGGCGGAATCTTTGGTTGAATTTGTCAATACTGCGATCGAGTCGAATCAACCGAATGCTGTTGTCAACCTGAGTTTAGATTTAACTCAAATCAATCCAGATGGTAACGTTACTACTCGCTATGAATTTACGCCGGAGGAAAGAAGTGCGATCGAATATGCGCGTCAGCATAATGTATTGCTGGTAGTTGCGGCTGGTAACGATGGCGGTGTGATGTCTGTTTTGGGTCAAGCTTCGCAGGAATTTGACAACATTATTACTGTCGGTGCGGCGGAACGAGTTAATGATGAAATTGCACTTTCTAAAGCTTACGATCGCGCCGACTATTCCAGCTACGGTGCCGGTTTGGATATTATGGCCGACGGGGGGACAGTGGAAAATCCAGTGTTGTCCACTACTGGCGATGGAGTTGGTACGATGGCGGGGACTTCGGTGGCGACTGCGAAGGTAACGGGTGCTGTTTCGCAAGTTTGGGCGGCGAATCCGCAGTTGAGTTATCGCCAAGTGATTGATATTCTCAAGTCTACGGCGACTGATTTGAAGGAGCCTAATTGGGATGGAGAGACGGGTGCAGGGTTGTTGAATATGGCGGCGGCTTTGGCTTTGGCTGGTGTGACGACAGGGGAAGTTTATCAGCCCACAGCTTTCTTGAAACCTACGACTTGGGGTGGTGAAGGGAAGGTAACGCCTGTAGAACGGGCTGTCAATATTGTTAATGAAAACTTTACTGCTTGGGTGGTTTCATCAAATGGGATTACTCTTCGTAATAGTCCGAATACGAGCGATCGAAGTAATTATGTTGTCAAGACTGGTGATACGCTAACTTTTGATGGTTGGACTTACGGCGAACAGCTTAGCGATTTAACCACAGGAGAAGCGGATGCTTTATGGTATCGCTTCCGATATAACGGTGGGACTTATTGGGTACCGAGTGCTTGGACGGGGGGCTACCCTGGAAGTCGCCCGCCTTTATTACCGCCCGCACAAGCGCCCGCGCAGCAATATCAACAACCGCCAGTTTCACAGCAACCGACCAATAATACGGTTTATTTGTCAACGAATGCGGGAGAGATTTTGCAGGTTGATGAGAGTACGGGTGCTTCGCATAAAATATACCAAGGTCGTGCTTTTACTGATTTGGCAGTTGCTCCCAATGGTAAGCTTTACGGCTGTACTTTCTATGACGGTTTGTATGAGATAAATCCCTCTACGGGTGCCGAACGATATGTCGGGCCTTTGGCGGGAGGGACTCTCAATTCTCTGACTTTCTCGGCCGATGGCCGACTCTACGGGGCCGATCAGGGAAATGGCAATTTGTTTCAGATTTCGCCTGATAATGGTCAGATGAATTTGATTGGAAATTTGGGCGGGCCTAGCAGTGGAGATTTGCTTTTCAACGGGGCTAATGAGATTTTTGCAACGGTTAGTAGTCCTAATACTTCGTTGAACGATCGCCTCGTTGCTTTCAATTTGGCGACGGGTAATTCGCGCTATATAGGCGATTTGGGTTTGCTGGAAGTGTATGGTCTGAGCTGGGAGAATGGTCAACTTAGGGCTTATACTTCCGATCGCCGGAAGATTGCGATCGATGTAAATACGGGTGCAACAAGCGCGATCGGGAATGTTTCTAGCCAGGGTTTGATTTGGGGGGCTGGGGATATTCCTGAGAGTTTACCAAGTGCTACAGATAATGTGCGTCAGATGTTCTTGGATGCGGCGAGACAGTATCCGCAAGTGGGGAATGCCATTACTGGTGTGCAGGATCAGGGTGGTGGTGTTTTCCGTCAGGAGTTTGAACGGGCGATTATGATCTGGAATGGTCAGCAAGTGACCATTTATGAGACAAAGGGGCGATCTGCTTCGACAACTTCCCCGTCTCCTACGCCTGCCCCTGTTAGTAATATTAATTGGCAGAACTTTAGTCTTCAGGTTGGGGCAACGAAAGGGGTCAATCTTCGCAATAGTCCTCAATTTGGCGATCGGAGTTCGACAAGTATTCCCTATCAGGCATGGATGGAGTTTGATGGTTGGACTTACGGCGAACCTGTGAATGATTTGTGGAATGGTCAGCCTGATTCTTTGTGGTTGAAAGTTAAAGGTCAAAATCTCTGGGTTCCTAGTGCTTATATGATCGGTTATCCGCCTGGTTATCAGCAGCCTGGTTCATCGGGTGGAAATAATGGAAATACTGGAAATAATGGAAATACTGGAGGTAATCAGTCGCTTATTGCTGCTTTAAGGACAGCTATTTTTGGGCAAGAGAGCGGCTACAATTACAAAGCTGTTAACCCCGATTCAGGGGCTTTGGGAATTGCTCAAGTGATGCCCGCAAATATTCCTTCTTGGAGTCGTGAAGCGCTAGGGTATGAGATTACTGCTAATCAATTCTTGAATAGTCCAGACCTTCAGCTAAAAATTGTTGATTACAAGCTGAATCAATATTATCAACAAGCTATAGCTGCTAGTGGTGGTAATGTTGATATTGCTGTGCGTCGTGTGGCATCAGCTTGGTATTCAGGTAATCCCAATCTTTACAATAACACAAGCCCACAATATACCAATGGTGTTCAATATCCCAGTATTGCTAATTACACGCTTTCTGTTCTTGGCAAATTTCAGCAGGCTTATGGCGGGGGTAGTGCCGGGCCGATTAGTGTTCTCGAAAGTGGAGTAACACCTATTAAGGAAGAACCGATTGGTGTTGTCAAAAGTGGAGTAAAACCCATTTTTCAATTTCCTTGGGTTGTTCCTCCTCGGGCATTGGAGACTCCAGTTGATTTTGGAGCTTCTTATAAGATTTGGAAAACCTCTTTTGTACCAGTTCCAGGAGGCAGACTTTGGTTTGAACTTACAAATTTAACTGAAAAAATTCAAGCAACAGTTGAAAGCGATAAAACAGATGAAGATCCTCAGATGAAGCTAACGCTTGATAACCTACAAAAAGCCTATAGAGAAAAGTCGTTAGGTAAGGTGGATTTAGCTTGGGCTTTCGAGCAAGCAAGAAGAAAAATTGAGGTAGCAGATGCTGTTACTGCTGTTGGAGTTACACTGTTAGATGATGGAAAAGGCAACAAAATTGATCTAAAGCTAGAACCACCGAAGGACTTCACCATAGAAATTGAACAATCTATACTGGAGATTGGTAAGGATATTAAAGTTAAAGGAGCATTCAAGTTGGAATTAAAAGGTATTTATGGATTCGAGCCAGATCCAAAAGCTGAACAACCTCAAAGAGTCCCTCAAACAACTGAAGACTTGCCAGACTGGATGAAAGCTGCTGGTGTAATATACGTTGCTGGCAAACTAATTGTACCCAAAATAGTTGCTGCCCCAGCTTGGGCACTAATCCAGGCGTATTCATTGCTCATGACGATACCAATAAATATGGTCGATCCACAACCAAATATTGACCCGAAGAATATAGCGTGATTGCCAAAATGCAGAACACAACCATTACAGATAAAATGTGACGAGATCGCCCTTAACTCCTCTTTCTCGATCAAGTGCGATCGCCCCTTTGGAATAAGTCAAAAAGGGCGATCGCCTTTTTGGGGCTGTGAGTGCGATCGTGCTGTAGGATGAAAAAACTGCCAAAATGATATAATCCTACAATTCCCAAAATCTATATTTTAAAAATCAGCCATTGACACAATCCGATCGACCCACCGACGCAAAAACACCCTGCATCATTAACGATCGCAAGCTCGATTACTTATTCAATGTCAACATAAAGCCAGACGCTCATAACTCAAAAAGAGCGGTACAAAATAGACAACAACTAAATCGCTTGGGATTTGATGACGATTCAGAATCTCGTCAATTTATTCAAACTCATCTAGAACAAGCAGTCCAAGAAGAAAGTAATATTGTTGAGCGATTTATTAATATTTATACAAACCACACTACAGGAGAAGAGGCTACAATAGATACAGAGCTTAGAGATTCACGCTCTACCGGGCAGAACCGGAAAATTCGCCCAAGTCCAAAGTTCATGGGAAGTCTTGCCCGATGGAACTCGCCGCTTTCTCAGTGCTATAATCTATGGAAAATAACTCAATATCTTAGGTAAGAAAATGGCAAAAATCAATTTACATGAGGGATTTGATGAACTAGCTTTTCTAGAATTATTTTGTGAAGAACCAAAAGATTCCCAACCCTCCGATGGCTATTGGTGTTATGAAGTGACAGATTCATTAGGTGTCACCCTCAAATTTGGAATGAATATCATTCAAAAATCAGTTCAAATTGAATTAAAGATAGCCGATGCCACTGTAGGTATTATGTGTTTTGAACTCGTGAACTTTATTGAAATTAATGATTATATTAACGGTAAATTAGAATTTTTAGTTGCCCCCAAAAATGAAGAATTCAAAACTTTAGTTCAAGTTGAACTGCGACCGAGAATTAAAGTTGATTGTTCAACTCTGAGCCTTTGCCCGATGGCTGCTTAGCCTTGATAAACTACAAGGTCGTGAAGCGGAGCTATCCCGTAGGGAATCGCCCTTTTGGAATAAGTCAAAAAGTGCGATGCTTGGAATTAGCGAACAATCTATCCTCCTTCATGTCCCCCCCTTCTTAAGGGGGGCGCCAGGGTGATCTGGCCTCAAAAATCACCCTCAATCCAACCCAACAACTCCCCACAAACCCCCTCAAAACTCTGCAACACCTCAACATTCGTAAACCTGACAACCTTCAATCCATACCCCTCTAAAATCGCAGTTCTTTCTGCATCATATAGTTTCCCTTCTTCCGTAAAATGACTCTCCCCATCAATCTCAATTACTAACAGTAAAGCCGCACAATAAAAATCTACAATAAAATTGTCGATCGCTCTTTTGGTATGGAAAGGTCGATCGCTCAGAAGAATCGGGTCTTATTTCTCAGCGAGCAACATGATGAATAGATTCAATATATCGCTCAATTTCCTCCTCTGTGCAACTAATTCCCTTCTGCCAAATTTCATATTCACTGATATCTATCTCATCATTCCAAACCAGTGCATAACCACCAGGTTCAACTGTAAAATTTCGGAAAAACCCAGGATTACTTAAGGTCGTAAACATCGGATTATCTAATAACTTAGAGATGTCGTATTTTTTAAATTCTAGATTGGTAAACTTAACCATCAATGTGCGATCGTCAATAGCTTTAGCAGAAACAATGCGTTCAGGTTTCATAAACAGATCGGAGTTATTTTAATGGTGGAAGTTTACTAAATTCTTGGCTATTCCACATATCCAGCAGTTCTTTCTGGTACAACGTAGCCCATTCTATTACCAGCTTTTGGGCCCGATTCGGTAAATCTCCTTCTATAATTTCTAAAGACTCAATACCGATCAAAGCGTTGTACTCACCGTAAACTGCGTGAAAATGAGGAGGTGGGTGATCCCCAAAGAAAATTTTGATGATTATTCCGTAAAATCGTGCAACTTCTGGCATAAAGGTTCTTTAAAGAATGATACGAGGACTATTATAGCCGAGCCAAGGAGACAATATTAGTTTATCCCAAATCATGTCTACTCGACAACTAGAGCGAGATCCCTTTTTGGCAGGGAAAGGTCGATTGCTCTTTTTGATATGGAAAGGTCGATCGCTCTTTTGGTATAGAAAGGTCGATCGCTCTTTTTACGCATCGCGCGATCGATATTGAGTCAACTTTTCCATAGTACAATTAAATTATGTTGCCTAATATTTTATCCGATCGCCTCGATCGCACCCAGCCACCCATTCAACTCCCCTCCCCTCATGTCCCACCCCCTACTCCCCTTCTTAAGGGGGGCGCCAGGGTGATCTAGCCTCAAAAATCACCCTCAATCAAACCCAACAACTCCCCACAAACCCCCTCAAAACTCTGCAACACCTCAACATTCGTAAACCTAACAACCTTCAATCCATACCCCTGTAAAATCCCGGTTCTTTCTGCATCATATAGTTTCCCTTGTTCCGTAAAATGACTCTCCCCATCAATCTCAATTACTAACAGTAAAGCCGCACAATAAAAATCTACAATAAAATTGTCGATGGGGCGCTGTCTCAAAACTCGAAAAGGGAATTTCTGAGAAAATTTTGCCACAGTTTTTTTTATGATGGAGTTGGATTTTTCCGCAGTTGTTTGGCGATGGGGATGAGTTTTGGGTTGTATGGTAGGTGGAAGTTCGAGTCGTTTAGTTTTGGCATGATCCCCCCTAGCCCCCCTTAATAAGGGGGGGACAAGATGTTAGTTGAAATTCTCGGTTGAGTTGCTTAGTCTCGGACTGATCCCCCCTTAGCTTGCCCCCTACTCCCCCTTAAGAAGGGGGGGACTGGATGTTGGTTGAGGTGGATGGTTGAGTCGTTTAGTCTCGGATTGATCCCCCCTAACCCCCCTTAAGAAGGGGGGGACAAGATGTGCATTGAAATTCATGGTTGGGTCGTTTAGTCTTGGATTGATCCCCCCTAGCCCCCCTTAAGAAGGGGGGGACATGATGTTCATTCAAATTGTCGGGGAAGGGGCGATATTTAGGGAATATTTTTAGAATTAGTTGATCTCAAATTATGTGTACTTGACAAAAAGGGCGATCGCCCCTTTACCATTAGTCAACAAGTGCGATCGCCCTTTACTCCTTTTTCTCAACCAAGGGCAATCGCTACCAATTAATTACCGTTAAACTTGTTACCTTTGCAAACTCTCGATCGGCTGTCACCAAAGTTGCTGAATTTTGGATTGCCATTGCTGCAATAACCGCATCTGGTAGTTTCAAGCGATGTTGCTGGCGAATTTCAATGATTTTCTCAATCAAGACAGCATCCATCGCCACTAAACCAAGAACCTCCACTCGTTGCAGAAACTGCTCAAAAATCTGACGCTCGTCTTGAGTCAACCCAGGAAATACCAGAAACTCAATTTTGCTAATAACTGAAACTCCAATCTAATCCGCATCTTTAAGCAATTCAACCAGTTGAATATTCCCTTGAAGCAAAGCAACGATCGCATTCGTATCCAACACATAGCGATTACCACTCATCGCGTAGATTTCTCTGCATTGTTACTGCATCTCCCTGCCAAGTTAATCGCCCCACCAAATCAGAGAAATCATAGCTGGGTTTCTGCTTCTCATCGGACGAAACCGGATTTAAAACAACTAAAACTTCTCGTTCTTTTAGCAATTGTAACCCAGCCAGAATCACTTCAGAAGCAGATGAGTACCTACCGTTTTTGACTGTTGATTGAACAAACTGCTCTAGTTCAGGAGTTAAGGATATATTCATGATGTTGAGTCACCTATTTGAGTCAACTATTACCCCCCATAATAACAAAAATTATCAAATTTTGTTATTTAATATTTTTTGCGATGGGAAGATTTTGCGAGATCCTTGCTTGTAAGCGCAGATTAGCGATCGCCCTTAGTTCCTCTTTCTCAAAAAAGAGCGATCGCCCTTTTGGAATTTGTCACAAAGTGCGATCGCCCTTTCTTGCTTTTTCTCAACCAAAGGCGATCGCCCTTTTGGAATTTGTCAACAAGTGCGATCGCCCCTTTGGAATTTGTCAAAAAGGGCGATCGACCTTTTCAAATAAACTCTATATGGTTCTGCATATCCGACGGTTCAAGTACCTCCCAAATCAGAATCAAACCGCGCACAATTTCACCCAGTGAACGGCTGTTTTGGTGACAGTAAACAATACCGCAATGCTCTAAACCGCGTTGATGAATTGCTAAAAAATCATCATCTTGGGTAAAGATTGCTCGTTCTTGAGAAATGGCAAAAGCTAACTGTTCTTCATCGGTAGCACCTAAAAGTCGGGATTCTGGTGTAGTCGTGACATCAATACCGCGCCTTCTTAAAGCTTCTGCGATCGCCCGTTCGACTTGTTCATCACAATGAAATCGGATCTTTTCCAAGATTCTGCCCTCTCAATTTCTGCTGTACCTTGGAAGGAGTTTTTGCTTGCAATTCCCGCACAAAAGCATCGCTATCTCGAATTTGTTGTCGAATTTCCTCAAGATGGTCGTGGTAATAAGTCAAGGCTGCGTATACATCTGCTAAAGTAATTGTAGGATACCGCGACACAATTTCATCAGGAGACATTCCCATCTTTTCGTGCCAAATTACAACATCTTGAACCCTAATCCGATGTCCGGCAATGCGCGGTTTACCGCCACAAACACCCGGAGTAATTTCAATATGTTCCGCAATCACTGCTGTCATAGAATTTCCTCAAAATTCAAATTAGCATTTATATTAGTTTATCCCAAACCGTGCCTACTTGACAACTAAGCCGATCGCCCTTTTAGAATAAGTCAAAAAGTGCGATCGCCCTTTTGGAATAAGTCAAAAAGTGCGATCGCCCTTTCTTGCTTTTTCTCAACCAAAGGCGATCGCCCTTTTGGAATTTGTCAACAAGTGCGATCGCTCTTTTTGATATGGAAAAGTCGATATCTCTTTTGTTCTGAGTCAAAAAGGGCGATCGACTTTTATTTAAGCTGCCACGATTGCCGGACTCGGAGGCACTAAATCTTCTTCTTGGCAATACTCAAGGTAGCTGGAGCTCGCTTCTTTAGCATTGGCGATCGCTTCTTCATAAGTTTTCCCATAAGTACAGGGCTGCATTGCAATTGTTGCAAACTCTGGCAGTCTTACCAAATACAGTCCATCCTCTTGTGACGATTGAATTAATAAACTATAGCGGTAATTCATTCCTCTGATTCCTCTGCTGAAGAATTGTTTCTAACTCTTGAATTGCTTTTTTTAACAATTTCTCCAAATACAATGGTGTATCCTCAACACAAGAAGAGATTTTAGGATCTGCCGTGGCGCTAGTTTGGGTGGCGCTGTGGCATTTCTGGGGGTGGCCGCGCGAAGTAGAAATTGCTAGAGGTAAGCCGCAGGCTAAGAAAAAGCGATCGCCCAATTCTAATTCAGCCTCTCCTAATCCGGTAGAACAAGAACTAAATCAGCTCAAAGCGACAACTGGAATGAATCGGATGAAGCCAATCGATTTTAGATTTTAGATTTTAGATTTTAGATTTTAGATTGACTTGCGCGAGATAAATGCTCTTTCTTGAGGATTTTCGATTTTAGATTTTGGATTGATTCCACGGATAAATCACGTGGCGGATGCCACCTTTGAAATTCGCTTGTCAGTAAGGAATGAGAATTAAATAACTTACCATGCGTGATGGTTCTTGTGGGATGGGCGTCCCGCCCGTCCAGAAAGGGCGGGCGTCCCGCCCAACCCACTTTCAAGAGTGTAAATTATTTAATTCGCGATCCTAAGACGATCGACCCAGCCAACTCCTGAAGTTCCTCAATGGTACGTGTTTCGCAGCGGTGAAGCCAAAGGGCCCTATACCAGATTGCAATTATGGGAGATTGAGGAAATCACAGCCAGAACCAAAGTGCGGCGCGGGGAAGCCGAGTGGCAGCGCGGCGGTGAAATTCCAGAATTAGCGTCGTACCTCACTCAAAAATAAGACAGTACACGTCACCGCACGTCGATCGGCGCTTAAGACGATCGCACTGCCCAGAAAGTAGCGCTATTCTTAGAAAAGGGATTTGTGTCAGCGAGACTCCCGGAGATTTTTATGAATATTACTTTGAGTCCTGAGCAGGTGAAATTGATCGAAGCGCAATTAGCATTGGGGCAGTTTAGCTCGCCGGAAGAGGTGATTACAAAAGCCCTCCAGACTTTGACTCAAACACGCCAGCATTATTGGGAGTGGGTGGAGGAGGTGCGCTCAGGCGTGGAGGAAGCGGAGGCGGAACTATCGCGGGGTGAGGGAATCCCCTTAGAGACTGCCATCGAGCAATTGCAGGAAAAGTTTCGCAAGGCGCGAGAGGTTCAGGGATGAGCCGATGCTTTGTCTCTCGAACTGCAAGCCGAGACTTGAATGCCATTGGTGATTATTTTGTGGGTTCAAGTTTATAAAAAAAAACCCTCAACTTTGTGAGGGCTTTGCGATGCCAGGAACGAGACTTGAACTCGTGACACGTGGATTTTCAGTCCACTGCTCTACCAACTGAGCTATCCCGGCTTGTTTTTTCGCGCTTTACTATCTTAGCAGACACATACAGAATTTAGCAAGCACTTTTTCAAATTAATTTTCGATCGCCCGGAACCGCCCGCCTGTAAGCTAAAAGCTGCAACCTAAAATCCAAGAACCGCAATGGCACAGCAACATCGGGACAGCGAGGGCAAGAGTCTGCTTGTCTTAGGCATAATTTGGCTGCTGGGGGCAATTAGCGATCGCCTCTGGTTTGCCTTCGATCGATCTGTCCCGGCGTGGGATCAAGCAGACTACCTGACTAGCACCCTGAAATACTTGCAGGCGTTGCAGCATCCTCAGTGGCTTTCCGGGGAGTGGTGGACAAACTTCTGGCTGCTTTCGACCAAAATTCCGCCCTTGGCATACATCTTAACCGTTCCGTTTCTTCAGGTTTTCGGTACTGGGGGCGATCGGGCAACCCTCGTTCATCTCTTATTTAGTGCAATTCTCCTCGCCTCAGTCTACAATCTGGGCGTCCAATTATTTAACCGGCAAGTCGGTTTGTGGGCCGCTGCAATTTGCGTTTTGTTACCCGGACTTTATGGGCTGCGCTTGCAATTTTTACTCGACTATCCCCTCACTGCGGCGATTACTTTGGCTTTCTATTGTCTGACAATGTGGAAGGCTTCTGAAGGAAAGAAGGAAGAAGGAAGTTCGGCAACGGATTTTATAACGGATGTAACGGATGTAACGGATAGAACTCAGTTGGAAGAACCAACAAAGAAAAAGTATAAATTCTCCCCCTCCCCCAATCTCCCCCTCTCCCCGTCATCTTTCTTTTGGGCGATCGCCTTTGGAATTTCTCTCGGTTTATCAATATTAGTTAAACACACTACAGTATTATTTCTGTTTACGCCGATTGTGTGGCTGGCTGTTGGTGCTGTGCGCCAAAAAGCTTGGGGAAGATTAGCTCAATTAGCAGGTAGTTTGTTGCTGTCTGCGGCGGTGTTTGGGCCCTGGGCGAAAACCAATTGGCTGTTAATTTTGACCGGGGGAAAACGGGCAACGGTGGATTCGGCGATCGCCGAAGGAGATCCGGCCCTCAATACGATCGACGCTTGGATTTACTACGGTCAACGCTTACCCGAACAGATTTCTTGGCCTCTGTTACTTATTCCCTTAGTAGGATTGATACTTTATTGGCGTCGTCGGCAAGATATTTCGTCAATCTTTTATCTCAACTCCTGTCGGTGGCTGGCTGTTTTCTGGGTAGGAGCTTATTTAATTAATTCTCTAAATATCAACAAAGACGACCGATATGGTATACCTTATTTGCCAGTTTTATCTATTTTCTTAGCCTACTGTTTAACGCTGTGGCCTTCGCGGTGGGGACGACAAATTCGCTGGGGTACAATTGGCTTGGCAATTCTGGCAATGCTGTTGCATATGTGGCCGCTGGGAGGGGCTTTTGGACATAGCTTAGTTCAAATTATCAGTCCCGGCAATTCTAACTATCCTTACTTGGGGAAAGAGTGGCCGCACCGAGAGGTAATTGCCGAAATAATCGATCGGGAACCTTATTTGCAATCTACTTTAGGCGTGTTGCCTTCGACGCCGGAAATTAATCAGCATAATTTGAATTTTTACGGTGCTTTGGCGAATTTTCAGGTTTACGGGCGGCAGGTGGGAACGAATTTAAAAGACGTGCCGCAAGATGTGCGATCGCTCTCTTGGTTCGTAACCAAAACAGGCCCGCAAGGTTCGATTCGCGAACGGATTAAACAAGCTCAAAATGCAGCGGTGACGGCAATTGAAAAAGGTGATAAATTTGAGTTAGATAAAACTTGGATTTTGCCAGATTATACTAATTTAAATCTTTATCGGAAGCGAGTGCAGCCTGTCGAAATACAGCCGTTGAATGAAGCGCGATCGCAAGTACAATTAGATCGAGTTACTGTCGCTGCAAAAGCAGTTCCGGGAGTCGCGCTATCGGTAACATATACTTGGTCTGGGCCTTGGCAGCAATTGCAGTCTGGTTTAGTGTTGGTAACGTGGCAAAATCAGCAGTCTGGCGATATTCCACCGGGACAGACTTTCAGGATTTTACACGATCGCGCGATCGGTCAAGCGACTTTGCATCCGGGGATGCTGGAAGCGGATAAATTTGCTGTGGGGTTTCGAGTTGTCGATCGCACGGCGATGCTTCCTCCTGCTAATATTGCACCGGGCACTTACAATCTGCAAGCTACTTATCTAAATCGGAAAACCGGCGAAACTTATCCGATTAATGTGCCGGCAGTTAGTGTTAAAATCGAGGCAGAGCCTCTGGATATGCGTTCTCAGGCAGAGCCTGGGAACGAGAATAATGAGGATAATACAGATAAGCCTGAGTTAGATTTGGTGACTCAATTGCGGGCGATGGCGGTTAATTTACCCAAAGGATTGCCTGGTTTAGAACCCGTGTTCGAGCAGATTGGGCGCATCAATCAATACGATCCAATTCAAGATTATACCGTGCAAGCGGAACAAGCGTTAGAATATCGGTTGAAACAGGAACCCAATAATCTAGAATTGGCTTATGCTTTGGCATTTTCGCGAGTATTGCAGCAGAATGTCCAAAGTGCGATCGCCGCCTTAGAAAAAGTCACTCAACTCGACTCAAAAAACCCTTACGCTTACGCCTATCTCGCTTTCGTACACCTGTACGGCTGGCATCCCAAAGCCGCTCAAACAGCCTTAAAACCTGCTCTCGCTCTCAACTCCAACCTACCGGAAATTAGAGTTTTAAACGGTGTAGCGCAACTAATGCAAGGTAATCTCATTCAAGCATGGCAAGATTTGCAATACTTAAAAAAACTAAAAATTTAACAATCCCATTTAACAATCCCTTTTATTGTGGCACGGGCGTCCCGCCTGTGCTTCGCCTGTGCTTCCGAATCGGTAAAAAACAGAAAACCAATGAACCAACCAAGAATTGTCTCTCTAATTCCCAGTGCCACCGAAATTGTAGCACTTTTAGGATTAACCGATGCAATTGTGGGCCGTTCCCACGAATGCGACTATCCCCCAGAAATCCAGAATTTACCTGTGTGCACTCAGCCTAAATTCAATCCCGAAGGAACTAGCAGCGAAATTCACAACCGCGTGACAGAATTGTTGCAAAATGCGCTGAGTGTGTATAAAGTAGAAATAGATACTGTGGAAAAATTGCAGCCGACTCACATTATTACTCAAGCTCAATGTGAAGTCTGTGCTTGTTCTCTAGCGGATGTTGAACAAGCGGTAAGCACTCTGGTAAATAGCAAGCCGGAAATTATTTCTTTGCAGCCGAATCTGCTAGCGGAAATCTGGACGGATATTCAGCGAGTTGCTGATGCTTTGGGCGTAAATGGCAAAAGTGCGATCGATCTTTTGCAATCCCGCATCGATGCTATTATCTTAAAAACCAAAACATTAACCGTTAAACCCAAAGTAGCTTGCATCGAGTGGATTGAACCTTTGATGGCTGCGGGTAACTGGATGCCCGAATTAGTCGCAATGGCGGGAGGCAATTCCCTGTTTGGAATTGTCGGGAAACATTCCCCTTGGTTAAAATGGGAATCTTTAGTAGAAGCTAATCCCGATGTAATTATTTTCATGCCTTGCGGCTTTGATTTAAGTCGCACTCGCAGCGAAGCAAGGCAGATAACTAAATACGCAGAATGGCCTGATTTGCAAGCAGTAAAAACGGGGAAAGTTTACCTAACTGACGGCAATTCTTACTTTAATCGGCCGGGGCCGAGATTGGTTGATTCGTTAGAAATTTTAGCAGAAATTCTCCATCCCGAAATCTTCGATTTTGGCTACCGGGGTAAGGGTTGGCAGCCATTTTTGTAGATACCCGCAGCTAGCTAAAGCTTTATCTATAGCAATCCTAAATCATTTGTAAATTTCTTACTCCCTCCCCTTGATAAGGGGAGGGTTGGGGTGGGGTAAAAAATTTACGACTCCTGCAACGATTGCTATATATTAATTCGGAATTGCCTGCCATACAAATAAGGACACAACAATGTTGTGTCCTTACTTCGCTTTCATTTAACCGAATCTAACATCAATTGATACAAAAACGGCTAGTCTTACTTCGCATCAGGCGGCATCAGCACCTTGTCAATTACGTGAATAACGCCGTTGCTAGCTTTGATATCAGCTTTCACAACATTAGCGCCGCTGACAGTAACTTTGCCTGTGCTAACTGCCACCTTCAGCGAACTTCCTTCGACACTTTTTACATCGCCGGATTTTAGGCTAGTAGATAAAACTGAACCAGGAACAACGTGGTAAGTTAAAATCTTAGTAAGTAGGGCTTTGTTTTCCGGTTTGAGCAAATTCTCCACAGTTCCTTCTGGCAAAGCAGCAAATGCCGCGTCTGTCGGTGCAAAAACAGTGAAAGGGCCTTTTCCTTGTAAAGTTGTCACCAAACCTGCAGAGCCCAAAGCCTTTGTCAGCGTCTTGAATTGAGCGTCGCCAGATGCAATAGCGACAATATCCTTAGCCTGAGCCATTGGTGCCGGTGAAGCAGTGGTTTTCCCATTTCCTGCAACTTGTTGAGTTTGAGTTGCATTAGCAACATTGGTGTTGGAGGTGATGTGAGCCCAAGCCGGGAAACCGATTAACGCGCTAGCGCCGATTATTCCTGCGAAACCTGTGAGTTGTTTCATCCAACTAGGTAAATTTTGATTTTTCATTTCGCTTGCATTTCCTTATGAGATAAAACCGTGAACATGAATTGTTATGTTAGCCAAATCTCGACAAAAGGCAAGGTTGCCAGAGGCTAAGGTAGAGAGAAAATTCTCTTGCATCCCCGATCGAACAAAACTTCCTTAATATAACGCAACCTAAAAAATCTGGCATCAACCGCTAAATCTGTAACTCAAAACCTCAATCACCGAACCAGTTTGGGGTAAGTCAGCAGATTTGAGCGAAATCGTGTCATTATTCAATCGGCGCACCGGCGTACCATCCATCAGCGCCAAGAATTCATCTAGCGGCACCAAATCGCACGCAGCAGCATCGGCGGCTTGGGTTTTGAAATGTGTCGGAATCACCATCTTTGGTTTGAGAAGTTGCAAAGTTTGCTTCGCTTCCGCCGGAGTGTAAGCTTTCGGGCCGCCGCCCACGGGAATCAGCACTACATCGGGCCGCCCGATCAAGATTTGTTCTTCAATGCCGATCGGGCCAGCAACTCCGCCCAAGTGTAAAATCTTAACGCCCGCTTGCTGCCACAGCCAAGCCACATTGACCCCAAATCGCCTTCCTCCCTCACGGTCTTTTTGGGTCCGAATCCCTTGAATCCGCAGTCCGTTAGACCTGTAAGCCCCCGGTTCGTACAAAAGGCCGGGATTGCCCGCAAATCCCTCGATCGCCCCTTCATCGAGCAACCGGCTGCTAATCAGAATCAAATCTGTTGGCACTTTAGGAGAACGATAGCCTGCGGTACAGCCCAGGGGGCGAAAAGGATTCACCAGCACCCTCGCACCGCCTCCGGCGAACAAGAAGCAAGTGTGGCCCAACCACTGAATCGACAAAGAATCAGCAGTTTGAGCTTGATAGCTTTCCCATCCAGATGGTAAACCAGTGAAGAAAGCTGCTAGCAAACCCGTCTGTGCGTAACGTATTAATTGTCGCCGTTTCATCTTGTGATTGCGGTTGTCGGGTGTTGGTCGTCTGTTGTTATACCACAAAACACCGCCAGTCGATTTTAGATTTTAGATTTTAGATTTTAGATTTACTTGCAGCATTGAATCTGGAATCTCGAACATGAGTCTAAAATTTGGGGTTCACCACGACAGGAGTGAGGGGCTTGTATCCTTTTTGAGGCGGTTCAGGTGCGAAAATGTGTACCCTACTCTCACCGTAAGGTTCTATAAAAGCGAACCCTACAAATTCAGAGAAATTTAACTAAGGAATGAGAATTAAATAACTTCCACTCTTGAAAGTGGGATGGGCGTCCCGCCCATCCCACAATAACAATTAAAATTGTAAGTTATTTAATTCGCGATCCTAAAGCCGTTCCAAGAAATTTCGCAATAATTGCTTTCCCGAAGTCGTCAAAATACTTTCCGGGTGAAACTGTACACCTTCAATATGCGGATATTCCCGGTGCCGCACGCCCATAATAGTTCCGTCTTCAACCCAAGCGGTAATTTCCAAAACTTCTGGACAACTCTGCTTTTCAATTACTAAACTGTGATAGCGAGTGGCAATCATCGGCGATTCCACGCCCTGAAAAACTCCGACTCCTGCGTGTTCTACCTGAGAAGTTTTGCCGTGCATCAACACGGGTGCAGAAACAATTTTGCCGCCAAATACTTGACCGATACTTTGATGTCCGAGGCACACGCCTAAAATTGGTAGAGTCGGCCCCAATTCTTTGATTAATTCCAGAGAAATTCCCGCATCTTCCGGCCGTCCCGGGCCGGGAGAAATCACCACTGCTGCCGGCTGCAATTGCCTAATTTCTGCTAAGGAAATTTGGTCGTTGCGGTAGACTTGCACTTCGCTGGCTACGGGCAACTGGGCACCGAGTTCTCCTAGATACTGTACCAAATTGTATGTAAAACTGTCGTAGTTATCGATTACTATAATCACGGGTTAAGTTGGATTTTAGGTTTTAGATTTTAGATTTTAGGTTAACTCGCTCCCTGAAAGCAAGGGTTTTAAGATTTTAGATAGATGCCCAAGATAAAAATAGCTGCAATATAGACGAATAAAACTAAAAACCTCCCATTGGTCATCTAAAACCTAAAATTTGCTGAGGCCAATAATTTACTAACTGCCGATCGCAATTTGAACGACTGCCCACAAAGGAGGCAGCAGAAGTGCAGTACCGACGATGATCGCAGCCATTGCCGATACCAGAACTGCTCCGGCACCGCAGTCTTTGGCAATTTTGGCTAGTTCGTGGTAAGATTGCCCGACTGTCAAGTCTACCACCGATTCGATCGCCGTATTCAACAGTTCCATGGCTAAAACTATGCCAATGGTGACGCCGATCACAGATATTTCTACAGGTTTCAGTTGCAAAAATAGGCCGAGTCCGATCGCCAAAGTGCCAATAACAGTGTGAATCCGAAAATTGCGCTGAGTTTCAAAAGCATAACTCAGACCCCCCCAAGCGTATCTAAAACTCGTAGCTAAGCTAGATGCGATTTTCCAGGACAGCTCTCGGTTGTATTTCAAGGCTTTTTTAGGCTCCTGGACTGTCTGGCTAGAAGAGTCTTGAGGCATGGGCAGAAACTGTGCGATTTGTGATGAAATTGAGGGTCTATCTAGTGTCATAAAGAACCAACTTTAATTTACAGAGATGAATGAAAGCTAAACTTTTGAAATTAACTTCATCAAGTCTAGGTAACTTTTCTAAGTTTTTACTAAAGTTTTGGTTTAATTTCAGAAATTTATATTGGGCTTGACATACTTTGTTAAGTAACCATCAACTTCAGTTATGCTGTTTGGATCGCAAGACCGATCGCCCGCAGCAATGTTTCTTGTCGATCGAGCATTTGAGTCAGACTTTCTTCATCCGGGTGATCCCAGCCCAAAAGATGCAGAAAACCGTGGGCTGCCAGCCAAGCTAGTTCGGTCTTCAGGGGATGTCCTTGCTGCTGGGCTTGTCGGTTAGCTGTATCGATCGAGATGACGATATCACCCAAGTATAGGGGTTCAGATGACTGCATTTCCTCTAGCTGAGGACAGTCTACCTCTAAAGCTGCGAAAGCTAGTACATCCGTCGGTCGATCGAGCTGGCGGTACTGGAGGTTGAGGGCTTGCATCTCCCTATCGGCGGTTAAACGCAGACTGACTTCGTAGCCTGGGGCCACTGGCACATCCGCCCCCTGGTTTTCCAGCCAAACGCTAAACCAATTTTCCCAGGTTTCGGCTGCAATCTCCCCGCTGGCTGCACTCTCAGGGAGGTTGGAAGCGTCGGCTGACTGCTGGGCGAGCCCGTAACAGTCCTCGACGTTCACCTCTATTAACATTTTTTTGCTCTCCTGTCAAGGGATATATTCAATTTTTTACAAATTCCAATGGCGCGATCGAACGGCAGGGGATTTTGCTGTTGCTGGCAAGATACAGTAATCTGTTAGAGATTGCAACAGTCAGGCAGAACAATCAGCTTAACTCCAGATTAAGAAATATCAAAAACATCAGCAGAAATTAGAGGCTGATTGTTGGAATCCTCGATTAAGAATTGAAATAGCGATCGAGAAAAGCCAAACCCACGAGTACGCCTAAAAGTCCGGCGGCTGTCAAGGCAAAATGAAACAAAGAAGTCGCCCGCTTGCGAACCATGTTCCGCATCGCCAGCTTGACATAACTCGGTGGAGGTGAAGTGCTTGTCGGCGCTGTCGGGGTTTCGGCGGACTCTTCGGAGGCGGGAATTGCTGAGGGATGTTGACTCATAACGGTTAGTTTAGAAGGTTAAGAGAGGGACTGTTGAGGACAGGCTCGTCCCGATGTTAACAAATATGTAACGTTTTGTGTAGGATTTTTTAGGTTTCAGATTGTCGGAGGCTGGTTTCGGACAACAAAGCATCCGCCCAAACAGCATCTGATTCTGAAAGCGCAGGGGCTAACTCAGCCATATAATCGAGGGTAATGTCATAGGCGGCGCGATCGTACACTGTATTCAACAACGCCTGCAAATCTACGATCGGTTCCACATCGCCTGCACCCAAAGGCAGCGAAAAACAAGGAATCACATCTGGTAGATTAAACAAGTATAAATCTGCAAAAGGTCTTTGATTTCCCCGACTCACCAAAATCCGATAATGGGCTGCAATATCATTGTCCAAAACCGGGAGAGGTTCCCAACCCCGCAACAAATCAATCTCCACAAAATTAGTGCGACTTGCGAACACCTTATCCCGCTTTTCCTCATACATTTCGCGCCCTTTTCCCGGACGTTTATTAGCAGGTGAAAGCACCTCAATCACCGTCACAACTTCCTTAGTCGCCATATCTATCACCTCCAAATATCCTTCTCTCACCTCCTCAGACATCGCTAATCTGATTTTCAAAGGTGCAGTAGTTCGTGTGGCGACAGCCACATTCGATGTAGTTGAATTTCTGGGAATCGGATTGCGCTGGATAGAAACATCGGGAATCCCGACTAACAGAGATTGTTCCCCCTTGATTTCATAAATTCGCTTTTCAATCGCAACTCGATATTTGGGTACCAGTTGAGGAACCAAAGACTCCTGAATGATACCAATCAGCAAGTGATGTACTTCTGGCCAAAAATCAGGACTTTCTAAATAAGGATTCATCCCCGGAAACGGATTAGGCATTGATTTAACTCCTGTTGATGTAGTTAGTGTATAAAATTGGTCAATCAATATTTGGATATCGGCATTCGTGTCATTATATATAGATTCAAGACCGAATTTGAACGAGCGTTGCGAAAGATTGAAAACGAGCGACATGATTCTCTTTAATTGATTCTACAAAAGCTTTAAAGTTGCTGATTGCCTCTTTTGCGTCATCATTACTATTTAGACTTTTTTTGACGGCGGGAAGCAGTTGCTTACAAAAAGGAATAGTAACTTCTACAATTGGCTCCCAAAATTTTTCCGCTGGTTCTGGTGAAACTTGTCTACAAAAAGAAACTCGAAAAGCGTTAGGAACAGGTTTATCTAGGAAGGTTTCGAGACAATTAGCAATGGCTGATGTGAGCAGGAAGTGAGCACCTCGTCTTTGCAAAAAGTGCAATTGTTCCTCCTCTGCTTTAGGCAAACTACCAGATCTACTCTTGTCCACAAGTCGAAGCTTCTTAGCCTCTACACTGCGAAGTAAAGAATAGACAAATACAATATGCTCTGCTGATATGTGTTCGGTAAAATATTTAGAGTAAATCGTATCTACTCTCCAGATATCCGATTTGTTATTATATGCGATTACCGGATCTTGATGAAATGCTGCAAGAGCTTGAGCAACAGTATCGGATGATAATAAGTTAGCCGGACGGCGGATCACATCTTCAGAGCCACCCCTTCTTCCGCCATAATAAGTTGTATCTGGAATATTGCTAAACTCTTCACGCAAGCGTCGCTGGATAGAATCGTTACTGCGGAAGTCAGATGCTTCGACTACATTTTGCCTATTGTTGAATTCAATTATTTTTCTGATAGTGTTGATATTATTACATTTAACAAACCTAGCTTGTACATATCCTGTACCGTCAGGAGAAGTATCTAAACTACCCAAGGCTCCTGTTGTCTGCGCTCCATTAACTATAGAGATTCCTATAATTTCTAGTGTGTTAGCACTACCTGTTTCTGGAGATGGGTTAACTTCGGAGGTCTGAAATTCAGATACTAAACCTGTGATACCATTATTAAAAACCCAAAAGTGATTTGGTTCATCCTTGGCAGTGCTTTTAATACCATTATTGATATTATTGTCACTTTTTCTACTTCCCAGATATCCTCGGACATTGGCAGAGAATAGCTTGTCAGAATATCTTTGAAATACTTCATGTAGCCATGTAATAGGAATAGCTGTTACAAAGGCTTCCCAATCACTACCAGATATAGTATACCCTCCTGATATGGGAATAGTAAACTTATCAGTAACTAAGATAGGAGCCTCTAAAGCACGATACCACTCATCCAGTGTTTTTTGACCTACTTCTAGGGTACTTAAATTTTCAACCTCGGAATTGGGGAATTGTGTTTTCAAAGCATTATTAACTGTCTGTTCTACAATTTGAAGTTCATCTTTAACATTTGTTGATTCCGGTAAGTTGTGTACATACCAGAACTGTACAAATCTGATCTGGTTTGCTTCGAGTGAAGACCGAACTTCTCCAGCAGCAGAACGAATTCCTTCAGGCAAATTATCTAGAGGAGAATTAAATAACCACGCTGCTGCGGTGTTAAGGTCAGAAGCTTTATTAGATGGTGCAGCTTGTTTATTAGTAGGAATTTGAGCCATGTAGGCTTGTATAACAATAATATATCCGGCTTCCTTATCCACATAGATTAAATCGCATTTTTTATCACCACGTCCTCCTGTGAGAGAGCTGGCGGCTACGGTTTCAATATCCTCAATTTGAAATCTAAGCTGTAATGCAAAAAGAGCTAAAGCATTTTCATTGTACTTTTGTAAATCAGTGCGAGCATCAAAGGCAGTTTGGTATGAAAAAGTCATGTTCTGAATAACTCCCCTTAGAAGTGAATAATTACAGTTGTTCGGCTACTGGAACTTATTTGAAATTTAGGATTGAGCGAGCAAGTAGGATATCCACCCCGCAATAGATTAGTCTATTATTGCAGGGTGGAATTTTGCAATATCTAAAAATCGCCGTAACTACTAATAGCAGCCTGCAACCTTCCAATCACTTCATCAACCGAAATCGCCCCCAACTCCCCAGAAGCCCGCGTCCGAATATTCAAACTATTCGCCTCAACTTCCTTCGCACCCACAACACCCATCACCGGAATTTTATCCTTCTCAGCATTGCGAATCAACTTGCCCAAACGCTCGCTATCCTCATCAGCTTCAGCGCGAATATTTAACGCCTTCATCTTCGCCGCCACTTCCTTCGCAAACGGCAAAAACTCAGCGCTGACAGGCAACAACCGCACCTGAATCGGCGCTAACCACAGCGGAAAATCCCCCGCATACTGCTCGATCAAAATCCCGATCAAACGTTCCAAAGAACCGAAAGGAGCGCGGTGAATCATCACCGGACGCTTGCGAATGCCGTCTTCAGCAACGTATTCCAAATCAAAACGTTCGGGCAAATTGTAATCTACCTGAACAGTTCCTAATTGCCATTCTCTATCCAAGACATCTTGGAAAATGAAATCGAGTTTCGGCCCGTAAAAAGCCGCTTCCCCAATTCCCTCAAAATAATTCATTCCCAAAGTTTCCACCGCGCGGCGGATTGCACCTTGAGCCTTTTCCCAAGCTTCATCGGAACCGATGTATTTCTCTAAATTGTTCGGATCGCGGAAACTCAAACGCGCCTTAAAGTTTTTCAGTTGCAGACTCTTGAAGACTGACAGAATCAAATCCACCACATTCAAGAATTCAGCATCCAACTGTTCCGGCGTGACAAATAAGTGGGAATCATCCACCGTAAAGCCGCGCACCCGCGTTAAACCGCCCAATTCTCCCGATTGTTCGTAGCGGTAAACTGTGCCGAATTCCGCTAAGCGCATCGGCAATTCTCGATAGGAACGTAATTCACTTTTGTAAATTTGAATGTGAAAAGGGCAATTCATGGGTTTCATCACAAAACCCTGTTCGTTTGCTGCCGCTTCCTCATCCTCCGCCATCAGCGGAAACATATCTTCTTTGTATTTCTGCCAGTGTCCAGAAATTTTGAACAAATCGACTCTAGCGATGTGCGGAGTCACCACTTGCAAATAGCCGCGCTTGATTTGTTCTTGTTTCAAGTAATCTTCTAAAATACTTCTCAAAACAGTGCCTTTCGGCGTCCACAAAGGCAAACCTGGCCCCACCGGATCGGCAAAGATAAACAAGCCTAATTCTTTGCCTAATTTGCGGTGATCGCGCCTTAATGCTTCTTCTTTGCGGTGTTTGTATGCTGCTAATTGTTCGGGAGATTCCCAAGCAGTGCCGTAAATTCGCTGTAACTGAGCTTTGGTTTCGTCGCCGCGCCAGTAAGCGCCTGCTAGGCTTTCTAGCTCGATCGCCTTTGGATTCAACTCACTGGTATTATCCAAGTGAGGCCCGGCGCACAAATCCCACCATTCCTCGCCCAAATGGTAAAGAGTAATCGGTTCGATCAACCCTTCTAAAATTTCTAATTTGTAAGGTTCATTAATCTCCTTAATTCTGCGTTCCGCTTCCTCGCGGCTGACTTCTTCGCGAATTACAGGCAATTTACGGTTGATGATTTTGATCATCTCTTTTTTAATGGCTTTTAAATCCTGTTCCGTAAAAGGTTCGGGAGTGTCAAAGTCATAATAGAAACCGTTTTCAATCCAAGGGCCAATGGTCACTTGCGCCTTGGGAAATAACTTCTGCACCGCCATCGCCATAACGTGGGAGGTGGTGTGGCGAATTTTTTTTAGTGACTCCGACTCACTCGTGCGGGGCAACTCAATCTTAACGGACTCTTCTGGAGGGGACATGGATTCTGGGCTAGACATCGGCTGAATTAGCAATTAATTTAGTTGCAGTTGCTTCTATATTACTCAGATTGGGGCAGTAAGCGCCGACTTCAGGTTGGGGGACACTCCGGGAAATTACAGCAACAGCCCTGATGGTGGCAACGTTTAGTGCGTCCCGCACTGCGACTCTCAGAAACCGGATTTTTTACTATTTTGGTGGGCTGTCACCCGTCTTGCTATGAAAAAACCTGTTTTCTCAGCAACCGTGAGCTCGCGAACTAAGGATCGCGAATTAAATAACTTCCGTAGGTTGGGTTGAGGAACGAAACCCAACCTACAAAAAATGCAAGTTATTTAATTCTCATTCCTAATTTGGCAGAATTTGGGGATTTCGACTCAAAAATCGCTGCTGGCATAGTTTAATTTATTCACACCCACCTGCTAATTGTTGTTAAATTATTAAATTTTTGTTAGAAATATGTTACAATTTGTAAAGACCGTCTAAGACTATAATAGATAAATAACCCAATTTTGATCCATGCTTAATTCCAACTTGCCCGAGCCAGAATTGCTCAAAGCGTTACTGGAACCGCTGTTAGAGGATTTCAATTACTGGTTCGATCGATCGGCAAAGCTCTTAGAAACTGAGGAAATTCCCTTTCTGGGCGACGAAGATCAATCTGACTTGCTGGCGCGAGTCAAACAGGCTCAGCAAGAAGTAGGCGCAGCTAAAGCTCTATTTCAAGCAACCGGAGGTCAAGTTGGGATTGAAACAGCAGCACTGATGCCGTGGCACAGACTGCTCGCCGAATGCTGGCAAGTATCGGCACGCTTTCGCTCATGGCAGTCAGCTCCCCCTGGAAAATAAGGAAGCGAGTTCAAGTTAAATTTGCAGTCAAATCCCCAACCTTGGGAAATGTGGCGGCCCACTTGACAACCTCAAACAGATTTCCAGTTAATAAGTTATTACTTGCTGAAACACTTTTGTAAATTGCTGTGTGGCTGTTTAGCCCGGAGGAGAAGATAATGTTGCACCTGCTTTATATTTTAGCTTTTACCGTTCTTGCCTTTCTGGCGGTCGGTAACTTAATCCGCAGTCTAGTCACCGTTGGTATGGAGTCCCAGCGCCCTCAACAGTTCAGGGCAAATAATCCCTACCCATCCTATCCTCGCTCTCAACCGGTACCGCATCCAGAACTTTTAGATGAATACGGAAACATAGTCAATGAGCCGCTTTTAGTGATGCGTTCGCTGACTGTCCAAGACGCCCGCGAACAATTAGATGCTCTCTACAAATCATCTCCGGGCGGCAGCGACGAAGGGGGCGAACTAGCCTGATACAACCACAGCCGCAGCATTTATACTTAGGCGCGATGCCTCAAAAAAATATAGGACTTACACGCTAGGTGTCCGAAGCCCGGTTTATTCATAGATGGTGGGTAAAAACCGGGTTTCTTGGGATCAGTCGTCAAAATAATTGGTCGTTAGTTTTTAACTAATGGCTAATTATTTGCGCTTTTTTAAAGTTTAATTACCGATTAACAAGATCGATCGCCAAAAAGCGATAATTATGGCACTGATATCCAAGAGAGCGAGGATAGTTTGACACTCAAGTACAGGGAAACTAGGAATCGGGGCGGGCACGGCGGAGCGAATTTGGGCGAACACCGGGGTACCCCAGGAGAGCGAAACCAATTTTTTTGTACTTTACTTACCAAGTGCTGTAAATCTATCAGATACTGAAGAAGGAGCGCTCTAAACCTCCTATCGATCCTGTTTTGTCATCGGCAAAAATGCACTTTTAAGGCTAGATGATCGTCCCTATTTCGCTACTGGCAGAACTTCTGCAAGCTTTGCCCCAACTGCGGGCACAAATTTATTTCAAATCTTCCATGACAGCCTTGTCTCACGCGATGGAAGACTTAGTTTTGGCGGGTTCCGACGACGAACCGCTAGTCATTGCCAGCTTTCAGCGAGAGCGCTTCTACCGCCAGGAAGCTCACCGCTACCGGCGAATTGCCTCACGCTCCTCTCAGGTATACGTGCTGGCTGCACCGGAAACTGACTTTAAAAATTCCTCGGAGTGTCACGAAACTGTGGCGTTTGAACCGGAGGACGGATTGAGTAAAGAGTGGCATTTAGTGGTACTGGGGCAACACTACTCAACTTGCCTGATTTGTCAAGAAAAAATTGTGCCGATCGACAACCAGGACGATCGCGGGCCACTGTTGATGGATCAAGCTCGCAGATTTGAAGGAATTTGGACGTTCGATCGCGAGGTAAGCTCCAAAGCGGCCGCATTGTTGCTCGATAGAATTGTCAAATATCGCCCGGAATTGGCAGAAAAGATCGATCGAGCGCGAACGACTTACAAACTCAAAACACCGAAAAAAACGAGGAAATCCGCCACTTCCAAAGCCGCCAAACCCGAAATAAGTACGAGAAAAAACTCAAAAATTCCCAATCCAAAATTGAGCGATGCTTTTACCGAACGCTTAGTAACCTACTTGCAAGCAGGCCAGCACAAACTGCTCAAAGCATACAGCGCGATCGCCGCTCAGGAACGCAAAGAACGCCTGGTAAACTTAATTACCACGGCAATGCGGCAGTCTCTCAACCCGCAAGAAATCGTCGAAGTCGCAGTCCAAGAACTCGGCACTGCCCTCTCGGCAAGCCGATGTTTGATTTATCGGTGCAAGGCAACAGATGTGGCGGTCAAAATCGATCGCGAGTTTTTGGGGCCGGGCGCTAGTTCCATGCTGGATCAGACTTGGCTGTTGCAGGAAAATCAAATATGGAGCGACGCGGTGGCGCGGCAAGAGCGAGTTTACATCCAAGACACAGCACAACACCCACTGATTGTCAATACAAAATTCCTGGAAAAAATTGTAAAAAATTGGCAAATTGTCTCTTGGTTAATGGTGCCAGTGCTTTATCAGGGGCGGGTTTTGGGCATGGTGGAAATGCACCAGTGCCGCTCGACTTTGGCTTGGGAAGAAGACGAAATTGCTTTAGTAGAGGCGATCGCCACCCAACTTGGAGCAGCCTTAATTCAAGCAGAAACCTACGCTCATTTAGAAGAACTCAACCAACAATTAGAAGCATTAGACCGCACTCGCAGCAATCTAATTGCCATCACCGGACACGAACTCCGCACCCCACTTTCTACGATTCAAGTGTGTTTGGAAAGTTTGAACTCCGAACCAGATATGCCCCCAGAATTGCGGCAAATCATGTTAGAAACTGCCCTTGGTGATGCCGATAGAATGCGGAAACTCGTGCAGGATTTCTTAACTCTTTCTCACTTAGAAAGCGGGCGAGTCCAATGGAATGTAGAATCGCTGACGCTGCAAGAATGCGTGGATTTAGCCCTTAGCAGCGTGCGATCGGGGGGCGGACTCGATCGACAGTTACCGGAAATTATCGCCGAAGTGTCCGCAGAATTGCCTTTAGTGCAAGCTGACGGAGAGTGGTTGGTGGAGGTGCTCTCCAAACTGCTAGACAACGCTTGCAAATTCACCACACCTCAAGGAAGCGTCACCATAAGAGCGAAATGCAACGGTTCTCGGATGGTGGAAGTGCTCGTAGCCGATACGGGGAGGGGAATCGAGGCGAACAGTTTAAAAGTAGTGTTCGATCGATTTTATCAAGAAGAAGGAGCTTTGCGCCGCAGCGCCGGCGGTACCGGTTTGGGATTGGCAATTTGCAAACAGATTGTTGCCGGCTGGGGCGGTAAAATTTGGGTAGATTCCGCAGGAAAAGACCGAGGAAGTGAATTTCACTTTACTATTCCGATTGTTTAGACTAAATTGATACAGCGTATTCAAGGTTTATGAGGTATACCCCAGAAACCGGGTTTCTTTACAGTTCTCGCATGATTACTGATTCTGTTGCTCGAAACCCGGTTTCTCCGTACTAAATTTACATGGAATATACTGTAAAAAACCGGGTTGGTGGGCGTCTGAGCGCGCAAGTAGCGATCGAGTGATATCAAATCCGGCTGCGCTGGCATGATATCAAATCTGCTGCTAACAAATTTGATATGAGGGGCTATTTACGCCGGACTTGATATCAAATACTAATCTACAGTCGTCTTGAGACGACTTGAGCTATGAGGCTCTTGTTTCAACCCCTGTCGGACTTAACGACTAATATTAATGCCGATGGCATCGGAAGGATTTAACCACAGAGAACGCAGAGCTCGCAGAGAAAGAGAAGAGAGAGATGAATAATTCTGATGCAAAGGTCAAGGAGATCGGCCTCAATCCTCACCCTGTGAGATCAGCCTTAAAGGAGATGTGACCACGCGGTGTTCACCTTTAATATCGAAAGTATCAAAACAGATTCAGGATGCGCTTGCCGTCTTAAACCCGGTTTGGCGACGGAATACCTAGGGATGCTGCCCAAAATTAATACCAGTTTACAATAAGAATCAAACTGTAGGTAAGCTGCAAACCCCCATAGTAATCAGTCATGCCAAATCTAAAATATAAAATCTAAAATCTAAAATGGTATAACTCTCCTGTTCACAAGTCGCGAGATGGTAAAAGTAGCTCGAATCTGTTGAGGCACTGCCGACGCCAGTGTTGATTCGTGAAATTTTTTGAATGCAAATGTTTCGCCCGGAAAAAGTTTTTTTCCAGAAGAATACTCAAACCTAGAGGTTAGAAAAATCGATTATGTCACCTACAATCCAGATGAAATCTACTCAACCTATGGCCAAAAAGCCGCAGCTACAATTAGGTTCTCAAGGTAAAGCGGTATTGGAACTCGAACAACTGCTAACCAAGTTGCAACTTTATCGGCATCCTGCTAAAGGAATTTTTAACAAAGCAGTTGAGTTTTCTGTGAAACTGTTTCAGTTTCGGGTTTTCTTGTCGCCGGACGGCATTGTCGGGCCGCTGACTTGGCAGGCGCTTTATACTGGAGCTCCAGTTAATATGCCGATACTAAAATTCGGCAGTTATGGGGAAGCAGTCGCTACTGTTCAGGAAGTTCTCAAAACTTCCCAGCATTATGGCGGTAAAGTTGACGGCGACTTTGCTACTTTGACGGATAAAGCTGTTCGCGCATTTCAAAAAAGCTTTGGGATTGAGGCCGACGGGATTGTCAATCAAGAAACTTGGACTGCTTTGAGCCAAATCCCGCGCGGCTATGACCCTAATTGGTTCTTGACTTAGGGTTGAGGCGGTAAATTGTTCGATCGTCTGTGGGGATAAATTGGGAGAATATGCGATTATTCGGGTGCCCCACAAGCACCAGAATAATTGCTATTTTTTTGGGATTGTTTTTTCGGAATTCGTGCTGCCTAATTTTGTTTTATAATTTGGGTGGAAATTACCAATTATCAATTATTAATTACTAATTATCAATTATCAGAAGAGATCGATCGGCAAAAAACTGTTAACTTTCCTTACAATTTCGACAGCGGTGTCGCCTCATGATGATACGATGCCGTAAAAATCCTTTGGATATGTTTATGGCAGAAGAACTCACTGGACAACCCCCTCTTTTCGGCGGCAGCACCGGCGGCTTGCTGACCAAGGCGCTAGTTGAAGAGAAGTACGCGATCACTTGGACTAGCCCCAAGGAACAGGTGTTTGAAATGCCTACAGGCGGCGCTGCAATCATGCGTCAAGGTGACAACCTGCTGTATCTGCCCCGGAAGGAGCAGTGCATCGCTTTGGGCGGCCAGCAACTGCGGGCTAAATTCAAAATCTCGAACTACAAAATTTACCGCGTGTTTCCCGACGGTTCTACTGAGTACCTGCATCCCAAAGATGGCGTGTTCCCTGAGAAGGTGAACGAAGGTCGTCCCTACAACGGTAAGATTGACCGCAATATTGGCAGCAATCCCAATCCGATTAAGGTCAAGTTCACTGGTAAAAAAACCTACGAAGTTTAGGTTTTGAGCGAATTGCTGAGCTATTTTCGGGTAGTATGTCCTGAAAAGCTCAGCTTGCATTTTATAGTTTGTAGTAGCGCTTGGACGGCAGAAGCTTTTTCTTTATCGCCCAATCGCCACTGCAAACTTCAAATGCGATTAAAATTTAATAAAAATTAATAATTACATTAACCATGAATCTGGTAATCAGGCGAGCAACTCATCAGGATATCGATGTTTGCGCCCGCATTAATTATGAAGCTTTTAAATGTATTTCCGATCGCCATCAATTCCCTACAGATTTTCCGACGCTGGAGTTTTCAACTGAAATTATTGGTCTTCGGATCGAAAGTCCGTTGTTTTTTGGCATAGTAGCCGAGAGTGAGGGTGCGGTTGTCGGCTGCGGGTTTATGGACGAACGCAACCCGATTCGCGGTATCGGGCCCGTCAGTGTCGATCGAACTTTTCAAGGCCGCGGCGCGGGACGGGAAATCATGAAAGCTTTGCTGGAACGGGGACAGGACGCTGTGGGCATCCGTTTGGTTCAGGAATCTTTTAATCTGGCTGCGCTGTCGCTGTACGCTTCTTTGGGTTTTGAGGTGAAGGAAGCTTTCGTGTTAATGGAAGGGAAGTTTCGCAGCCAGCCGCCCCATGGGTTTGAGGTGCGCCCGATGGCTAGTGAGGATGTTGGTGAATGTGCCGCTTTGTGCAAGAAATTATACAGGTGCGATCGAATTTCGGAGATTGAAGACGCCGTGAATTTCTTTTCTCCCTTCGTTGCTTGCAAACAAGGTCGGATTGTGGCTTATACTTGTGCGGTGTCGGCTTTGAGCCACAGCGTCGCAGAAACTGAGGCGGATATGCAGGCTTTGCTCTTGGGGGCGGCCGCGTACAGTTCCGAAGCACAGGTTTCTTTCCACTTGCCGATGCGTTACGCAAGTTTGTTTCGCTGGTGTTTGCAAGAGGGGCTGCGCGCCCTCAAGCCGATGGCGGTGATGGCGGTTGGCGAGTACCAGCAGCCTCATGGCTGTTGCTTTCCGTCTTTTGTTTATTGACAAGACGGTTAGGACGCTTTTAATCGCTGAAATTATTGCCAGGATTGCATTTTCCTTCTTCTTTCTTTCTTCTTCCTTCTATCCTTTACATCCGTTACATCCGTTACATAATCCGTTGCCGAACTTCCTTCTTCCTTCTGATATATATGATATTCCCCGATTTCTCACAATTTTCGGAACTGGCGAAACAAGGCAATTTTGTACCCGTGTATCAAGAATGGGTTGCTGATTTGGATACGCCGGTGTCTGCGTGGTATCGGGTTTGTGCGGGTCAACCTTACAGTTTTCTGCTGGAGTCAGTGGAAGGTGGGGAAAAACTTGGGCGTTATAGTTTCTTAGGGTGCGATCCGTTGTGGATTTTGGAGGCTAAGGGATCTCGCACAACTCAAGTTTACCGCGACGGTTCCGAAAAAGTATTTACAGGCGATCCGTTTGCGGCTTTAACTGAATGTTTGGAGTCTTATCAACCGGTCAAATTGCCGCAGTTACCGCCGGGAATTGGCGGGTTATTTGGTTTTTGGGGTTACGAGTTAATTAAGTGGATAGAACCGCGAGTTCCCGTGCATCCAGCCAGCGAGAATGATTTGCCGGATGGGTTGTGGATGCAGGTTGATAATTTGCTGATTTTCGACCAGGTGAAGCGGAAAATTTGGGTCGTCGCCTATGCGGATTTGCGGGAGGTTGGCGTTGATTTGGCCGATGCTTATCAGCAAGCGTGCGATCGCGTTGGCAAGCTAGTTCAGAAGCTGCAATCGCCGCTTTCCCGCCAATCTACTCTCATAGAATGGACACCTCCCAATAACGGGCAAGATGCCCGTTCCACAAGAGATAAGGACGGGCAAGATGCCCGTTCCACAACCGGAAATACAGAATTGGCTTACACGAGCAATATTAGCCGTGAAAAGTATTGTGCCAATGTCTTAAAAGCTAAGGATTATATCAAAGCCGGAGATATTTTTCAAGTAGTTATTTCGCAGCGACTAGAGGCTGAATACAGTGGCGATTCTTTTGCACTTTACCGCTCTTTGCGTCTGATTAATCCTTCTCCGTACATGGCTTATTTTCATTTCAGAGATTGGCAGATTATCGGTTCGAGTCCCGAAATTATGGTGAAGGCGGAAAATACTGCTGATGGCAAAAAGATAGCAACTTTGCGACCCATTGCCGGCACTCGCCGTCGGGGTAAAACTCCTCAAGAAGATGATGCTTTGGCTGCTGAATTGCTGCAAGATCCGAAGGAAATTGCGGAACACGTCATGTTAGTTGATTTGGGCAGGAACGATTTAGGAAGAGTTTGCCGAAACGGTACTGTAAAAGTTGACGAATTAATGGAAATTGAGCGTTATTCTCACGTGATGCACATTGTGAGCAATGTGGTGGGAGAATTGGCCCAGGATAAGACAGCTTGGGATTTGTTGAAAGCTGGTTTTCCTGCGGGTACGGTTAGCGGTGCTCCTAAGATTCGGGCGATGGAGATTGTGCACGAGTTGGAAGGTTGTCGCCGGGGGCCGTATTCTGGGGTTTACGGGTATTATGATTTTGAGGGACAATTGAATAGTGCGATCGCGATTCGGACTATGGTTGTTCGTTCTTTAGGTGGTGACAAACATTCGGTTTCTGTGCAAGCAGGTGCTGGTTTGGTGGCTGATTCTAACCCGGATATGGAGTACGAAGAAACGCTCAATAAAGCCAGGGGAATGTTGGAAGCAATTCGCTGTTTGAAATAGTGAGGCGGAGCCTCTGGATCTGTGTTACCAGGCTCTGCCTGGTAACAAGAAAACAGCAGTAATTATTGCATTATTGTCCAATTTACCTAAGCCCCTAATATTCGAGTGACCGAAACTGCAACATCAGGAAAAGCCAGCGGATTAATATTACCCTGAGTCAGAGTTTCTCTCGATTGATATCCTTCATTGGTAGGCTCTCGAAATACTATTAATTCCCTAGTTCGCAAATTGACAACCCAATACTCAGAAATGCCGGCTTCCGCGTAAATCTTGCTCTTGATTCCCAAGTCTTTGCTAAGAGTATGATCCGAGTATTCTATCAGCCAAAAGATGTTTTCTGGATAGGGATGATGTTCTCGGTAATCTTGTCCCAAACGTTGAATTACAGCGATATCGGGTTGTGGCTCGGAGTTGCTTGGGGGCAAGATAATCGGTTTACCTTGGCGGATTTTAGCCCGATCGCCCAGCAAATAAATTAGGTACTCTCCAGCCTCATCGCTAGAGTAAGCATGAGATTCTCCTTCGGGAGCCATTTCGATTATTTCTCCACCTATTAATTCAACGTTTCGCCCTTCCAGAATGCCGGCTGCAATGATGCGGTGGTAGTCTGCAACCGTCCATTTTACAGTCGTGACGCTCACGGCGATTACTCCTATGTTTTTATTGTTATTTTAACGGCTGTCTTGCGATCGATGTAACATATCAGTTATAGACTTTTACCAAAGGCATAATTATGAATTTTTATATAGTTGACGTGTTTGCGGAGTCAAAATATGCTGGCAATCAACTAGCTGTATTTTGCGGTGCGGGAGTTGCCGAACTATCTGAGGCCCAAATGCTACAGATAGCGAGGGAAATCAATTATTCAGAAACTACGTTTATTCGATCGCCCGATCCGCGAGATGGCGGCTATGACGTGCGGATATTCACGCCCAAGAAGGAATTGCCCTTTGCCGGTCATCCGACTTTGGGGACTGCGTTTGTGTTGCAGCAAGAGATTATTCGCGAAAAGGTCGATCGAGTAATTCTCAATCTAGCCGTCGGTCAAATTCCCGTTACTTTTAATTATCAAAATGAATCGGCAGAGATTTTGTGGATGCGACAAAACCCGCCTAGTTTTGGTCAAGTTTTATCAGCCGAAAGTCTGGCAAATGTCCTGAATTTAGAACCAGATGAAATTGATTCCAACTTCCCAATTCAAGAAGTTTCGACCGGAGTGCCGTTTATAATTGTCCCATTAAAAACTCTCGCTTCGCTCAAAAAAGCTCAGGTCAACTTAGATAAATATTTTGAGCTAGTTGATACAATGTCAGCGAAAGAAATTTTGATATTTTGCCCAGAAACTTACAGCGACATTAATGATTTAAGCGTGCGAGTTTTTGCCCATTCATTAGGGATTCCTGAAGATCCGGCGACTGGCAGCGCTAACGGCTGTTTGGCTGGATATTTGGTAGAATACGCTTATTATGGGTCAGCAAAGATTGATGTCAGAGTTGAGCAGGGTTATGAAATCGATCGACCTTCTTTGCTGTTGTTACAAGCCGCCCAAAATGAAGGGGAAATAGCAGTTTTGGTGGGCGGTAAGGTGGTGATGGTTGCTAAGGGAGAATTTGTGTAGAATTTTTAACAGAGAATTATTAACCGCAGATGCACGCAGCTAGATTTAGATGCTTGTTTGGCGATCGAGATGTTACAATTTTGCTAATAGCGATCGCAGCACTTTGTCTGCTTCCTGCAGTCGCAGCGCGGGAAAACCAGCCATCTGCGGCCTGAAGCCATTCTGTCTGAGTTTAAACAAAGCGCTTTTTTCGGAAAACTTGCAATTGAGTGCGATCGATCTCAACGACTACTGGCCGCCGTTTGTTGAGGACGATCGCATTGTGTCTGTTTAGCAACAGCAACTGAGCCAATATTGCCACAATCGCGCGCCTTTTGAGAAACTTGCCTTCAAAACGCGCCATTCGGACGATCGCCTCTTCGATTTTATAACAACAGTTGTTACCCTTTTGGGAAATCACAAAAATCGTTCCCGGTATGTAATCACCTTCATTTGCCCAGAAAGCATACCTTTCGCCTAAAGTAAAGTAGTGAAAAACATTGTTAGCCGTGGAAGTTTTAGCTAACTTTTCCGAAACGCCCAAAGAATTAAAAACTACAGTGGATCTAATATAATCCGGGTATTTTGCTGCTATTTGCTGAGCAACTTTGCCGCCCAAACTTTCTCCGATGACATCAGGCGGATTCCCGCTGTGAAATTGCTGCTTGATCCAATCAATAGCACCCGCAGTTTGCGCCGATTTTAACTGGCGTTCTAGTTTTGCCATAAATACATCGGGCGTATCTTCCAAAACGCGATCGAAAGGATACCAAGAACCGTAGCCGCGAATCACTAAAACAGGTGGGTTATTGCCAGAAATGGGAACGCGACTTTCAGCATAAAAACCCGTCCGAGAGTCTTCAAACACTTTTTCTATGATATAATTTCCATCAATAACTTGCCCTTCCCCGTGCCGAATGTAAATTGAAGGATTATTGGGTTTAAAAGTATCGTGCAGTTGGGGTTTAGCAAACTTTTCATACAGGGAATCTAGCAAATGCCTTCCCGTTTGGCGATCGACAAAATCTGATTTTGTTATTTTCATCCCAAATCTCATTTCTAACTGATTGTGGGGGGAAAACCCGGTATTTTTGCAAAATACCTTTACCCAGATTTGGTAGGGGCGGGTTCACCAACCATATCTAACGATGACCGACAATCTAGATAAACCCGCCCCCCACCACCGATAACCTACGTCAACCCGAAATTTGCATCACATCGGAAAATGTACATGATGATTTATGGTTGGGTTCGGGTGGGTTTTTGAGATTGTTTGTTTCAGGGAATTATTGTTTGTAAACCCCCCCCCTACAAGCACCCGGTACATGATGATATCTGGTTCGGTTCGGGCGGGTTTTATAGATTATCAATTCTTAGCAAATATTCTATGTAAAACCCGCCCCTAGCAAATCACTTTTACAAAACTCGCAACGTGCTAGCAATACTATCGACTGCTTCCATCGCGCGAATTTCATCGAGTGCTTGTTGAAAATTCCCTTCCCTAACATCGTGAGTCACGACGACAATTTCTGCTAAATCGCCGTGAATTCCCGTCTGCACAACTGATTCCAAACTAACTTTGTGGTTGCCGAAACAAGTGCCGAGTTGGCCAATTACCCCCGGAGTATCGCCCGTCAGAAAACGGGCGTAAAAGCGAGTAACAAGTTCCTGCATCGGAGCAATTTTGCAGTAGTGTTGGTGACTGCAACTCAGCAAAGGATGGGGAATCGGAACAGTTTCGGTTTTCAGGATAGCCGCGACATTCATGATGTCTGATACTACTGCGCTAGCTGTTGGGCCCGCACCGGCGCCGCGCCCGTACAGCATCAATTGCCCGATCGGCTCTCCTTCGACTAAAATTGCATTGTAAACCCCGTTAACACTCGCCAGCGGATGAGTTTTCGGCACAAAACTCGGATGCACTCGAATTGACAGCAGTTCGCTTTCTCCCTCCGCTTGCTTGCCATTGTAGCGGGAGGTTTCTCGAGCAATAGCCAACAATTTAATCACAAATCCCAGCTTGTCGGCGTAGTCAATATCAGCCGCACTAACTTTTCTGATACCTTCGCAATGAACATCTGCTAATTTGATGCGTCCGCCAAAAGCTAGCGAGGCTAAGATAGCAATTTTATCGGCAGCATCTAATCCATCTACATCTGCTGTGGGGTCAGCTTCAGCATAACCTAATTGCTGAGCGTCGGCGAGCACTTCGGCAAAGTCTGCGCCTTCTGTTTGCATCCGCGTCAGGATGTAATTAGTTGTGCCGTTGACGATGCCGGTGACACTTTTAATGCGGTTTGCACCTAAAGATTGTTTGAGGCTTTGAATGACTGGAATGCCGCCGCCGACAGCAGCTTCTAGCATTACGTAAACGCCTTTTTTGTTGGCGGCCTCGAAGATTTCATTCCCGTAGCGGGCGATAACTGCTTTGTTGGCAGTGACGACGTGCTTGCCGCTGGCAATAGCCTGTAAAATGAGCGATCGCGCCGGTTCCAATCCGCCAATCAATTCTACTACAATATCAATTTCCGGGTCAGTTGCGATCGCTTCTAGGTCAGTTGTCAGCACATTTTCTGGCAATTGTAAAGACCGAGTTCGAGAAATATCGCGCACTCCCACCCGATAAATTTCCAATTCCTGCAACAGCGGATGGCGGCCATCTGGGGAGAGCAAAATCTCTGCTGTTCCCGCGCCAACTGTACCCAAACCTAACAAACCAATTTTGAAAGCCACGACTTTGACCCGTAGAAACTCAATTAACCTACAATCATTGTATGCTAATCAAGCAATTTGTCATTTAAGTAAGCTCAATATCCAGATCCCCGACTTCTTTAATAAGTCGGGGATCTAATTTGAGATGACAATTCACAGTTCTGAATCCATGTCTACCCCCATTTCTCGGAGTCGCTGGGCCAATCTTTCGGCCCGCTGGCGTTCTGCATTAACTTGCTGTTCTAGCTGCTGATTTTGCTGTTCTAGTTCCTGATTTTGCTGTTCTAGCTGCTGTCGCTGTGCTTCTTCTTCTCGAATTAAATCTTCTACTAGCGGCGGAGATAGCACTTGATTAACCGATAAAATAAATTCAGCGAACTGTACAGACTGAACTTGCTGTCCCGGCAAAAATTCCTGGTGAGAATAACTGCCTTCATTTTCTGGACGGCTACACACTCGTATTTTTAGTAAATTGGGGTCTACAATCCAATATTCAGGGATATCAATTAAGTCATATTCTGCCCGTTTGCGAATGTAGTCGTCCCGCCAATTTTGACTGGTAACTTCGATAACTAACAGCGGTTTTTCTTCAAAGTCCAAGACTGCGGAACCAGGTTGGGTACAGACTTGTTCCCACAGACTCTGAGTGCAAATCACAACATCAGGAACGCGAGAAGAGTTTTCCTCAGTTCGGACTGCGGTAGTGACAATTGCAACTAGCGGGAGGTTGTGTGCTGCAAAGAAGCGCCGGAACTGATAAACTAAAAATTCACAAATTTTGATATGTATTGCTGTAGGTGTTGGCCTTTCAATCAGATTGCCCCGATATAATTCATAACAAACACCTGATTCTCCCTGGTAGTCCAGATACTCTTTAAAGGTCAGTTGTTGGGTAGAAATTAGGGTCATGTCAGCGATCTCCCTTTCTCGGTGAGCTTACTTCATATTTTACACTACTGTTTAAAACAACTGTTTAAAACAATTGTAGGGCGAGCTCAGCCCACCCTACAAATCAGATTAAATCAGGTAACACATTAATAAGTTTCAACGTGCCAACGGTGCTCTTTCTTCAACTGTTTCTGATAGCCAGCCCAGTCAACACCGTGCTTGCCAGCCGCGGCCGACATTCCCTCATCAATTCCGCCTTCCATACCCTTCAAACCGCAGATATAAGTGTGAGTATTCGGCTTTTGAACTAATTCCCACAATTGGTCTGCGTTCTCTTGAATCCGGTTTTGAATGTACATCTTGCCGCCGTCAACATTCTTTTGCTCGCGGCTGATGGCATAAGTCAAGCGGAAATTATCGGGGAACTCGCGCTGCAATTGCTCCAACTCTTCCTTGTAAAGAATGTTGGGAGTGTAAGCAACTCCAAAGAACAACCAAGCTAAACCTCTGAATTTGTAATCGGGATTGTTTTCTTTAAACATCCGCCACAAATAAGCCCGGAAAGGAGCAATACCTGTACCGGTACCCATCATAATAATGGTGGCTTCTTCGTCGTCGGGCAACAACATTTCCTTGCCTACGGGGCCGGTGATTTTGACATCATCCCCCGGTTGCAAACCGGTGAGAAAAGTCGAACAAACGCCGAACACTTGTTCGCCAGTCTCTGGGCTTTTGTACTCTAGGCGGCGCACGCACAGCGAGACTGTTTTGTCGTCGAGGTTGTCGCCGTGACGGGTGGAGGCGATCGAGTAAAGCCGAATTTTGTGAGGTTTGCCGTTTTTATCCGTGCCATCAGGAATAATCCCGATACTTTGACCTTCGAGATAGTGCAAATTGCCTCCAGAAATGTCGAAGGTGACGTGGCGAACTGTGCCGTCGCCGCCTTCTCTGACTAATTCTTCTGTAGAAATGCACTTACCAATATAGGGATTGGCCGGTTTGTAGAGGTTGACAGGAACCTGAACTTTTTCCTTGGCTTGAGTCATGGGCTTAGTTTCTTCTCCAGATTTCTGACTCTGTAGCCCTGCTTCTGGTGCGACTTTGCCATTTGTTTCGGGAGCGCTGTTTGAGGGGCGGATGCTGACAATTCTTCCACCCATCCGAGCAATCCGGCGCATTTCCTGATTCATGCGATCGTAGGGCACGGAGATAAATACGCTGCCGCTACGGCGAATCGGGTTACTTATTTGGTCAGTTGCTTGGCTCTGACGCATACCCTCCACTTCGTAAACAAAGATGCGGCTGCCTGATTCTGAGTTGGCCGCCACACCAGATATGCTTGGGCTGTACATTGGTTGATTTTCCTTCACGATACAGAGTTATAAAGAAAGAGAATGTGACGTTAGACTCAATTTACTTTTTTCTTAAGGCCATCGGGACTAATTGGCCTCGCCAATTTTTGGGCCCCGCCACGCCGGCGGGAAGGTTGAAGTTGCGATCGCTCGCGTATCAAATCCCTACTAGCCGAACGCCGCGCTCACCGAGCCCGCTTTGCGTTCGGCTGTTGACCTATAGCTATTGTTGTCTGCGTACTGCCAATATTTTACCCGATCGGGGGATCTGCCCCGATAAGTCGTTTTGATTGCCGATCGGTGATGGAGTGTGGCATCGGGCAACAAATAGCTCCTATTGACCGAAAGCAGCCAGGTACAAGATCCTGGATTTATGACTCCCAGGCTGACTGACGGGTCAATTCTACAATCTACAATCTAAAATCTAAAATCTAAAATCTATCGACGTTGAGCTTGTAGTGGGCGATCGCATTCTGGTAAGATCAACTACTAAAGTTAGTGTTAATAGATATTAGGATCTTATGCCCCAAGCAATCCCAAATGCCTTGTGCGATGGGATAGGGAGCTGCGTAGTTCAGCCCAGGCGGGTCAATCCGCTCGAAGTAAAAAAGAAAGGGGAGGGATTCACGCCTCCCATGTCATACATAAATGACTATACTTTTACAAGCTATTAATTACTTGCCTTGAAGATTGCTTGGGTCTTCCCGGGCAGGCAATCAACTCACTGCTGTATGCTGGTGAGAACTCGATGCTATCGCGGTAGCACAGCAGCACAAAGCCTGCTTGCCGCTACCTGCGGGCTGAAATTTTGTGGAATCTAGACTTGAGTTAGTTAGTAAACAGTGATTTTGTTAGAGGGAAACTATGACCAGTAAGCCGGATCGCGTGGTTTTAATTGGCGTTGCCGGAGATTCCGGATGCGGAAAATCTACTTTTTTACGCCGATTGACAGATTTGTTCGGGGAAGATTTCGTGACTGTAATCTGCCTTGACGACTATCACAGTCTCGATCGCAAGCAGCGCAAGGAAACAGGGATTACAGCCCTTGACCCCAGAGCTAACAATTTTGACCTGATGGCCGAGCAAATGAAGGCGCTCAAAGAAGGTCACGCGATCGACAAGCCGATCTACAACCACGAAACCGGTATGATCGACCCGCCCGAAAGGGTAGAGCCGAATCACGTGATTGTGATTGAGGGGCTGCATCCGCTGTACGACGAGCGAGTTCGATCGCTCCTCGACTTCAGCGTCTACCTCGACATCAGCGACGAAGTAAAAATTGCTTGGAAAATCCAGCGCGACATGGCGGAACGGGGCCACCGTTACGAAGACGTGCTGTTTGCGATCAATGCTCGCAAACCGGATTTTACCGCCTACATCGACCCGCAAAAGCAATATGCTGATGTGGTAATTCAAGTGTTGCCGACCAACTTGATCAAAGATGACAAAGAGCGGAAAGTTCTGCGCGTGCAGATGATCCAGCGCGAAGGCATCGCCAATTTCGAGCCTGCGTATTTGTTTGACGAAGGTTCAACAATTAACTGGGTTCCTTGCGGCCGCAAGCTGACTTGTTCCTATCCCGGAATTAAGATGTACTACGGGCCAGATGCTTTCTACGGTCACGAAGTCTCGATTTTGGAAGTAGATGGTCAATTCGAGAATCTCGAAGAAGTTATTTACATCGAAAGCCATTTGAGCAAGACTTCTGCGAAGTATGAAGGCGAGTTAACTCACCTGTTGCTCCAGCACCGCGAATATCCTGGTTCTAACAATGGAACTGGTTTGTTCCAAGTGTTAGTCGGATTGAAGATGCGGGCGACTTACGAGAAGTTGACTGCGAAAGAAGCGAAAGTGGCTATGAGTGTTTAGAACGCAGACATGAAAGATTTGAGAGGCGCAATTGCGCCTCTTTTTTTGTGGAGAAATGAACCGCAGAGGGCGCAGAGGGCGCAGAGTAGAGTTAGGGGAGGGTGTTTGGAAGTAGAGAGGTTAAGAAGGTTTTTCCGGCTTCATTCAGGTCGCTATCTAGGGAAAAAGTTAGACTGCGAACTCGGATAGCGCCATGTTTTATGTCTAGTCGCGTTGTGAGGTCTTGCGGGTAAACGAGAATTGCATTTTGGCAATTTAAGGCATTTGCGTAAGCAACTATTTGATGAATGTCATTATTGGCTACTTTATCGGGAGCTTTGTATTTTGTATCGAGGACGTATTGGACTTTTTTTGTTTCACTATCGCCTAGGAGTAAGTCAATGCGATCGAAATAGTTTTGGTCATGTGTGACTCGGTGTTGTTGTTTGACAAAAAAGCCTTTTGGTGTATTTTCTTTGAGCCATTCAGCGACAAATTGTTCATATAAATTGGCCATGTCTATGAGAAAAGGGAGCATTTCGCGATCGCCAGTTTCGTGACTCGGCCCTGTGTTATCTAAAAAGAATCGACATAAGGCGTGTAAAAGTTGATAATCTTGATTCAAACGATGATAATTTCTATCAATACAAGCTTCGGATTTAAAAGGTTTTAATGTAACAAATCCTTGGAGTGCGTGAAAGGCTTTTCGCACAGTGGATGAAACAGATTCACGGCAGAAACCGCTGCGGCCAATGATGAAAAGTGTCCAAGCGAGTATTTGATTGTCTTCGATGTCGCCTGTTTGTTCGTTATAGTGGCATTTTAGTTTAACATCCCAAGGTTTTTGCAGGGCTGACCGCAAATCGACACGGCCGCGAATGTAGGCGAGTCTTTCTGTTTTGGATAAGTAATCGCGATATAATCCTTTGCGACAGCGTTCTATAATTTTTTGGGCAAGAATGTTAGCTAATCTCTCGTAAGTTTCTTGTAAAGATTGGCACTGAATCGACCCTTGGGGAAATTTTATCTTAAGGTTGTAGGCATAGTCAAGCATTCCGAAGAGGTTGTTTATGGGAACCTTGGGGCGGATGGCGATGTGAAATTCTGGAGTGATGGGAATGTTGCCAACTCTGCCTTTAGATTTTAAGTGCCATTGATATTTTGTTTTAAAGTTGGGAAATTCTATCTCGATTTCCTTGGCATAATTATGGTATATTTTCTGTCCTACTGATTCGGGGATTGAGTCTTGTTCAAAAATTGCTAATTGATATTCTGTAAGTTCGATAATTCGTCTGGATTCTGGTTTCATAATTGTGGTGGATGCAGGCCACTGTCTCGGCGTTAATGACGGCGTTAGATTGTCAATAGCCCAATTTTGTCTTGATATTATCCCAGAGAAACTCATCCATTTTTTCCAGGTTATCAAAGAAGTATTCTTCGAGGTATGGCTCGATTTCCATTTGCCAAATATCTTGGATATCTTCAGCTAAGGTTTTTGTCAAAAAGAAGGAGATGCCTAGTTCATAGTGTTTGTTGTTAATTGCCACATTTATATCTTTTAAAATACCAATTAAGCGATTTAATCTAGCAATGGGAAAACCTGTTTGCCATGTTTTGTGATAGTGACGCAAGACTTTATAGTTAGGAGATAGGGGGATAAATGCGAAGCGGCGGCGGAGTGCGTTATCAACTAAGGCTATAGAGCGATCGGCCGTATTCATTGTACCGATGATGCAGACATTTTTAGGTATTGTAAATTGTTGGCCGCTGGCTAGTTTAACAGTGCGATCGCGATCGTCCAGCAAATACATTAATTCTCCAAATACCTGAGATAAATTTGCACGGTTAATTTCATCAATAATGAGAACGCAAGTGTCTTCACGGGCTTCGGCTTGTTTGCAAAATTCTAGGAATCTGCCGGGAACTAGGGGATAAGTTAATCCTCCATCTTGACTTTGCGGACGGATGCCTTGAATGAAGTCTTCATAAGTATAAGCTGGATGAAATTGAATAATGTCTGAAAAGCCGTCACCGCCACCGATTAAGTATTGGGCGAGTTTTTGAGCTAGGAAGGTTTTTCCGGTTCCGGGCGGGCCTTGAATGATGGCTTGTTGCTTGCGGTTAATGGTGCGTATCCAGCGGTTAATTTCAGATGTTTGAAAACCAGTTAGCTCCGAAATTTCTTCGAAATGGTAGGCTTGATTAAATTCTTTTTTATATAATAAAAAATATTCATTTACCAGCACAGATAAGTCATTCTCATAAAGATTAAATAATAAAAACAAGGGAAATATTTTTTTAAATGTTTGTGCTATTTTTGCGATTAACTGTTTAGCAGAATATCCTAATACCTCTGATGATTCTAGTGAGACAGCAACCTTAATGTTATTGACTTTAGGTGTGATTAATAAATTCTTGGGTATTTCTTGCCAACAAAAAATCTCTTCTAGCAAACTAAAAACAGATAGTGAATTTTCACTCTTTCCGAACCTAGAGTCTTCAATTACGTAATTATAAGAATGAACGTGGCGATTTAACTCGCAAAAAGTTTGATGGGGCAGCTTATATAATTCAAGCAATGTTTTCCAGGAATCACTTCTACATTGAGAGCTATAATTGTTAATTATATTTTTTAAACTTTTTATTTTTGAGTATAATCCAAAAGTGACTTTTTCAGGTTCAATATTTAGCATGAACTGCCCATAATCTAAAGAATTTATATCTCCCAGACCCAAAGCTACACTGTAGGATATTGATGGGACTCCTTGGAATAGAAGGAGAGAACCAAATTGGTCAATCCTGAAATTTATATAATTTTTGATAAAATCAGGTAACAGATATTCCACCTGGCTTAAAATATACTTTAAGGGATTTTCAACATATTTAAAGAAAACTTGTTTGTGTGTCCTGTAAAAATCCGATCTAGGGTCTTCATAAAAATCGGTCAATAGGTTAAATGTGTTCTCTGAAAAAGGGCATTCAGGATGTACAAAAACTTTTTCCATTTTTTCTGTATGTTTAAGGTGACTCAATTGTTGTTCTTAAATTATTGTAGCCGATCGCCCTTCCCGACACCAGATATCTGAGATACGATCGCACCCACCATCCTTACCCTCATCAATAGCCCTCCCAAACCAGTAACACTGGCAAAACCGCTAACAACAGTTCCCGGAAAAGTTAAAACTGTGTCGAAACAATCTAAACGTGCTATATTCAACTCCGTAAACCCTGAACTGCGCTTTCAGGTAATGCAAATTTATAAACGAGTCAACTGAATGCTCTCTACTTTCAAGAAATTAGCTTCAATTGCAATCATCTTTGCCGCCCTAAAACTTTTACTTAATTATCCGCCTTTCAGAGAAATAGAAAATTATATCGCAAATAGAAACCCAGCAAGTGCCACCTTAGACAATGGAACTCTGCAGCAAAAACCCAGCAGCCCGCCTCCGGTACTTCCCAAAAAACCACCAGAGCAAACCTTTGATGTAGTAGTGTATGGCGATGAAGTACCGGGGATATGTGCGGCGATATGGGCGAAGAAAACTTTAGGCCCAAAGGGCAAAGTTGCGATCGTGCGATCGACCTACGGAAGAGATCCTTTGGGCGGCTTACTTACCCGCGGCGGTTTAGCTTACATCGATTTAGATAAAATCCCCAATTGGCAACGCCAACCCTACGCCCAATGTTTTAAAGAATTCTTAGATAAAGCGAATGCGCGCGAATCTTGCTTAGACCCAAAAAGGGCAGATCAAGCTCTCAGACAAATGCTTTCAGCAGCAAAAGTCAGAGTTATTTCCAACTCAACTCTTACTCCCCACGTCGTAGATAAAAAAATCGAATATGCCCAAGTAAAAGGCAGTAGCTTAAGAATTAAAGCCAACTCTTTTATTGACGTAACTCAAGACGCTGAATTAGCCAGAAAAGCCGGATTATCTTATTATACAGGATATGAATCTCAAAATATAAAATCCAAAAATGAAACTTTAGCAGTCTCTGTAGTTCCGACAATTACAGGTATAACGATGTCCGAATTCCGCAGAATAGAAGATGACATTCTATACAATCGGCCTTTGGTAAAAAAGATTAAAGAAAGCATTACAAAATATAAAGATCCAGCCAGTACAAAATTCTGGCTGAAGAATTTTTGGAGTACGATTTATCAGCCATATACAGACGGCTACGACATCAGAAGTGTAGCTATAGGAGCAGCGTATCACATAGATAGAAATCTGCCCTTTAGTCAAAATAAAGGATTCTTTTTTGATAAAGGCAATGTCTGCGTTTATAACAAAAATGTGCTGTCCTGGAACGGGTTTCTGTTTAAATACCAAGTTGACCAAATCATGAAGATGGAAGCTAACGGCAGAAAACCGACTCCTGAGATGATTAAAGAAATGTCACATCTCCAACACTGGCTACAAAAGAAGTCGGGTAAAGATGTGAGAGTATTTATTCCAGACGAGATTTATATCAGGCAAAGTTTGAACGTTCGCGAGGTGGTAGATCCGCTAACGGGGAAGGAGATTATCAAAGGGGGAACAGCCACGTCCAAGTCGATCGGCAGTTTTTCCTACGATTTCGATATGCGGGGCGGAGTCAAGCATTTATCTACGAGAATTCCGCCGCTGCCAGTGTATAATTTCGGGATAGAAAGCGCTTTGGCTAGCAAAGTGAATAATTTAGCCATTGTCGGGCGATCGTCGGGTTATGTCGGTATGGCGGTATCTGTCGGGCGAATTGCGACGGTGAATATTTATCAAGGACAAGGTGTGGGCGTGGCGGCTGGTTTGGCTAGCAAGTTCGGCGTGCCGCTGAATTCGATTACTTCGGCTGAAACGAAAAAAACTCTGGAGACTTTAACGGGGAAAACGACGTATTTGTCGGGGAGAGATACGAGTTATGGGGTGGATTATAAGGAAGTGAAATAATCGACATATAGCAGTCGCCCGTGTTGCTAAACTATGTTAAACCAGGCCTACAAACTAGAAACTTTTGTTTAAGTTTGAGAACAAAAAACGCAATTCCTGGAGTTTGATAACTGTTATTCATTGCGATTCTTAATTATTGCAATTTGTTTTACCAGTAGGACTAAGGCAAAAAGAAAATCGGTTTCTCTGCAGAATCGTGGCTTTCTCCCAGAGAAGGCAGGTTTTGGATTAGGAATTTATGTCAAATAAGATATTAAAAGGATTTAACCACTGAAGATGTCGAAACCTCATATTCGACGGCGCAAGATTCCCCAACTCTTAGATATCCTCTCGATCTTCGCTCTGCTGCTGCTCGTATTCTGTAATAATGTTCTGAATATCCTCTGCTGCAATATCGACTTGTTCGGATTTGGTGTAAAGGGTCAGCAAAATGATTCCCGTTGCTGTTTGGACGTAGTAAATTAAACGGTATCCACCACTTTTACCTTTTTGAGTGTCGCTATTTCGGGCTCTCAACTTGAAGACTGCATAACCCACTCCAGCAATTCGATCTCCTGGCAGTTCTCCCCGTGTGAGTTGTTCGATAATGGGTTGAATATCATTGCGAATGCTGCGGTATTTTTTTGCAAGAGTGCGTAAATTGCGATTGAAGGTTGGTGAAACTATAACTTGAATTAAGGGCAAGTCAGTCATTTTCAATTCCTTCCCACATTTGAGCAACCGAAATGGTTTGCCCAGTCATGGCTTCGTGCCAAGCTTGCCGAAAATCTTGTATAAGCGCTGCTTTAGATTGGTTCTCTCCGTCAATTTCTGAGGGTTCTGGAATACTAAAAGAATTAGCAGGAGGCATCTCTTGGATTTCTGCTGAGAAAACCTCTGGCAGATTATTTGGCGAAATGATTACCCCCTGACGTTGCTTTTGGCTTAGAAACTCTATAAAACTCGCAACTAATGCCAGATGTTCTGGAGAAAGTCGATCGAGCCATCGATCGATTTGATGTCGAAGTGCTGCTACATTCATAATCCCATCAAACCTTTTAATTTTACCTTGATTTTAACGTAAACCCGCCCCGCCTGGAATATCGCTCTTCCCTCTGCCTCTGCGCCCTCTGCGGTTCAAACCTCTTCTCTTCCCCCCGCTGTGGCACAATCTTATATATAAAACCTGCACCCTCTCGCCAATGACCGCAAACCTACCCCCCCAATACGACCCCCAAGCCACCGAAGCCAAGTGGCAAAAATACTGGGAAGACAACCAAACCTTCAAAGCTGACCCCGAAAAAGGTGGCGAACCTTACTGCGTAGTTATCCCGCCGCCCAACGTCACCGGCAGCCTCCACATGGGACACGCTTTTGAAGAGACGCTGATTGATGTCCTCGTCCGCTATCACCGCATGACTGGACGCAATACCCTGTGGTTGCCGGGAACGGATCATGCTAGCATCGCAGTTCAAACTATTCTGGAAAAGCAACTCAAAGCAGAAGGCAAAACTCGCCACGATTTAGGTAGAGAAAAATTCTTGGAACGGGCCTGGGAGTGGAAAGCTGAATCGGGCAATACTATTACTAATCAATTACGCAGTTTGGGCGTGTCTGTTGATTGGTCGCGTGAACGCTTTACGATGGATGAAGGCTTATCCGCTGCGGTTTTAGAAGCGTTTGTCCGCCTGTACGATGAGGGGCTGATTTATCGCGGCAATTACCTGGTGAATTGGTGTCCGGCTAGTCAGTCTGCTGTGTCGGATTTGGAGGTAGACCAACAGGAAGTTGAGGGCCATTTGTGGCATTTCCGCTATCCTTTGACGGACGGTTCTGGTTATTTGGAGGTGGCGACGACTCGGCCGGAAACGATGTTGGGGGATACTGGGGTGGCGGTGAATCCACAGGACGATCGCTACAAGCATCTTATCGGTAAAACTGTCACTTTGCCGATCGCAAATCGCGAAATTCCCATCATTGCTGATGAGTTTGTCGATCCGACTTTCGGAACTGGTTGTGTCAAGGTGACACCCGCCCACGATCCGAATGACTTCGAGATGGGTAAGCGTCACAATTTGCCGTTTATTAACATCATGAATAAGGACGGCACTTTAAATGAAAATGCCGGAGAGTTCCAAGGACAAGACCGATTTGTTGCCCGGAAAAATGTGGTGCAGCGGTTAGAAACTGACGGGGTTTTGGTTAAAATAGAAGATTATAAGCATACTGTTCCCTACAGCGAACGCGGCAAGGTTCCGGTCGAACCTTTGATATCTACGCAATGGTTTGTGAAGATAGATCCTCTTTCTCAGCGTGCTTTAGAAGCATTAGATCAAAGTAACTCACCCGTCTTTGTTCCTGAGAGATGGACAAAGGTTTATCGCGATTGGTTGGTGAAGCTGAAGGATTGGTGTATCTCCCGCCAATTGTGGTGGGGACACCAAATCCCGGCTTGGTATGCTGTTAGCGAAACTAACGGCGAAATTACTGATACGACACCTTTTATAGTTGCGAAAACTGAAGCTGAAGCTAAGGAAAAAGCTACGGCTAAATTTGGTAATGACGTAGAGTTAGCCAGAGATCCAGACGTATTGGATACTTGGTTTTCGTCTGGGTTGTGGCCTTTCTCAACTCTGGGATGGCCTGACGAAACTAATGATTTGGAGTTTTACTATCCGACAACTACTTTGGTAACAGGTTTTGATATCATCTTTTTCTGGGTTGCTAGAATGACGATGATGGCAGGACATTTTACTGAAAAGATGCCTTTTGATACTGTTTACATTCACGGTTTGGTGTTGGATGAAAACGGTCAGAAAATGTCTAAGAGTAAAAATAACGGTATCGATCCGCTGCTGTTGATTGGTAAGTACGGTACTGATGCTTTGCGCTACACTTTGGTTAAGGAAGTGGTTGGGGCCGGTCAAAATATTCGCATGGAGTACGATCGCAAAACTGATGAATCGAAATCGGTGGAAGCTTCCCGGAATTTCACGAATAAGTTGTGGAATGCGGCGCGGTTTGTGATGATGAATTTGGAGGGACAGACGCCGCAACAATTGGGAATTCCTTACCCCCCCCAACCCCCCCTTACTAAGGGGGGGAGAGAAGAAGATTCCCTTGTTGAGGGGGGGAGAGAAGAAGATTCCCTTGTTGAGGGGGGGAGAGAGGAAGGGTTGGAATTGTGCGATCGCTGGATTCTTTCTCGCTACAATCAAGTTGTGCAGCAAAGCCGCAATTGTTTGGAAAATTACGGTTTGGGGGAAGCGGCGAAGGGACTTTATGAGTTTATTTGGGGCGATTTCTGTGACTGGTATATTGAGTTAGTCAAGTCTCGCTTGCAACAGGATGCTGAACCAAATTCTAAGAAAATGGCACAGCAAACTTTTGCTTTTGTGTTGGAAGGGATTCTGAAACTGCTGCATCCTTTTATGCCACACATTACTGAGGAAATTTGGCACACTCTGACTCAAACAGGTGATGGCGAATGTTTGGCTTTGCAAGCTTATCCTGAAGCTGATATCTCGCTAATTGATGCTGATTTGGAACAGCAGTTTGAGTTGTTGTTCGGTACAATTCGCACTATTCGCAATTTGCGGGCAGATGCTGATATCAAACCCAGTGTGAAGGTGACGGCGATTTTGCAAAGCGAAAGCGAGAAAGAACGCCAAATCATCTCAGATGGAGGTGTTTACATTCAGGATTTGGCAAAAGTCGAAAATCTGACAGTTACTGCTAGTTTGGATGCAGAACCCCCCCTTAATCCCCCCCTTGGTAAGGGGGGGCAAGGGGGGTCAATTGCTGGGGTTGTCGGTACTGTGCAAGTATTGATTCCCCTGGCTGGGGTGGTGGATTTGGCGGCTTTGCGTGCTAAATTAGAGAAGAAGTTGAGCAAGGTGGAAGCTGAAATTAAGCATAGTGCGGCGCGCTTGACTAATCAGAAGTTTGTGGATAAGGCTACTCCTGATGTGGTTCAGGGGGCGAGGGATGCTTTGGCGGAAGCCCAAAAACAAGCGGAAATTTTGCGCGATCGGCTAAAGTTGTTTTAAGGAGTCATTAGTCGCGGGTGGGGTGAGAAACCGGGTTTCTACGAATTTTTCGGTTGAGTAACGAAAAATATTGAAAGAAACCCGGTTTCTGAGGAGATTATCATTTTTATTAGGCTGGGCGATCGCTGTATAAAAACATCCCAAAATCCCGTAGGGGCGGGTTAACCAGCCATCTATGAAATACACAAACAATCTCGTAAACCCGCCCTCTCCTCAGCCATTATTTACATCACAATTTTACCTCTAAATTCATCGTACATTTTTATTGTTGGTGGGCGGGGGCGGGTTTATAGTATTATTGATGTTTACCATAAATGGTTGGCGAACCCGCCCCTACAAATTTGGTTTCAATAATAGAACCAATTGTGCTAACACGGGCAATTAATCACCAATTACCAATTACTAATTACCCTCATGTTATATTTAGCCCAAGTACAAAAGAAGGAAATTTTAGGCGAGATAAGTCTGCAATTGCTGGCTTGCCAAAATTCTGATGATACTTGGGCTATGCTTTGTAAAGAAACTCTCTTGACAGTACCGTCAGATTTAGATCAAAATGTTTTAAATGAAGGAATGCTAGTATTAGCAAATGTTGACGAAAATAGCCAGGTTTTGCATATTCAAGCAGCTACAAACTGGGTACTACAATTAGTAGAAAAATATTTAACAACAGGTTTTACTCCCGATTTTTTGCAGCAAGAAGCCCAGAAAGCCGAAGATTGGCGGCAATCTCTCACTTTGCAGAGTCAAGAATTGTCTCGCCGCTTGATTGAAGTTGAAGCCCGCCGAGAACAAATTCAAAATTTAGAGGCAAAACTCCAGCAGGAAAAGCAATTGTTGGAAAGTTCGATCGCCCAATTGCCTATTCCGCCCGCTACTCCACTAATTTGACTTAAAATTTGATTTAAATTAACACACCAAACGTAGGAACACGGCACTACCGCGTCCCCACTAACCTAATATGCAATTTGCTGGACATCATATAATTTGTAACTTGACAAATACCCCTTACCAGTTGCTGAATCGCCAGCAATACGGCCCGCGACTAAAGCACTTTTGACTTCAGCCAAGCAGCGGGGAGACACCGCAGTTTCTGAGAATTGCTAACATAAGCGCGCTTCTGAAACACATCGTACTGATTGCGTTCGATCGCATTTAAGATTCTGCTGTAGAGCATTGTAGCAGCCCAAACAGTCCAGCGGATATCGGGACTGAGCACTTTGATTCCGGGTTCCGCGCTGGCGTATAATTTGCGAGCTCGCTGAATTTGAAACCGCATCAATTCCCGCCAGCGGTTGTCAATCACACCGTTGAATAAGTCTTCTTCGGTGTAGTTAAACAAGGCTAAGTCTTCTAAGGGAATGTAAATGCGGCCGCGACGGGCGTCTTCTCCGACATCGCGCAAAATATTAGTCAACTGCTTGGCAATACCCAGGGCTATCGCTTCTTCTTTGGGAATTCTATTCCCCCAGTGCCAATTCCAGTTAGCAGCGGAGTTCGATTCGCCTACACCCATGACAGACATCGACATCAGCCCTACAGTACCCGCTACTCGATAACAGTAAAGATTGAGCTCTTCAAAAGTTTCGTAGCGGCTGCGGTACAAGTCCATTTGCTGGCCCGCAATCATCTCTCGAAACGGCCCAATGTCGATCGGGAAACGAGACAGCGTATCCACCAACGCTACGTCGTAGTCGTCGTGAGGATGGCCGGCAAACACCGATTCTAGCCGTTTTTCCCACAGATTGAGGGTTTCAGGGGTCGTTGCATCAGAACCCGGCCCGTCTACGAGTTCGTCGGTGCGGCGGCACCAGACGTAAATCGCCCAAATCGCCCGACGCTTGGCTTCGGGCATGAGTTGAGTGCCTAAATAAAAATTTTTGGCATAACTCGCCGTGACTTGGCGGCACAGTTCGTAAGAGTCATCCACAGAAGCCAGAGTTCTCATGCACTGGAGTTTTGACAGTTGCAGCATCCGAGAATAAGAAATTTAAAGATTAGAACTGATTTTCCCCCGTTTAGAAAACGGGAGATTTTTTACGTCTTTATGAAAAATTCTTAATTTTTCATTTGTTATTGGCCGTCGAAATAGCCTGCGCTGTCAGCTTACCAGAAAGCACGGCACCTTCCATACTCGCAAGATAACGCTGCATCGTATAATCCCCCGTTAGATAGAAATTGCTAATGGGAGTTGTTTGTGTGGGACGGCACTGCTGGCGTCCGGGAGTTGCTTTGTAGACGGAACGAGGGGTTTTGACTACGTGATATTTGAGCAGTTTGGCTGGTTCTGGGATTTGATCGGGAAAGAGTTTTTCTAACTCGACCATTGTGGCTGCGACGATATCTTCGTCAGATTTGCCTATCCAGTCTTTGGCCGGTGCTAAAACCAGTTCCAGCATAGATTTGTCTGGGTTGGCATATTCGCGGCAGGTGTTGCTCATGTCGGCGTAGACGCTCAGCAGGGGCGATCGCGAGAACAGCAAATGGTCGATGTCAGTTAATTTGCGATCGAACCACAAGTGTACATTAATGACGGGTACTCCCTCCAAACCTTCGAGCTGTTTGAAATAATCCATTTCGCCCCAAGGTTTCGGCATCATCAGCTTCAGCGGGTCAACCGGCATCGCGGAAACGTAAATATCGGCCGTCAGAATTTCTGACTCTGCCCCTTTTACTCCCCGAATCTGGAACCCGCGCACCGTGTTGTCATCGTTGAGCAAAAACTCCCCGATGGGTGCATTCAGCCGTACTTCACCACCGCGCTCAGTTATGTAGTCTACCATCGGCTGACACAACCTCTCTGTGGGGCTACCGTCTAAAAAGGCCATTTTCGAGCCGTTTTTCTCTTGCAGGAAGCGGTTGAGGGCTGTCAGCAGTATGGTTGCCGATATTTCGTGGGGGTCAATGAAATTGAGCGCCTTGGACATGGCGATGAATACTTCTTTTTCGACTCTGGGGGGGACGTTTTGCTTTTTCAGCCAGTCGGAAAACGAGTATTTGTCCATTGCTTCGACATAGTTTTGACCCTGAAGCATCGCCGGAATCAAACCTATACCGAAGCGGATTTTTTCGGGCCAGGTGAGCATATCGTTGTTGCTCAAGATGGCTGCGACGCCGTTGAAGGGGGCAGGAAGGTCGGGAAAGTCAAAGCGGGAATAGGTTCCGGGGGTTTCCGGCTGATTGAAAATCATCGAGTGCTCTTTCCATTGCAGCCTGTCTTCAATGTCAAGTTCTTTGAAGAGTTGGAGCATATTCGGGTATGCACCGAAGAAGATGTGGAGGCCGGTTTCATACCAGTCGCCATCTGCATCTTTCCAGGCGGCCACTTTGCCGCCGAGTACGTCCCGACTTTCTAGGATGATGGGGGTGTGGCCCGCGTCGGTAAGATATTTAGCGCAGGAAAGTCCTGCTAAGCCTGCTCCGGCGATCGCAACTCGCATTTGATACTACTTGGCCTCTGTGTTCGCTTCGTTTTCATTATACTTTACAACTCGTTACAATATTTTGGGAAATCTGTAGGGACAAGGAACTGCCCATAGGTGTCAACCAACACGTTAAACCCGACTGTCCGACAGTCTTCGCGCCTACCCGACAGTCCGGCAAGGGTTGAAACCCCTGCCTCAAAGCAAAAGTCCTCTCAAAGAGGACTAATGAGTTCTTCAGTCCTCTTTCAGAGGACTTTCGCTATAAGCCCCGTGGAATTCATTCCCTGGCGGACTGCCGGGTAAGCGAGAAGACTGGCGGAGGAAAGAGGACACCGCACCGTGCTCTTTCCCTACCGCAAAATCCTCAATTTTCATGCACGAAATATGTAACTACCCCCCCTATTATTTGTAGGGAAACGGCACTGCCGTCTCCTCTTCTTTCCCCTGCAAACGTGGGATCTACTTCCTGTCCCCCCCTTCTTAAGGGGGGTTAGGGGGGATCTCCGGGTTATGCTGCAAAGGTGCGATAGGCCGCTAATGCTGCTTGTTTGACGGCTTCGGGGACAATGGGAAAAGTAGTCAAAATATACGCAAATTCGGCTTCCGTTAATCCGTAAAGGTGGGCGATGATGCCGTCTAATTCGGCTCGCAATTGAGCGCGTTCTGTTTCATCGGTAACGCCTTCTCGGTGGGAGTTTAAGCCGACTTCTTGGGCTAATTCGTCAAATTCTGGGGCCGTGCAGATGAGTTTGGCGGCGCGCTGTACGATGTCGGTGAAGTATTTGTCACCTGATGTTAATCGCGGTACAGGTGTCTGGTAAATATAAAACATATTGATATTAGCAGACACCATTTGACGAATGTAAAAATCTAGCACCCAAGAATTAAGGAGCGCTTGACATAAAATAGTTTCATTGTTTGAGATTTTGTCCATCCCTGATGAAACTAACATTGAATTTCCACAAAATACTTTTTGGGGAATAGCACTTACAATAATGGTTCTACTGTCAGTATTCCGAGCTATAGCTCTCAAGCCTAAACGGTAACACTGATAATCTAATTGTTGACCATTATCTATACCATTCCTTCCCAATAAAGCTTTTCTCGCTTCCGCTTCATCCACCCAATACCTCGGTTCAGCATAGAGATGAGTAAACTGATGAATCATCTTACCTTCATAAAGTGGCAGTCTCCCTTTCCCTGGTTCTTGCTTGAATAAATGACTATCATTCGTCATGTCAAATTCACGAGTTAACCGCAGATTCCATTTCCCCTTAATCTGTTCGCCCAGTAAAGGGAATTGCAGCATTTTTTCAGCAATGCGAATATCTCCTTCATTTTTAAACTCCATCACCGAGAGAGAGTCAGGAGACAACTTCCGCACTAATTGAATACTAATTTGCAAGCTATCAGCACTAGGAAACCTTTGCAGCTCATCCACATCAACACGCATAAAAGCTGACGGAAACTCAGTTGTTATCCCATCCTTCTCAAAAGTAAGAACAACTATTTTGAAACTCTTATGAACTCCTTCAAAAATTGTTTTCCGATTTTCTAAACAAAATAACCCCGTGACTTTGGTTTGACTAAATAACATCTCCCGCAGTTGCTTAGTACCCAAGTCAGTGTAAATTCCGCTAGGAATCACAATCCCGCACTCGCCACCGCTGCGTAAGAGATTCAAACATTGCTCTACAAAAAGTTTATAGAGGTTAATATCCGTACCTGCTTTTTTACCATTGACAATCGAAATCTGATTTTTGTACTGTTCCGCTGAACGATAATAAGCACTGATATGAGGAAAATTGCTCTGATATTCCAACCAAGCATTAGAAACATCAATATCTTGCAGGAGTTTCTTTTGCTCTTTCTCGAAACTCTTAATATCCATCTTCTTTTTCGTCACCAAATTGCTATAACTAGCAAAAAACTCCTTAGCATCTGGCTTAAAAATTTCCCAAGGCGGATTAGTAATAATCGCATCAAAACCGCCCCGTTGATGCAAAATCTCATCAAACTCATAGCCCCAGTGAAAAGGCTTCAAAGCTTCAATATCAGCGAGAGTCAGGGGACGCTTAATCGGCTTACCGCTAATCTGTGCTTGTTCAAACTTAATTTTTAACTGCTTGAAATCTTCCAACAAAATCTTATTAATATTTTCGATAGCCGGCGCTTTCTTTTCGGCAATTTCATCTCGTAAACTCTGCAAGTTTTGGCTATAGGTAGTCGCATGACGGTAAATAGAAATCAGACGGTTTTTCTCCTCCAATACTTGTCTGTATGTCTTGTGAAACAAATTTAACTGAGTTCCACTTCCTTCATATTCTGCGTCATCCACCCGAAGTAATCCAATTAAGGAATTGCCCGCCATGATGTTAAAATCAATATTCGGCAACGGTTCCAAGTCGTTGACATTCTGCGCCGCCGAAACTAAGGCTAAAAACAGTCGCAATTTGGCAATTTCCACTGCTTCCGGCATGATATCCACGCCGTAGAGGTTATCGCTAATAATCCGTTTTTTGATATAGTAGTTAAGTGATGAATGCTCTTTTTCGATGTCTTTTAAGTAGTCATTGAGGTAACGATCGTTTAAAAACTTGCTTGTACCGATGACTGTTGAATAGATGTAAATCAGCGTTTTCATCGCTGCGACTAAAAACGCGCCGGAACCGCAGGCTGGGTCTAATAATGTTAGGTTTGGGAGGATTTCTGTTAGCAGGCTGCGGCAGAGATTGGCGTCGAGATTGGTGAGGAGTTCGGTGATTGTTTCAAAGTGGGGAGAAGAACCCCCCCGGCCCCCCTTGCTAAGGGGGGAGAAAGAGTTGGATGCGTTGTCTTGTTGATGAAGAGATCCCCCCCGGCCCCCCTTAGTAAGGGGGGAGAAAGAGTTGGAGGAAGAGAGATTATTAACTCTATCGAGAATTAGTTTGTTGATTGTGCGATCGCACAAATATTCAGTAATCTCCGGCCTGGTATAATAAGCACCAAAGGCTTTTTGGTTAATGTATTTCTCAAAGATGTATCCCAAAACCGCCGGATTAATTTCGTTTTCCTTCCCGCCCACTGTATCGTCAAGATTCCAAGAATAGGCTGCAAATAAATTAAATATTTTCTCAAAAGCAGCATCGGGTATGGCGATATTCGGATAATTTTGTTCGATGGGATGTTCGAGAAACAGTCCCCCATTCAAATATTTAACATCGCCGATTAATTCTTTAACGCCTTCCTCCCGCAAATCGAGAGGTTTAGCAAATCCCTCAAAAAACAGTGTTTTCAAGAATTGCGAATAAAATAAATCCGTTCCCCGCTGCTTGCTTTCGGCTAACTTTTCCTGCAAATACATCAATTTTTGATTGTCGATAAATCCTTTGCGCTGCAAAAAATAAACAAACATCAAGCGGTTGAGTAAAACCGAAGTATACCAGCGCCTATCTGTTTCTTTGTCAATGCCGCGAATCACACTTAAAAATTCAACGTGTTGCTGTTTAAACTCTTCAAAAAACTTTTTAGTTACTCGTTCGACATCCAAGCCAGCCTGCAATCTTTGGGCGACATCAATCACCGAAAGCGTTTCTAATTCTTCTAAATCAACCTTTAAAGCTGTCACTTTACTCAGTAGCAAATCGCAAGGTTCCCGTTTCACGTATACATGATCGCGGGGATAAAGTTTTGTACCTTCGCGCTTTACCCAATACCAGAGACATTTGGTGCGATTTTCATCAATAAAAATCAATAGATTTTCGGCAGAAATTTGGACAATTTCGCGATAAATCGTCAGTCTTTCGGCGCTGTTGGGGATATTTCCGCTATCGGCGATAATTTCATATACAACTACTCCGTTAAGTTGGGCGATGGCTTTTCGGGAATAAGTCTCGCCTTCTATTTCTACAGATACGGTTTTGTGGGATGATGGATTATCCCAACCGAGTTTTTGGACGAATAATTTGTTGAATTCAAAGTCTTGGAGAAGTTCGCGGGATTCTTTAAGTGTTTGTGGCATGGTTATATATGAAGGAATAAGGGAGAACTCTAGTAGGGACACGGCATCGTGCCCAAGGCGTGTCAACTTAACGTTAAACCGAGAGTCAGATAGTCCGACAGTCCGACAGTCCGACAGTCCGACAGGGAATGAATTCCCTGTCTCAAAGCGAAAGTCCTCGCTATGAGGACTGAGAAGAAAATTTTTCAATTCATCAGTCGTCTTTAGACGACTTTCGCTATTAGACAGGGAATTCATTCCCTGGCGGACTAGCTGGATGGTGAGAGGAATGGCGGACTGACAGCTTTCTCCTGAAACAAGCCTAAAGAACAAATAATCATCGGTTCCCGTTTGTCTTCGTCTTCATTGGTGTCAACTTAAGGCTAAACCCGCAGTCCGACAGGGGTTGAAACCCCTGTCTCAAAGCGAAAGTCCTCTTAAGAGGACTGAGAAGAAAAATTTTCAATTCATGAGTCGTCTTTAGACGACTTTCGCTATTAGACAGGGAATTCATTCCCTGGCGGACTAGCTGGATGGTGAGAGGAATGGCGGACTGACAGCTTTCTCCTGAAACAAGCCTAAAGAACAAATAATCATCGGTTCCCGTTTGTCTTCGTCTTCATTAACTATACACAAACGGTCATCCATCCGCAAACCCACGACTAATTCGGCTAATTGTCGATCGCCAATCCCGCTTTTTAACTGCCGATTTAACGTGTCAATTGCCGACTGGCGCAGGGGATAGCGGTAAATTTCATCGATTGCTTTTGACAATTCATCGGATGCAAATATTGTACCATTCATTTCCTTAAAGTAACTCTTCAAACGTTCGTATGTTCGGAACCGGGCCCCGGAAGGCCTGCCCAATTGTCCGCCCGCAGTTAACTCTTCTTCTGCTATCAACTCTGCACCTTTTGTGACTAATTCGTGATGCTGTTTGTCTCTGGGAATTGCTGGTGTCGCTTCCTCGCAGGCTGCAATTCTGAGGATGCCGAGTTGCGATTGACTAACGCTATTGCCATCGCGATCGACCCAAATTAACGAATCATTTCCCTCGGCGGTTTTCATGTACAATAAAACGCCTTCTGGTTGCAAGGGTGCGGGAGTATGATTGCGAGTTGAATAAACTACATTTGGCATTGACTCAATGGTTTTTTTCAAAATTGGGTTGTTGTCCGTGGCATTTTTCCAAATTTGAAAAGCTTCGGATGTTAAGTCAACTTCGGCATCTTCTTCGCCATCTAAAATTCCTGATTTTTCATTGTAAATATCGAGAATGACTTGAGGTGAGTCATCCTCAAAAAATGTTTCATCAGTTCCGACGACTTCGGCATTTTCTTGCAAGCGTCGGCGCAGTCTTTCGCGCAGATTGATAATGCGATCGACTCCTTCGTCTGGCAAAAACGAATAGCACAAAATGCGATCGGCTTTTTGACCGATTCTGTCCACTCTTCCCGCCCGCTGAATTAACCGAATAATTGCCCAAGGTAAGTCATAATTAACGATAATCGCACTGTCTTGTAAGTTGTGACCTTCACTCAGGATATCGGTGGCAATTAAGATTCGCAATTCTCGTTCTGGGGAGATTTTGTCACGCTTACCGTTGCTAGTCGGACTAAACCGAAATGTGAGTTCGGTGGGGTCTTTTGATTTACCTGTCACCGCTGCAGCGCCCGCAATATTTAGCTTAGTTAAATTATCAGTTATATAGCGGACTGTATCGGCAAACTGAGTAAAAATTAATACTTTCTCATGGGGGTGAGTTTCTGTGAGCAATTTCACCAAAGCAGCTAACTTTTCATCGGGTTGAGAATGCCATTTACCGCAAGTTTGCAAGACTTCTATCAGACAGCGGGCATCTTCTAGCAAATCCCGTCTTAACTTCTTGGTATCAAAAAAGTCTGATTTGAGCCATTTAAACCTGCGTTGATAGCGCGTTTTATATTCTTGATAAACTACTTCGGCCCGCTGTTTAAAACTCTTTTCGCTTGACAGCAATTCTGCTTCAATATCTAAATTTTCGCCCGCATCATCTTCGATTTCTTCGCTTTCAAAACTGCTAACCACCACTGAATCAGCATCTTCATCGCTGTTGCGGGTATCCAACAATTCTGCATCCTGGGTGCCGATCGGAATATCGGAGTTTTGGTCGATCGCATATAAGTAGATAAAATTCCGCAGGATGTGGCGCTCGATCGACTGAATAAAGGCACTACCGCTGCTTTCTAGCCGTTTAAACAGGTTTGTCCGCGAAAATCCCATTAATCGGCGACCCCCACGGAATAAGGCATTTAACTGCCGCTGTTCTGCTTCAGTCGGCTGTTGTTTGGGTTTTTTGGCGATGTAATTTCCCAGCCCGTAACGCGGCAGATTTAGGGCATTGATGACTTCGACAATTTCCTCAAAGTCAAGCTGGGAGTTCGTTGCGGAAGTTTCCGAGGAAAACTTAATGGTTTTTGGAAGGCGATCGGGAAAATACGATCGCGTGCGATCTACAAATTCTAAATATTTGCGCTTCTTCTCTGCGTCAGTTTCCGCATAATTTTCTTTGATAAACGAGCGAGTGCGCCTCACCATGTAGTGCTTCATCAAATCTCGCCAATCATCAGGATGTTCGCTTTTTTCAAAAGCAGCCAAAGAGCGCACGGAACATTGATGCCGCTTAATAAATTCTAACTCTCCTTGACTGCCTCCGCCCAATTGATTGAGCAAAGCTTCGGGCCGCAATCCTAAATTTTGGTCTTCAGGAATAAACAGCCGCAACTGAGAAGATAAATCTAAATAGGTTTTGTTGTAGGGAGTTGCTGAAAGCAAAATACATTTACTTTCGTTGATTGCAATATATTCTTGAATCGCTCGATATCGCTTGCCTTCGCGGTTTCTGAGGTTGTGACTTTCATCAATTAACACAACTCGATAGCGGCGCAATTCTGGCAATTCTTGCTGTACCAGACTGATGGATAAGACTTTTGCCAGCAGGCGATATTTGTCTGCATACTCTTGCCACATTTTTACCAAGTTTTTGGGACAAATAATCAGGGTGTCAAAGAAACAGTCTTCTTGTAAAATTTTGGCGATCGCAGTTCCGACTAAAGTTTTACCCAACCCTACAACGTCGCCAATAATCACGCCTCCCCGTCTGGTAATGTGACGGGCGGCTAACTTAACGGCTTCTTCTTGAAATTTAAATAAACCCTTAAAATCGCGGGGAATCTGAAACTCAGCAATACCTGCGATCGCCTCGCGGGACAAATGATAGACTATGTTGAGATAGATGTGATAAGGTGGAATTAGTTCGGATCTCGCCCAACTGCGATCGATAATTTCTGCAAGTTCTTTAGAAATATCAACACAGCCGTATTCTTCCCAGCGATCGTCAAACCATTTTTGCAACTTATTACAAGCATCTGAATCTAAAATATCAATATTCAATTCCCCTTGTTTTGACAATCCCGATAAAGTCAGATTGCTGCTGCCCAAAAAACCGACGATCGGAGTGTTGGGATCGTGACGGTGAACGAGATAAAGCTTAGCGTGTAGGTGATAAGCTAAGAATAATTTAACAACAACTTTTCCAGTTTTAATCTGATAGCTTAACCTGCGTAATCCCTGCTCATCAATATCACTGGGAGCCCCTATCGTCAACTGGTGGCGGAATTCCTCAGCCATCCGTTTTTTGAGACGAATAATGGCATTATTGTCAATCCCCCCGTGATGGGAAATCAGGCTAAAACTAGCATTCAATTCATCGGCCGGCAAACTTTGCATTCCCACCAAAAGGCGACAGCAGGCTCCTTGGTTTCCCACATAAGCTTCGATTAAATCGCCAATTCTCCGCCATCCCCGAAGATTGAAATAGCCCACACAAAAATCTGCCCGATAGGAGAGTTTAATGGTGTCTCGCAATGCTGGTAGCAGCCGCAGTTCAATGTTGTCAAAAATGCGTGGCACTTGGTTTCCTCTGTGATGATTATTAGATCCCCGACTTCTTTAGGACTTACGAAAAAAACCCGGTTTCTTCCAAAAATTGTCGATTATTTCTACAAATATTCACGCAGAAACCGGGTTTTTTGCCCCCGCGCCCTTCCCAAATTGAGATGCACTCCAATTCACAATTCCGGTTCAATTCCAGCCGATCGCAATTGAGCGCGCAATTGCTCTAATTGGTCTTCGGCGCGATCGGCTCTTTCAGCCCCGGTTAACAACAGATTCCCTTGACTATCCCACCAGCGCAGCCAAGGTAACTCAACATTTTGATACCTTCCTTGCCAAATTCCCAATTCCACTCCTAACGGTGCGATCGGATAATGACCGCGATCGTTTGCAGCAACTAATTGATACCTATCTTCGATCAGGTGATAGACTTCAACGCTAGCCTTAGTTACTTCATAAATTCCGTAAAATGCCGGATGGATGACATTTTCATAAATCCAGAATTTACCCGGCTTAGTTTCCTGTTGACCAGATCGCAATAAAGGCGTTCTGTCCCGTTCTTCCGCACCATTCCCCGATACAAACTCTAACACAATTAACGGTGCTACAAATTCTTGCCACATCACATAAGAACGGCGCAATTGACCGTCAATAGTTGGCGGGACATTAGGCACATAAAACCAGTCTGGCGCTTCTGCACCCTTTTCTAACGGGTCAGTTAATCGCCAGTAAATGCCGCTATCTTGACCGATACAATAGTTACCGTCAGCGTGGATTCTCTGCAAAACGGGAGTAATTGAATCTGTTAACAGAATGCTTTGGGGATGTTCTTGAAAGTTTTTCACAAAAGTGCCGTCGGATTCTGGTAGTTGAGTATGATCCGGCCAGCCTGTGGGATTGTTTTCTACATCTAAGGTGAATTTCATAGTTTTATTGCGATTGCAGGCATTGTTGGAGCGAGATTGTGATTGTAGGCGAACTCGATACATCTAATACCAAATTCATAAAATAGCGCTACATATCTACCCCCCCCAACCCCCCCCTTATTAAGGGGGGGAGTAAAACTTTCTATGTAGCATAACTTTATGAAATTGGTATAACTCAGACCTCTATCTCCCAATCTTCCAGACGCAAACCCTCAACACGGCTGAACTCGCGGGTATTGTGAGTTACAAGAATTAGGTTGTTGGCGAGAGCAATAGAGGCAATCAAAAGGTCATTAGGGCCGATAGGTGTCCCAGATGCAGCTAATTGAGTGCGAATTTGACCGTAAATTAGGGCAGACTGGTCATCAAAAGGCAAACTTACAAACTCATTGAAAAAACGTTCTAGTCTAGCTAGATTGCTATCTTGACGAGAACTTTTAAAAGCACCCCAGTAAAGTTCTGCTTTAACTACAGAGCATATTGCTACATCACCTGACCGAATCATTGCTAGTCGGCGAGATACCGATGAGTTGCGGTCTGGATTTAACAAACGGATGCAAGTATTGGTGTCTAAAAGATAAATCACAGCAATTCTTCCCGGATTTCATATTCCAACTGATCGGGACGAACAAGCGGTTCTCCCTCCCAACTTCCTATTACCGTTTCAAAAAAACCGGGCGACCAGCCTAAATCTTCCGGTGTTTTAGCTTCAGTTGCCGGTGTTATGCGCTGGAAAACTACAATAACTTCTAAATCTGTATCTTTTATCCCAACCGGGACTTGCAAATGCAACATCCCGTCTGATCCGACGCGCGATCGTACTTTAATACTTTGCATAACTCTTGCCTCCTTAAGTTTGTAGTGAAATTCAATCTTGTCAGGAATTACTCATCTATGCCCAAGAAACCGGGTTTTTTACCGAATCTGTGGGTGAGTGCGAAAGATTTTCGTAAAAAAACCCGGTTTCTGACCACCCGTGCGTAATTCCTACTTGTAATAACCTCAATCTTCATCCCAATTATCTTTAACTTATTTGCCTTTTATCTTGAGAAACTCAACTGACTGCAATACTTCTAATCCGGTCATTCAGGCTACCTCTATGTTAATGATAGCTATAACTTTTGCTCTCCATTCTAACTGATATCTTGCACCATTCTCAATTAGCTATTTATGAACAGGCTTTCCGGCCTGTTCCACAAGAACATTGAATTTTTGTGGAACAGGCCGGAAAGCCTGTTCTTGAGAATGGTGCAAGATATGAGTTCTAATCAATTTGCTCCTCGGTTGCTGCGCCAAACCGTATGGAAAAAAGGTCGATCGCACCCAGCCAACCCCAGCAACCTGAACCGCAGGTGAGGCAATCCCCCCGCAGCCCCCGCTTCTCGACGCGGTACAATAAATGCAATCATACTTAACGCTTATATTGAAAAAGTTACACACAACGCCACAGGAGACAACTGACGCATGGGTAAAGTAGTTGGCATTGACCTCGGAACAACAAACTCAGTAGTAGCCGTCATGGAAGGCGGCAAACCGGTTGTGATTGCCAATGCAGAAGGGATGCGGACAACTCCCTCGGTAGTCGCTTTCACAAAGGAAGGAGAACGCCTGGTGGGACAGATGGCCAGACGCCAGACTGTTCTCAATCCGCAAAACACCTTTTACGCCGTCAAGCGGTACATCGGACGCAAATATACCGAACTGACTCCAGAATCAAAGCGCGTCCCTTACACAACTCGCCGCGACGAAAACGGGAACATCAAAATCAAGTGTCCCCGCCTGAAAAAAGATTTTGCCCCAGAGGAAATTTCGGCGATGGTTTTGCGGAAACTGGCCGATGAAGCCAGTCGCTATCTGGGACAAGAGGTGACGGGGGCTGTAATTACTGTTCCCGCTTATTTCAACGACTCGCAGCGACAGGCGACGCGGGATGCGGGACGAATTGCCGGACTTGAAGTCAAACGGATTTTAAATGAGCCGACAGCGGCTTCTTTAGCTTACGGTTTGGAGAGGCGAGAAAGTCAAACTATTTTAGTGTTTGATTTGGGCGGCGGTACTTTTGATGTCTCTATCTTAGACGTGGGAGACGGAGTATTTGAAGTTAAAGCAACTAGCGGCGATACTCAATTAGGTGGCAATGATTTTGACTCCAAAATTGTTGATTGGTTGGCAGAACAATTCTTAGAAAAAGAAGGCATCGATCTGCGGAAAAATCGCCAAGCTTTGCAGCGCTTGATCGAAGCGGCAGAAAAAGCCAAGATTGAGCTGTCGGGAGTCGGTGTCACCGAGATTAATTTGCCGTTTATCGATGCGAACGAAGACGGGCCTTTGCATCTGGAAACGCGACTAACTCGTGGTCAATTTGAGGGGCTGTGCACAGATTTGGTGCAGCGGCTACGGCGTCCAGTCAAACAAGCTTTGGCTGATGCAAGTTTGAGTCCTTCTCGCATTGATGAAGTTGTGCTAGTCGGCGGTTCGACTCGCATTCCTTTGGTGCAGGAAGTTGTTCGCAACTTGATTGATAAAGAGCCGAATCAAAATGTCAATCCCGATGAAGTTGTGGCGGTGGGTGCGGCAATTCAGGCGGGTATTTTGGGTGGCGATGTCCGCGATGTGCTGCTGTTGGATGTGACGCCGCTGTCGCTGGGTTTGGAAACGATCGGCGGGGTGATGAAAAAACTGATTCCTCGGAATACTACTATTCCCGTCAGGCGATCGGACATTTTTTCGACTGCTGAAAACAACCAAACTGTGGTAGAAATTCACGTCATCCAAGGGGAACGGGAATTAGGCAGAGATAATAAGTCTTTGGGACGGTTTAAACTAACTGGAATTCCGCCGGCACCGCGAGGGATTCCGCAGGTGCAAGTAGCTTTTGATATTGATGCTAACGGGATGCTGTTGGTGACTGCTTTGGACAAAACTACCGGCAGGGAACAAAGCATTACTGTGCAAGGTGCTTCGACGCTGAGTCAGCAGGAAGTGAATCAAATGATTCGCGATGCGGAACAGTTTGCTCAAGCTGATAAGTTGCAGCGGGAAAGGGTAGAAAAACGCAATCGCGCTGAAGCTTTAGCTTATCAAGCCGAGCGGCAGTTGCGGGAAGTTGCGCTCGATCGCGGAATGCAGTTTGCTCAAAGAAGCCGCCAGCGAATTGAAACTTTAATTCGGGAATTGCGAGACAGTTTGGAACGCAATGATGAGCGGGGAGTTGACCAAGTTGGTTCGGATTTGCAGGATGCTCTTTACGATTTGAGCCGGGAAGTTTCGGCGTTTGCGATGGATGACGATGATGATGATTTCTTTGAGTCTGTGAAGCGGACTTTTACGGGCGACGGTACGAAGCGGCGCAGCGATGATAGCAGCTATTATACCAATGCTAAACCGTACAGGCGATCGACTGTCGATCCAATTCCCGATCGCCCCTACGATCGTATGGGCGATCGTATGGGCGATCGAATGGGCGATCGAATGGGCGATCGTATGGGCGATCGTAGAAGCAGTGCTAATCGCCCCACTCGCCCTTATCAAAATCAAAGCGACGATTGGGATGATGACGACGATTGGCTCTAATTAGTGGTTAGTCATTAGTCCCTAGTCATTAGTCCCTAGTTTGAAGCAGGGAAGGAGGATGACTAATGACTAATGACTAATAATTAATAACTCATGACTAATAACTAATGACTAATGACTAACTATGCAGAATTTTCGCAATTACTATCTAATTTTGGGAGTGCCCAAAGATGCCACGGCTGATGAGATAAAAAAAGCCTATCGACGGCTAGCCAGACAGTTGCACCCTGACGTAAATCCAGGGGATAAATCTGCTGAAGATAGGTTTAAGGATATTAATGAAGCTTACGATATTCTTTCCGATATTGAGAAGCGAACTCAATACGATCAGTTTAGTAAATTCTGGAAACAAAAGGGATTTCAAGGCAAGCAAGGGGTGCGACTTCCCAATTTCAAAACTTGGGGAAACACTAAAACTACCCGGAAAAAACCGACCGAAGATGTCGATTTTAGTGATTACTCGGATTTTAATAAATTTCTCGATCAAGTGCTCGGAAGACGCCGGGAAGTGAGGATGGCGACAGCGAATGATACACAGGGAGTAGCCTCCTCTGAACCGTGGAATACGGCTTCTAAGAAAACGAGTTATGTGGCTAATTCTCGCCCACCTAGAAGGGATTTTGACGATCGCGAAATGCGACGGGAAACAGTCGATCGCGAAATGCGACGAGAAACAGTCGATCGCGAAATGCGACGAGAAACAGTCGATCGCGAAACCAGAAGGGATGTGGACGATCGCGAAACGAGAAGGGACATTGAGGCCAGGCTAACTCTGCCTTTGGAAAGGGCTTATTCGGGCGGTACCGAGCGAATTCGTCTGGAAGATGGGCGAGCGATCGAGGTGACTCTGCCTCCTGCTATGGTATCAGGCCAGCGGATTCGCTTGCGAAATCAAGGTATGGGCGGCGGAGATTTATATTTGAAAATCACGGTTTCTCCCCATCCATTTTTTCGCTTGGAAATGTCGGATATTTGCTGCGAATTGCCACTGACTCCCAGCGAAGCGGTGTTGGGGGGAGATATTGAAGTACCGACGCTAGACGGCTTGGTAAAGATGAAATTGCCGCCGGGAGTAACCTCTGGAAAGCGGTTGCGGCTGGCTAACAAAGGCTATCCAACAGGAAATGGCGATCGGGGCGATCAGTTGGTAGAAATTCAGGTGTTAATTCCCAAAGAAATTAGTGAAGAGGAACGAGAATTGTACGAGAAGTTGCGACAGGTTGAGTCTTTTAAACCGCGTCAGGATTTATCGGTTTAATATAGAGTACGCAATGCGCCAGTTTAATTTTGTAGGGGCGCAATAATGCGCGCCTTACTACTAATCGTGTACGAAAAATTAGGAGATGCTTGGCTAAATTTTACGGACATATCAGATTTAGCCACTTGGCTGTAAATAGACGATATCAAATGCGTGGGTATAGCAATTATTCATCTCTCTCTTCTCTTCCTCTGCGCCCTCTGCGGCCTCTGCGGTTTAATAATTCCGAAACAACCGTAAACGATAGGATTTGTCGCCAGAATAGCCGTTAGCGCAGCCCTCGAAGAGGATCGCACTTTCAGCCATCCTGGATCGCATAAGTAAAATTACTGTTGTGATTATTCCTGAACTAGCAGAGAATTAACAATAAGGTAATTTTCCCAAAATCAGGAGCAGTCTGCCGCCATGACTCAAATGCCCCCTCAATGCAACAATCTGCAAGAGCAAGTTGACTCCTTACTGCAACTGCTGCGTCAGGAATCTTCTTTGCGACAACAAGATATCACGGCGGTACAAGCTTCTCTGAAAAAGGCAATTTCTCCTGAGTTTGAAATTGTGTTTGCTGGCGCTTTCAGTGCGGGAAAATCCATGCTAATTAATGCTTTGCTGGAGCGAGAATTGCTCTACAGTGCAGAAGGACACGCGACAGGTACGGAATGTTATATCGCCTTTGCTGAGCCGGAAAAAGAGCGCGTTGTTCTCACTTTTTTGAGCGAGTTTGAGATTAGCCAGCAAGCTTCTGTGCTGTGCCATCAGTTAGGTTTAGCTACTGAACTTAATATTAATCAAACAGATGTAGTGTCGCTGTTGTCTCAGGGATGTAACATAATTATTGAAACGGAAGGCGGCGAAAATAAATCCGAGTTAGCCAAAAAAGCTAAGGCTTTGATGCTGCTGTTAGAAGGTTTTGAGGCAAATCGCGATCGCATCCAAACTCTCGAAAACGCTACCTACTCGATGGAACAGTTTAACTTTTCCAATCTCAAGGAAGCTGCTAGTTATGCCCGTCGCGGTAGTAACAGTGCTGTACTCAAGCGAGTTGAATATTACTGTTATCATCCGCTGCTGCAAGATGGCAATATTATTATCGATACGCCGGGAATTGATGCACCCGTGCAACGGGATGCAGAATTGACTTATGATAAGATTGAAAGCCCCGATACTTCGGCGGTTGTCTGCGTTTTGAAAGCAGCTTCGTCTGGGGAAATGACGACGGAAGAAACCGAGTTGATGGAAAAAACACGGGGAAATCCGGGAATTCGCGATCGACTGTTTTACATTTTCAACCGCATTGACGAAACTTGGTACAACACGCAACTGCGGCAGCGCTTAGAAAATCTGATTAATTCCGACTTTCGCGATACTGCGAGAGTTTATAAAACTAGCGGATTGTTGGGGTTTTACGGGAGTTTGATTCGAGGGACAACAGGGCGCGATCGCTTTGGTTTAAATACAATCTTTGCCACCAGTAAAGGGCGAGTTTTTGGAGATGATAAATTAGATTCAGATTTTTTTAGTAATAGTGAAGAGACTCCGCAATTTGTTAGTGAATTTAATCGCTACTGTGCGAATTCCGGCAAGCTATCTCCGAGCAAATTTCGGATTTCAGTTAACAGCTACGAAACACCAAATGAAAACTACGTGCGGATTCTTGCAGAGCAAGGACAACCATTAATTACTCAATTAATTCAAGATAGCGGCATCGAAGATTTTCGCACAGCCATCACCCGTTACCTCACAGAAGAAAAACGCCCGCAACTGTTCAAAAATCTCGCTGACGACTTAGAAGATTTGTGCATTCAACTGCGGAAACATTACCAAACAATTCAGCGGAATTTGGACAGCCAGCCCCGTGAAATTGAAGCAATGAAAGCACAGGAACTTTTGCGACTAAATCAAGAGTTGCAGCAAGTCGGACAGGATTTTCGGGAACATATCGCCGAAGAAGTCAATGAAATGATTATGAACAGATGCGATATTTTCGATATAGACTTTCGGCAACTGCAATCTCGGATGATCCGGCGCTTGGATGAATTGTTAGATGGATTTTCTGTTGAGGCGGCTTACGGACGTACTTTACGGAATCATCCCCGCAATGCTACAGCACCTTTAATTGCTGTTTTAGTTGAAGCACTTTATTATTTAGCGAATCAGTTGGAAGATATTTTAGTAGAGGCTACTAAATCACTGGTTGATAATTATTTCCAGTATTTGAAAGATAGCGTTCGCAAGTCAGAATACTATCGATTACTTTATCGGTTGTTGGGGAATGATGGGGGAATTGAACAGCAGTTAGAGGAGTTATCAAAGCGGGTTTCTGATGCTTTGGTAAATGCGGCGGGCGTTGAGTGCGATCGCTACGTGCGAGAAAGTCCCCGTTTTTACGACGAAGGCACATTTTCAATTTATCAATTCCGGGAAACATTGCAGCAAACTTCTCAAGGTTTCGACTGCGAAAATATGGTAGATGCCCAACCGGCAATTCGGCAATTATTGCGGCTAGATTTTGAGCCAAAAGTATCTAGAACTATTCGGCAAACTTTCCGCCAAACTGTCAACCAAACCCTGAAAGAGCATTTGTTGCCGCTGGCCCAAAAGCAAGCTGATGATATTTTGCAGAAATACAGTCAAGCCCGCGATTATTTGGAGCAAACTTTGGCACAGGAGGCGGAGGAAAAGATTGCTGGGAATCTGCGGCGGCAAGCTGAGAATGAGCAAAAGATTCAAGAGTACGATCGGGCGGTTTCTGGGATTAATAGTTGTTTGCAGGCGATGAAGTTGCACGAGCATTTGTTGCCTGTAATTGGACAAAATGATAGTGTTTCGGTGGATGGTGAATGATTGAAATCCGGGTGACTAATATTCACCTGGTTTCTTTTTTGTGTTTATTGTGCTATAATAGCCAACAAAGAGCGATTTTAATCCTATGAACATTCGCCAAAAACTTCTAACAATAATCGAGCAACTTCCAGAGGATAAGTTAGCAACACTTCTGAACCTAGCCCTCTTCTTGAAAAGTGGAAAAGAACCTATTCAGCCGATGCTTGTATCCCAAGCTTATCAAGAGTGGCTGAGTGCGGAAAATGACATTTATGACGAAATATTTGCCGATGAACTTACGACGCGGTGATGTAGTGTTGGCTCAAGTGCCGATGCCTTCTACTCAGCTAACACAGTTTAAACTGCGTCCGGCTGTGATAATTTCGGCAGATAATCTCAATCAAATTCTTGACGATGTGATGGTTGTACCTTGTACTTCTAAGACAACTCGCCCTTTGACTACCACTCAATATTTGATAACAGGAGATGAAATTGTATTAGCTGGTATTAGAGTTGAGTCTGTAGTTAGGTGCGAGTCCATTTTTACCCTCAACAAGTCAATGATTACCCGGAAACTGGGTTCCCTTTCAAATGATGCCATAAACCACATTAATCGCTGTTTGATGGTAGCTTTGGAATTAGAAAGAGTAGATTAAATAAGACTTACGTGAGGACAACAAGAATATGGAAGATAAATTTGATTTTCACAACTGCGGTAATGAGGATGCTTTATCTTTCGGTAACGCAATGCTTAAAGTAGAAAAACTCAAGGAAACAGTAAATGGAGTTTTGCCTGAATATGGGTTAGGAGAGAAACTCACTCACTTGTTGAGTCAACAAAAACTATACATTTATGTAGGTTCAAATACTGACCAACAACCTAATGCTTATGAGAACTGGTTTGGTGAAGGTATAGATTGTGAAATTCTCAGAGTGGGTGCTCAGGGCTGGAAGAAAGGAAAGATGAAGCTCAAACTCAATGTCACTATAGAGTTTTGCCCCGACGAACCTGAAGTTGAAGAAACACCAGAAAGCAATCAATTAGAAATCAGCCCGCCAGAATCACCACTTGACGATTTGCGCCGCCAACTTCTCAATCAAGAAACTCAACCGAACAATTCATGACTAAAACCCCCAGAATTCCCATTCCCCCAGAAGTCAGAAAATATGTATTCACTCGCAATAAATACCAATGCCAAAGCTGCGGCCAAACCAAGCTAGAAACCCAACTGTCGATCGATCATATCATCCCCCTAGCGCGCGGCGGCAGCAACGACATCAGCAACTTGCAAACCCTCTGCGGCACCTGCAACCAAAAGAAAACAGACAAACTAGACCCCCGCTTCCGCCGTCACTTTGACCTTTGATATTTAACAGTATTAGGACTTATGAACCGGACTCCAGAAACCGGGTTTTTTTACGAAAATACTTCGTTGCAAACCACAGATTTAGTAAAAAACCCGGTTTCTTCGATCGAAATGCGTCCCGGACTAAATTATTCATCTCTCTCTTCTCTTCCTCTGCGTCCTCTGTGCCCTCTGCGGTTAAAAAATCCTACCATCGATAATACCGATAAGGATCATCCCCCTTCTCAAAATCCGTTCTGTAATCCCAGTGATAAAACTCCAGACTCGAACCGTTAAACACAGATTCATCCGCCTTAAAACTAGCCCCTAAATTAGCCAAAATCTGAGCATTTGCCCTCGTTTGCCGCCAGCGAGTAAAACGCAAATAAGTCTTAGTATCAGCATTCAAACTGTCGGGTTCAATCTGAGAAAAAATCGCCACACCCTTGCCAACTTTTACCCGACTTAACAAACCGTCAGCACCGACTTCTCCCCCAGACTTAATCAACCAAGTATCATAAAAAGAGCGCGATCGCAAATCTGAAGCACTAACCCCCTTCACCTCATCCCAACTCGGAACCGCCAGCGAACCCCCAAAATCCTGCGCTTGCTGCAAACCCACGCCCAAACCCGCAGCAGGCACTTGACGCGGCAAGAAAAACGCCTTCCCACCAGCATTCAAATAACCGCGCAAAGCTGCATCTTTCAGATTCACTTCTCTCCCCACAATCACCAAACCCACATCATTAGAAAGCGAACTAGCGCGCTGATAAATTACCCCCAAACTATCCAACTTTTGGGCATCTTCATCTCCCCCAATTAAAACCACTTGATCCGGCTTTCCAAGTACCGGAGAATTCATCCCGTAACTCACAATTTGTTGCACTAGCTGCGCCGCCCCAGCATCTACAGAATAATGATCTTCCAAATCCAACTCGTTTAAAATCAGCCGCCCTTTTCCGTAATCCAATTCCATCAGCGGCGAATAAGCTAAATCAAACTCTGATTCCAAAATGGGGCGCCAACCGCTGCGGTGCGGTTTCTCAATTGAAGCGCTACTGACACCGCCACGATTTCCCCAACGCCAGCCGTACCAAGGTTTATTTGCCGGACTCAAATTAGGGCCAGTTTGGATCGTATCTGGATAAGCTTCAAGCAACGTGCTTTCCCCCACCCAATCCCGCAAATCTTCACTGTCTAAACCGCTAATTGCGGGATGGTTGCTGTCAACTGGATAAGCGCGGCGGCTGACGTGGGCAGCAACCCGGAAACCTGTATTTTCCAGCCAGTCCCTGCGCTGGGGAAACACAATTACTTTGCCGCCGTTTTGGACAAAATTTTCTAAACTTCCCGGCAAATTTTGCCCGCTAGAAAATGCTTCCCTACCGATAATTAATAACGATGAAACTTGCGAACCATTCCACGGTACAAGCTGATAACCTAATTGTTTTAACATGGCCGATGTTTTGCCCGCTGGGTCGAAAATTGTCACCGCATCTTTGATGTTGGATTGTTTGGGAAAAACGCGGAAAGCAAATGTATCAGAATGCGATCGATCGCCCACTCGCGCAGTCAAGCGAATTTCGCCGTCAGCCTTGCTAGAAATGGTATTTGGCAATTTTACGTCAATTGGGAAAAACAGCGTTCCTGCCTGCTCAATCGTCCCTTTTTGCTCGCCTTTTTTAACTTCTTCCCCCCCCACCAAAACCCGCCAATTAAACGCAAATTCTTGCGCCGTCCGCGTATCGTTAATTAACACTACTTGCTTAGCCAGTTTTCCGCCCACAAACAAATTGTGATCTTTCGCAGTAAAAACCGGGCTAGCACCAGCAATCCAAGCCAAAGTCGAGCTATTATTATTCATAATTGCCTCGCCCCCAGGATGAACAGTGAAAGCTTCGGGCTGGTAATAATTCAAAAGATTATTCGATACTTGCTTCAAATAAACTCCCCGGCGACCAGGTTTAAATGCCCCAATATCCACCTTTTTTCTGCCAGCTTCGGAAAGTTCCCAACCATGTCCGTCATTCCAAGGAATCATCCCCCCAGACATTCCAAAAGTCCGCCAACTCCGCCAAGTATTTGTACTGAATAACTGCTGCAACTTTTGAAAAGCGGGTGCAAAATCCAACTCTTTTTTAATATGCCAGTTTTGATACTCCTGACCATTGATAAACTGCTCGCGAATTTTAGATTTATAAGCGGCAGTTTCCAACTCGTAAGCCTGCTTGCCAAAATAAATTGCCGCAAACTCAGTCATCCAAGGTTCGCTGACAATTGCCTGACCAAAACCTTTGCGGGCCCGCATCATCGTTGCGTGCAGAGGAGTCCCAAACTCGACTGCCATGTAGGGCCTTTCCCCGGTTTTGCTCCACTCAGAAATCCACTCTTCTCGTTCTTGCAAGGGAATCAGATTTAAATAAGAATTCAGCGCATAAACATCGCCGAAGTGTGCGCCTTGGTGTACCATCACAGGTCTGGTTCGGTCGGCAGATTTAATCGTCGCTAAAGCGTCATTTCCTAGGGGAGTGTTGACCCGCAAACGCTGGTTTTCCGAGGGACTGAGAGTTCCTTCTACTTTGCTTTTGCCGATGCGACGGGGATTTAAATCGTCAGCGTTGCCGAAAAAATTAGGACTTGTCGCCCACATTAATACTGATGGATGATTGCGGTAGCGGCGCATTTCAATCACCATTCGGTCTTTCCAGCGGTTTTTCCACAGGGGGTTCTTCCACTTGCCGTTCCAAGCGATAGGACTAATGTCTAAAGCGGGAGCCATAATGGGAAAACCTTTGAGGTCTGCTCTTTCGGAAAATAACTCTCGGAAGTGCCATCTACCCCGTTCGTCGTGATTCCAAGGCCACATTTCTGTTATGTTAAAACCTGCTTTTACGTAGCCATCAATTAGGCTATCAGCAACTTCTACTGTGCCGCCTTGCCAAGTATCGGAGTGCAAGTTTGGTCGCAGCCGAAATTCAGTTCCGTTTAAGAAAAATTTGCGCCCTTCTATCCAAAATTCGCGGAAGCCAAAAGGTTGGTCGTATTGCGTGTCAATGCCGCGGCCTTTTACTTCTAATTGTAGGGTGTAAAGGTTTGGTTGCCCGACATCCCAAAGACGGGGATTTGGCCAATTCCACTGAACTTGGACGGTTTGAATAGGTTTAGCTTGAACCTTGGCCGTGCCAGTAAATTTTTGTTCTATTTTGCCTTTTTCGTCCAGCATTTGCGCTATTATTTCTACTTGACCGCTTTGGGCAACGTCTTTGAGTTCAATATCTAATTTAACTTGCTTTTTTCGGGTGGAAGTTTGGACGAATACGTCCCTAATTAACGGGCCTGGGGGAAGGCTCAGAAGCCTTACCTCGCCGATGATTCCCCGCGATTCCAATTTGGATTTTTCTGTGTAGATTTCTGTGGGGCCCATGATGACGGCTTTTTCCTTTTCATCGGATACTGCCACGACTAAAATAGATAGGGTGTTTTGACCTGGTTTTGCTGCTTTGGTAATTTCAATAGTGCCGTAGGGCCAGGGGATTTGACCGCAGTTAATGCCGTTGGCAAAGATGACTGCATCGGTGCTGACTCTGGCTAAGTCGAGAAAAATTCGGCGGTTTGTCCAGTCGCCGGGAATGTCTATTTTTCTCTGATACCAAGCTTTTGATAGTTGTTTACTGTTGAAGTTTTCCCAATCTTTGCCGCTGCCGCGAGTGATGATTCCAGGTACGGATTGGTTGTTTTCTTTTTGCCAGTCTCCGGGTACTTGGATGGATCCCCAATTTGGCGAGACGGGGGGGTTTTGGGGGTTGCCAACTGCGGGGACAAATTGCCAATTTCCGTTGAGATAGATTTGGGATCGTTTGTTGTCGATCGCCCCGACGGCCGCGGTGGTAAGATTGGGGAAGCCGATCGACATCGCTGAGCTGCTGGCGAAGTTGGGATTTTGAAGCGCATAACCGACGAATCCAAAGAGGGTGGCGGCTGCGAAAAATAATCCGATAATTTTGGCCAGCTTGTGATTCACTCGCTTATTTCTCCCAGAAATTAGATAATCTCATTTGTCCCTCGATCTATGATAGCAGTTGCTTCAGCAGCAATCCCGCAGCCAATCTATCTCTGGGAAGATGGCAAAGAGCCGACAAATGTGGTTTTGTATATAAAAAATAAATACTTAGTTTTAACTAAGTTTTAACAAGGTTGTTTCATCGACATAAGCAATAGTGCTATCGGCTAAACACTAAACAACACTGGACAACCCGTGCATTTGGTGAGAGATAGCCAGTCTCAGCAAATAGCTACGTTACTCCGGTCAAGACACCAAAAAGTGCTTTCCAGCTTTTTGCTCTGTCGTTCAACTTTAAACATCTGTATTTAGCTAAGGAAGTGAGTTGAGCCAAACAAGCCGGAGTAACTTTGACGAGGAAAAAATTACCTGAGCAATCAGAGTTTTAAATAAGATGTCCAACTTTGTCTTTGTTATTGACACCAACAAACGCCCCCTTAATCCTGTTCATCCAGGATTAGCTCGTTTACTTCTTACCCAAAGAAAAGCTGCCGTTTTTCGTCACTTTCCTTTTACGATCATCTTAAAAACTGTATCAGCAGAAATAACTCAGCCTATCCAGTTAAAAATAGACCCGGGATCTAAAACTACTGGCCTAGCATTACTCAATGATGCGGTTATCTGGGGTGCTGAATTAACCCATCGTGGGCAAGCGATCAAAGATTCATTGGAATCCCGCAGAGCCATTCGTCGTAATCGGCGGCATCGTAAAACTCGTTATCGTCAACCACGATTTCTCAATAGAACCCGTAAAAAAGGCTGGTTAGCTCCGACGCTATATCATCGAGTGAAAACTACTCTAACTTGGGTGAATAGGCTCATAAAGTGGGCGCTTATTACGGGTATTTCTCAGGAGTTAGTACGGTTTGATACGCAAGCTTTGATGAACCCGGAAATCAGTGGTACAGAGTATCAAAGAGGCGAGTTAGCAGGGTTTGAAGTCAAGGAATATTTGTTAGCAAAATGGGGAAGGAAATGCGCTTACTGTGGAGTAGAAAATACTCGGTTAGAAATTGAGCATATTTTGGCGTCGAGCAAAGGGGGGACAAATCGGGTTAGCAACCTTACCTTGGCTTGCCATGATTGCAACCAGAAAAAAGGAAATGACCCAATTGAGAAATTCCTAAGTAAGAAACCTGATGTTCTCAGGCGGATTTTAGCCGCTTCAAAATTACCATTAAAAGATGCTGCTGCTGTTAACTCTACCCGATGGGCATTGTATCAAAGGCTTAAAGAAACTGGATTGCCAGTCGATCTTGGGACTGGTGGTCGAACCAAATTCAATCGCGTCAAATTAGGTGTTCAAAAGCGTCACTACTTAGACGCTGCTTGTGTTGGCGTGGTGGAAAAGTTGTCGATAAAAATTACCAAGCCCTTGTTGATAACTGCAAAAGGATGGGGAACTCGCCGAATGTGCACGACTAACAAATATGGGTTTCCCATCAGACATCGTACTAGACAGAAAGCTTTTTTTGGCTTTCAAACTGGCGATATAATTCGTGCTATTTTGCCTACTGGGAAATTTGCCGGAACTCATGTTGGGCGCTTAAGTGTTCGCGCAACGGGGGTGTTTGAAATGGTTACACAGGTGGGCAAGGTTAGCCCCGTTAGGGCTAAATATTGCCTTGGGGTTCATAGAGTCGATGGATACAGTTATGCCGCATAATCCACTTTTGTCCACTGAATAAGCGATTAGATTTGATCCGATCGCGCCATCGCTACAGGTCAACCAAAATGAGTCGGTTTCAGGTCTTGCCCTTACCCATTAAATCTTACAGTATTGCTACATTTAGTGCCGGCACGGCTTTACTGCTGACAACTCTGTTACTTTTTTTCTTCGAGGAAGTTCCTGCAATCTTACTTTTTGCCGCTGCGGTTATCGCTTGGTATGCTGGCTTAAAGTTCGCAGAACCAGAAATAGAAATTGAACGTAATATTATTTCCAAAGTAATTGACACGACGGCTTGCTTAATTGTAGTCCTAGACAACCAAGGACGGATTGTGCGCTTTAACCAAGCTTGCGAAAAAACAACAGGCTACTCGACAGCAGAAGTGCTCAATAAATGTGTTTGGGATGTGTTCTTGATCTCCGAAGAAGTAGAGCCAGTAAAAACAATTTTTAGACAATTAAAAGTTGAAAATTTTAACAGCGAGTATCAAAATTATTGGCGCACAAAGAATGGGGATAAGCGCTTAATTTCTTGGTGTAACACTGTAACTTTAGATGGCGATGGTTTGGTAGAATATGTGATAGGAACTGGCATCGATATTACTGACCGCCAAAAAGCGGAAATAGCCCTAGCATTATCCTACACTAACCTAGAAACTCGCGTCAAAGAACGCACAGCAGAACTGACAGTAGCTAAAGAAGCGCTGCAAGCTCAAGAAGAACGATTTCGCTGTTTAAGTTCCTGTTCGCCTGTCGGCATTTTTATGGCCGATTCCCAGGGGCGCTACACCTATGCAAACCCACGCTGTCAGGCTATTTGCGGCTTGAGTTTGACAGAACTTTTAGGAGACGGTTGGGAGAAGTGCATTCACCCGGAAGACAGCGATCGCGTATTGAGCCGATGGCTGGATTATACTCGGCAAGGTGGGGAATATGCGATCGAGTATCGCCTGCAAACACCAGAGGGGATTGTGCGCTGGATTAACGTTTGTTCATCGCCGATGTTCTGCGACTCCGGCGAACTCATCGGATACGTGGGCACGGTGAGAGATGTCACGGAAAGACAACAAGCGCAAGCAGCTTTGGCAAGCAGCGAACAGCAACTGAGAACGCTGCTAGAAAATACGCCAGATGTGATTATCCGCACTGACAAAGAGCTGCGTTATATTTATGTCAATCAAGCCGTTGAAAGAAGCCAAGGAAAACCAATTTCATTCTTCCTGGGTAAAACCAGTCAAGAAATAGGAATGCCGCCGGAAGTGTGCCAGATGTGGGATGAAACCCTGCACAAAGTGTTAGAAACAGGTCAAGAAGAAATTGTAGAATTTCAGGCTTTCTCAATCAACGGCATCCGAAGTTATCAATCCCGCGTAGTTCCAGAATTTGACAAAAATGGCGTACCAGAATCAGCCTTAATTGTCGCCCGCGATATCACAGAAATAAAACTTGCGGAAACTCAAAGATTGCAGTTAACAATTGAGCAAACAGCAAGGGAAAAAGCGGAAATAGAACAGCAGCGGTCGGCATTTTTAGCAGAAGTCAGCAAAATGCTGGCTGATGCGTTTGACGGGGAAACGGTGCTGCAAAAGGTAGCCGAATTAGCAATAAATTCGATCGCGGATGGGTGCTGCATTCATTTGACCGAAACGGGGTCAAAAGTGCGTCTAGTCGCTGTGGCTCACGCAGAACCCTCCACAGTTGAGACTATTAATAACTTCAGCATCCGCAGTTCGATCGCCGAAAATGCTGTTAACGGCTATCCGCTGGTAATCCGCTGCGGCAAATCCGAACTAATTGCCGAAGTGGATGAGGAGATTTTAGCAGCAGGAGCCGAAAATGCAGCAGAATTGGAAATATTGCGATCGCTCAATATCGGATCTCACGCTTGCGTACCGCTGAGAGCTCGCGGGCGGGTAATGGGTTCCATCACTTGCTTTACCTCAAAGTTTGGCCGCCGCTACAGTGCAGAAGACATGGCAATGCTAGAAGATTTAGCATACCGCGTGGCGATCGCCCTAGACAACGCCAGACTTTACGCAGAAGCGCAACAAGCACTATCTCAAACATCGCAATCCTTTGCCTTAATTGACGCGCTGTTAGAAGCATCTCCCCTAGCCATTTGCTTTCTGGATCGCGAAATGCGCTTCATCCGTATCAATAAAGTCTTAGCAGAACTCCACGGTTTGCCCGCCGAACAGCATATCGGCCAAGATTTCCGGCAATTGTTGCCAGAATCCGCCGCCAAATTTGCCCCGATTATTCAGCAAGTTTTAGACACCGGTCAGCCTGTTTTAAACATAGAATTTAGCGGCGAACCTGATGGAAAACCAGGATATTTCGGCTACTGGGTAGCCAACTACTACCCAGTGAAAAATGAAATGGGAGAAATAATCGGAGTTGGCCTAATTATCACAGATATTACCGCAGCAAAACAAACAGAATTAGCTTTGCGGGAAAGCGAAATGCGCTTCCGCAGTGTGGTAGAATCTAACATGATAGGCATCGGTTTCTGGGATGGCAACGGGGAAGTTACTGACGCTAACGACGCCTTGCTGGAAATGATCGGATATACGAGGGAAGACTTAGTTTCGGGACAGATCCGCTGGTTAGAACTAACGGCGCCAGAATATCTAGAACTCGATCGCATTGCCCTCGCGCAAGTCGAAGCATCAGGAAGTTGCGCGCCTTTTGAAAAAGAATACATCCGCAAAGACGGCACGCGGTTCCCAGTTTTAGTCGGCGGCGGAAACTTCCAAGGATGCACAGACAAAGGAGCATTCTTCGTACTAGATATCACCGATCGCAAACAAGCCCAAAATCAACTTCGAGAAAACGAAATACGCATTCGCCGCCAACTAGCAGAACTAGACTTAGTTTACAAAACCACACCAGTCGGGCTGTGCTTTGTCGATACAAATTTGCGCTACATCCGCCTGAACGAATGCCTCGCTGCGATCAACGGCCGATCGATCCCAGAACACATCGGGCGCACCGTTAGAGAAGTAATTCCCGAAATGGCAGATATTGTAGAGCGAATTTACCGCCAAGTGCTGGCGACACAAACCCCCGTGCTCGACTTGGAAATTAAGGCAGAAACCAAGCAACAGCCAGGAGTTTTGCGGGATTGGCAAATCAGCTTTTACCCCGTGAGCGATCAATCAGGAACACTCCTGGGAGTCAGCACCGTGATTGCCGAAATTACCGATCGCAACCAAGCAAAACGGGTAATGCAGCAAAGCGAAGCCATATTCCGGCGGCTGTTCGAGTCAAATATTTTCGGAGTTGCGATCGGCGATTTTAGCGGCCGCATCGCCTACGCCAACCAATCCCTGCTCAACATGATCGGCTACACCCGCTCAGACTTGCTCTCCGGTAAAATACGGTGGGACAGAATGACCCCCCCCGAATACCTGCATCTCGACGCCTTAGCGGCCGGGGAACTGCGGGTTCAGGGAGTCGCAACTCCTTTCAAGAAAGAGTATATCCGCAAAGATGGCAGTCGCGTGCCGATTCTGATGGGCGGAACCACTCTGTGCGCGGACAACCGCGAACCAGAGACGATCGTCGCATTCTACATCGACTTGACCGAAATCTCGCGGGTGGAAGCAGAACTCAAAAAGAATCAACAACGGCTGCAAATCGCTCAGCAAGCAGGCAAAATCGGAAGTTTTGAATTGAACATCCAAACCAACGAGGTCGCCTGTACGCCGGAGTTAGAGGCTTTGTACGGGCTGCCTGCAGGCGGTATCGACAGCTATCAAACTTGGGTGGAAATGGTGCATCCAGACGATCGCACTGTTACCGAACAGCAGGTGCAAGCTGCGACAGCTTCCGGGGAGGAATTAAACATAGAGTTCCGCATTTGCCGCCCGGACAAAAGCGTGGGCTGGATTGCTTGCAGGGCTAAGGTGTTTCAGGACGATCGCGGTTTGCCTTTGCGGATGATCGGGGTGAACGTCGATATCAGCGATCGCAAAGAAGCAGAAGCAGCGCGATCGCACATCCATCAAACTTTAGAAGCCTTGATTCAGGCTTGTCCCCTAGCAATTACCGTTTTGGACTGCGACGACGGCACTGTGAAAATGTGGAACCCAGCCGCCGAGAGGATTTTTGGCTGGAATGAATCAGAAGCGGTAGGTCAATTTGTGCCCTGCGTTCCCGCAGACAAGCGGGAGGAATTCACGGCTAATTTGAAAAGAATTCGCGCTGGAAAGGCGATCGCGGGCATGGAAACCTACCGCCAAAGGAAAGACGGCAGCTCGATCGACATCAGTTTGTGGGCAACTCCAGTCCGCGACAGCAACGGCAATATCAACTGTATGTCGATCGTCGCCGACATCAGCGATCGCAAGCAAGTCGAGGCCGGGCGCGCTCAGTTGCTCGAGCGCGAACAAGCCGCGCGGGCGGAAGCAGAAGCTATCAGCCGCCGGAAAGACGAGTTTCTAGACTCTCTTTCCCACGAATTGCGAACGCCTTTAAATGTGATTCAGGGGTGGGCACAGATCCTGCGCGCCCACCCCAACAACCAAGATAAATTAGCTTCGGGTTTGGAAGCCATTGAGCGTCAGTCGAAGGTGCAGATCCAGCTAGTGGAAGATTTGCTCGATGTTTCCCGGATTATTCAAGGCAAACTGGTTCTGAAACCCGGCTGGTTCTACATGGTAAGGACGATCGAGGCGGCTAATAATTCAGTTCGTTTGGCAGCCGATGCCAAGTCTGTCACCGTTTCGTTAGAACTTGACCCCGCAGTCAGCTTGATGTGGGGCGACGCCCAGAGGTTGCAGCAGGTAGTGTGGAATTTGCTGACTAACGCCGTCAAGTTTACGCCTTCGGGGGGAAATGTGCAAGTGCGCTTGTCTGCGGTGGCTGTTAGCGATTCTTCATCACCCAATTACGTGCAAATTACTGTCAGCGATACCGGAAAGGGCATTCCTGCTGAGTTTCTGCCCTACGTGTTCGATCGCTTCCGACAAGCAGACGCCTCGAAAACTAGGGCTGACAGCGGTTTGGGACTGGGATTGGCGATCGTCGAGCACTTGGTGCAACTCCACGGGGGCACTGTGACTGCGGAAAGTCCCGGTAAAGACAAGGGTGCGACATTTACGGTGACACTGCCACTCAAACAGCCTCGGAGTAAGAAGGGGCAGTTGAGAGGAGTCGCCGCCGGATATTTTAGTCCGTGATATCGCTATGCTGGTTGAGGACGGCTACTCGCCGATCCGCACAGTGCGATCGTCCGCATCCGACAAAATCAAGCGCTTGCCGGCCGTGGCGCTGACAGCTTATGCTAGCGAACAAGACCGCGATCGGGCGATCGCCGCTGGTTACAACGAACACTTAACAAAGCCGATCGAACCCGCTCTCTTCGCCACCGTTTTAGCTGACATCTTGCAACAATATCAATAAGAGGATTTTTCGTGGGGTTGGGCGGGTTTATAGAACCTATTTGCAAGCTTTAAGGCTGTTGGCGAACCCGCCCCTACGGCTAATTGAGAATGGTGCAAGATATCAGTTTTAGCCAAGTTAACAAATTTGCATTAGGGCGATCGGGTGCGACGAACACACAAATAATATCATTTCCGTTTGATTCCGATTTGTATGATGTTAAATCTTGTAGGGGCGGGTTCACCAATAATAATTGCCCATAATCTACAATCTCATAAACCCGTCCCCGCTGGCTATCTGAGATGTTGCACCGGCCGTCAATAAAGGGTTTTTGGGTAGGTTGGGGTGGGTTTATTTAACCTGTCTGCAACTTTTCAAGCTATTGGCTCACGGGCCCCTACAGGTTCCACAGGAATGGTGCGACATCATAGATGCTACCGGACATAATATAACCTGTACATTTTGATTCGGATTTGTATGATATTAAATCTTGTAGTTATGTAGGGTGCGGATCTGCTCATGTTTAATGAAACTTGCAGATTGACTGGTGGCGACGCACCGATGCTTACGACAAGATTGTGTGTACCGCATATACATGGAATATGCTGTAATTGCCCAAAACCCACAATCTCGTAAACCCGCCCCCGCGCCACCATCAATCCCAATCTACGTCTTTTAAGATATAGCCTTTCTCAAAAAAAGTGAGGTATGCCCTATGCCCATGAGTACCTCCTATGAGAACTCAAAAGGCTATACTTCAACCACTAGAATAAATCCCTCTTTCTTGCAGTTGCTGCATAAAAAACTCTTCCAAACTAGGCTTAGCCAAATTCATCCCAATTAACTGCCCTCCCGTACCGCTCAGACTAGAAATAAACTCCTTCGGATCGCCCTGCAAATGACCGTACCACAAATCATTATCAACTTCCATATCCGGTATCCATTTTTGCAGGATATTCAAGTGGCCTCCCCTACCTTCAACCCGGTAAGTTTCAGTATTACCCAAAAGTTCATCGATCGCACCCATGCAGATTAATTCACCCTTAGCCAAAATTGCCACTCGATCGCAAATCTTCTCCACATCCGACAATATATGCGAATTAAAAAAAATTGTTTTTCCTTGATTTTTCAGCGATAAAATTATCTCCCGCATCTGATAGCGTCCCATCGGATCTAAACCAGACATCGGCTCATCTAAAAATACCACATCTGGATTGTTAATCAAAGCTTGAGCCATGCCGATCCGTTGCAGCATTCCCTTAGAATACTGGCGCAACTGTTTTTTAATTGCCGCCGATTGAGATAGCCCAACTAAGTCTAGCAAATTGGGAATTCGCTGTCGCTGAATCGAGGAGGGAATTTGAAATAACCCCGCCGCAAATTGCAAGAATTCCCAACCCGTGAGATAATCGTAAAAATAGGGATTTTCTGGCAAATAGCCGACTCGCTGCTTCACAGTGCGATCGCCCAAAGGCCTCCCCAACAGCAGCGCCCGGCCAGAAGTGGGCCGCACTATACCCAGCAAAGTTTTCAGCAGCGTAGTTTTCCCCGCTCCATTTTGCCCTAACAACCCAAAAGTTTCCCCCTCAGAGATAGTCAGAGTGCAATTTTTGAGCGATTCAATTTTTTCATTCATCCAGAAGCCAGTACGGTAGAACTTCCCCAGATTAAATGTTTCCACCACTGGGGTAGCTCTGGGCATCTCGATGGAAGTTGGCGCATCTACAAGAGGTTCCATTTTTGTCAGAGAAATAACTAGCACCTGATTATATTCTATTGCATAAGTTAAGTAATAATTGCTATTTTTAATGTTAAACTAATATTAGCTGTAGTTAAAATTTTCTCAATTATGGAACGTTCAAAACTTGTTGCTATTATCACTGGAGTGATTTCTATAGTTTTAGCAGTTGCCTACCTGCTCCTTGTTACCCTCCTTGACTTCCGAGGCGAAATGGTGCCCGCACCTCAAAGTCAGTTGCCAGTCTCCATGCCACTTCAGCAATTAGGCACTGTTAACCAGACTTTGCGAGTACATTAGTTATTGGTTATTAATCATTGCAATAACAACTAACAACCAACAACTGCTAACTGCCAACTAACTAATACACATGAATTGCTTTCATCATGTGATATGCAACCAGCAACTGCGTCAAAGCTAGCGGGTAACTTTGCAAAACTTCGCCAGTTGTGCCGATCAGTTTGCCAATTTCCGGGTTGCCTTGGGCGGAACAAAATCCCCGCAGGTGGGGCAACTCGCCGCACAACATCATTTCCAGTTCGTTTACTTGCTCGCTGGTAGCGTGGGAGTCTACTTCCAAAACGTCAACAGGTTTGCCCATATCCCGATCGAGTCCCAAGCGAATTGCAGGTTTAAAACTCTCGCTGCCTCGACCTAAAATTTCAGTAAAATCAGGGTGAGGAATTGTCGGTCTGAGCACTAAACGGACGCTCAAATTTGATTCATTTTCCGCTTCGGGCGGGTAAAAACTAACTACAACGTCGGCCGATTTGCGCTGAGGACGAATAAAGTCTTCAGAGTCTGGTTCCCGTTTTTTTATTTCTGCAAGCACCTGTTCTTCAGTATAACCGCGCTTCATGACATCGCGCTTAACTTTCCACTGAGTTCGCAACTCTTCGGGAGGAGCAAGATACACTTTTACGTCGTAAGAATCGCGGATTGTTCGGGTTGCGTAACCCAGCAAACCTTCAACTATGACAAATTTGCTGGGCTTGATATATTCCGGCGGGTCAAATGTACCTGTCGTGTGGTTGTAGATGGGTTTGAGAATTGCTTGTCCGGTACGCAGCAGGCTAAGGTGCTGCTGCATGATATCGAGATAATTGCAGTCGGGATGCAATGCTGTGATTCCGATTTCGGTCCGCTGCTTTCTGTCGTAGCGATGATAGTCGTCAGTGCAAATCACAGTGACATTTTCTGGTCCCAATACTTGGGCAATTCCCCGCGTCAGGGTGGTTTTGCCCGCTGCGCTGTCTCCGACAATACCGAGAATAATTGGTCGATCGCTCATTGTTTTTACCCGGACGCACAATAGCAAATTTTGTTGTCAATCTTCAATCTTATCAAAATTGTGTTCCATCCGATCGCTCGGTTTGACTTGCTCCCCCCGGAGTCTCCCCCCTGTGTAAAATTATTGTAAAATTTCTTAATAAAATTAAACAAAGCATACTCAGGGAACATCTCATTGAACGATCGTAATTACCCAATTCTCAATTCCCTGTTTGCCCAATTCCCTGTTTTGCCCATTACCAGTCATCGTTTCGTTTGTTGCTGTAAGTTTCCCAATCGTCTTGTTGTGGTGGCTGATACAAAGGTTCTGCTTCCAATTCGGCTGACATTTCTAATTCAGGTTCCGATTCCTGCTGATAAATGTTCAAAGGTTCGACAACGCGGGCGATCGCATCTTTGACAAATGCTTTGACAAACTCGTCCTTCCTATTTAACTGAAACTGCCTTTGTACAACTTCGGCGATGCCACCATCGCCCCAATCTTGGTCATGGCGGAAATATTCAATAAAACTTTTACCAGCAATTCTAGTTAAATAAGCCGCACTAACTGCTTGAATTGCTTTGCCAAGTACAAACCCCGCTACGCTTAATTGCAGCGCCCTTGACACTACTTGAATTACCCCTTCAACTATTCCCAAACTTGCTAGGGTTTTTGCTAGAGACAATGCCAATTCTTTCGCGCGATCGATATTTAATTCGCAGCCGTAAATCTTAGCAATTTCTACTACCATTTGAGCGTTAACTGCTGCTGTCGCTAACAAATCCACAACTGGCAAAGGCGTTACGGCAATTACTCCGGCTCCGATCCACTGAAATCGCTCTACTGCCTTATCAGCTTGCCGCCTTCTTTGAGCATCAATTAACTTGCGCGCTTGGTCTCCCAAGTGCTGAGATTGCAGCAAAATATTGTCCGCAATTAAGTCTTCGCCTTCGGCTCGCAAAATCGCAGCGACGCGCCGAATTAATGGCATAATATCCGGGTCTGGCTGAAAAATTGTGCCGTCTTCTAGGACAACTTTTTGCGGATTGGCGCTAATTGCTACTACATCCATTGCTGATACAAAACCTTTGACTCGCTGCCGCAGTTGATCGAGAATTTCATCTCTGTCGGTGTCGGGATAAAGGTCAACTTTATTAAAAACCACAATCGACCTTTTGCCAATTTCCGCCAAAGTCCGCAGCGGTTCGTACTCGGATTTGCGTAAATCACCGTCCAAAACAAATAAGATCAAATCTGCCCTCGCCGCCAACTGCCTCGCCAATTCCTCTCTGTAAGTCCCCGCAACTCCCGCTTCCAAGATGCCTGGAGTATCAGTAATTGCTAATTCTCGATCGATTCCTTTCAATTTCAGAGTGTAAGTTTCCCCAACTTCGGTAGTTCCCATCGGCGCACCCACCTGTCCCGCCATCCGCCCCACCAACGCATTCACAGCGGAAGTTTTGCCCGCAGAACCGGTGCCGAAAACAACTACTCGAACGCTGCCCCTCGCCATGCTAGCTTCAATTTCGCGGGCTCTCAACAGCAAAGCTTGCCGCGCTACTTCATCTTGAATGCGATCGACTTGTTGCCGAATTGCTTTAAGATTTTCCGAAGCAGCTTCACTTTTCACAACAGGAATCTTCGGAGTAATCGGCCGTTTTCCCTTAACTTTCTGGGGGCGTTGCAGCAGCCTAAAATAGTAAACCAGCGCAAAAATTAGGGTTCCCAAAAGTACAATTATCAGGAAAATCAGCAAATTAGCCAGCAGCGGAGAAGCAGACAACGCAACTTGACTGTAAAGCCCTGTTAAGGAACTCACCAGCCCAATAATCAGCCCCAGGGCGAGGCAGAAAGCAGCAATTAAGGTTAACAGGCGCGGCAAAGGCATGAGGGGAGTGGCAAATAAAAGGGTTATACTTTGATTTTTACATTACGCCGATCGTCATCAGTCATGGCAAATCTAAAATCTAAAATCTAAAATCTAAAATGGCCGAGCGCCCGATGGTACTGCGCGAACCCGCAAATCCCGATTCTGTCGCACTGCGGGCGCGATTTGCGGGGTTTTAGTGGTAGCGGGTGCAGATAAAGTGCGATCGCGCCCGCAGTCTGCAATTGTAGCTTGCACGAGAACTTAGGCTCGCGAATTAAATAACTTACAATTTTAATTGTTATTGTGGGATGGGCTCTTATAGCCCGTCATGAGTGGACGGGCTATAAGAGCCCATCCCACTTTCAAGAGTGGAAGTTATTTACAGCACTTTCCAGGTAAGTGAAGTACAGAGAAACCGGGTTTCTTGAATAAAACCGGTTTCTGGCGAGAAATCCAGAAGAAACCCGGTTTCTGGGGTGTACTTTATAAACCTGGAATCCGCTGTAATTCTCATTCCTTACTAAGTCGGTGGCAAAATTCGCCAGTATGTAACAAAAGATTAATTAGGGTGATTCGAGTTAAATTTAATAGGTTTTGTAAGGTTGTGTATGGTTTTTTCTTTACCTTCTACCCCATGAATTACCGCAGAAGCAAGCTCTAATTCCGAGTCAAATATTTCTCCTGCTAGTTCCTCTTTTTTGATCTGTTGCCGCTCCCTGCAAAGCAAATTTATTCCTTCTCAATCTCCATAACGATGCCACCGGACTTGATAGAAAAACTCATGCTAATTGCGGACAATTGGCAGAGTGAGATGTACCGTTGTTTCCTTTTGATAGATACTGGTAATTGAGAACTCTCCTCCTGCCAGTTCGACAATTTTCCTGACAATTTTTAAGCCGATACCGGTGCCCTGTTGCTCATACCTCTTGCGCTCAAACTGCATGAAGGCACCTATTTTAGCAATTTGCTCTTCTGTCATGCCCCGCCCGGAGTCATGTACAGATAAATGTAGCATCTCCCCTAGGACTTGACTACTAACTTTAATAGTTGTCTCTGGTGAGGAGAATTTCAGTGCATTATCAATTAATTCATGGAGAATAGTTGATAGATATCGGTCTGATAGAGCTATATCCGCTTCCTCAAGAGTGAACAACATATCGTTGCTACGGTTGACCTTCTGAGCCTGGTATGTCAACTCGGTTTCAATGGCGGAAGCTACAAATTGAGTCCGGGCAGATTCCATCTTGTGCTGTTGACTTGCGGATAGTTCTAATCCTAAATAAATCAGGAATTTTTTCGTTAATTTTTCTAGGCGACGGGCCGAGTCATGTGCCCAGCCTAATATCTCACGGATTTGGGCGATATCCATGTTTTCGATATCGTCCTTGAGCAACCCGATCGTGCCTAAGATGCCATTGAGGGGCGTATTTAGTTCGTGGGATAGAGTAGAAGCTAAGTTGCCACGCAGCTCATTGAGGGTGCTGTCCAAGACATTGAGCGTATTTTCTTGGATGTGGTATAAGTTCTGGATATTATCATACTGTTCCTTGATTCTGAGCATTGAATGCACGCGAGCACGCAGTTCAATAGCATTTACAGGTTTACTGATGAAGTCGTCAGCACCGGCAGTGAGACAATGGGCAAGGTCTGATTTTGAATTTAATGCTGTCACCATAATGATGGGAACGGCTTGCCATTTTGACATGGCTTTGATTTGCCGACAAATCTCGATGCCGTCTATTCCCGGCATCATCACATCCAGCAAAATAAGATCCGGATCAAATATGTCGAGGGATGCGATCGCTTCTTGCCCGCTGGCAGCATAATGCAATTGATAATCCTGCTCTGATAACAGGGTTTCAATCACATCAAAGTTATCCGGCTCATCATCAACAATTAAGATAGAAAATTGAGACATAATTGCCACCATTTCAATAAGGTAAAAATTTTATAATTTCATCTGATACTCGTCAGCTATGCTGCCAAAGTGATTTCAAAAATTGCTCCTTGTGGTTGGTTGTTTCTGACACAAATTTCGCCCCCATGTGCCTCAACGACCATTTTGCAGAAAGCTAAACCCAACCCTATTTGAGAGACATTAGACATCAGATTTCCAATCTCGTATTTCTCAAAAATTTTTTGTCGCAATGTATCAGGAACACCTGGGCCAGAGTCGATAACCTGAATTTTTGCCTTGCCAGATGTGAGGAATTCTACAGTCACTATGATTTGACTATTGGGTGGGGAAAACTTAATGGCATTCGAGAGGAGATTGTCCAGCATTCGATGTATCATCGTGGCATCAACCGAGACTTTTATACTGTTTTGTCCTGGCAATTGAGCGACTATAAACTGATTTTTTTTAGCAGCGATTCCTTCAAAGTTTGAGATAGCAGATTCAATGAGATCGCACAGATAAATATCAGTGTAATTGAGACGATTTTTACCGGATTCGAGTAAATAGATTTGCAATAAATCATCAATTAATAGCTGTATTGCTTGTGCTGACGAGTAAATTCGTTCCAGTTGCATTTGTTGTTGTTCTTTAGGATACTCTAAGCTTTTTAGGATTTCCAAGCCAAGCAAGATGCCAGCCAGGGGATTGCGTAAATCGTGGACTACCATTTTAACCATATCTTCGCGCAATTTGAGTAAGCTTTGCAGGTCGTCATACTGGTGCTTAATTCGCAGCATACAGTGAACTCTGGCACGTAGTTCAATAGCATTTACAGGTTTACTAATGAAGTCGTCAGCGCCCGCAGTGAGACAATGGGCAAGGTCGGATTTTGAGTTTAATGCTGTCACCATAATGATGGGAACGGCTTGCCATTTTGACATGGCTTTGATTTTCCGACAAACTTCGATGCCATCTATTCCTGGCATCATGACATCCAGCAAAATAAGATCCGGATCAAATATGTCGAGGGATGCGATCGCCTCTTGCCCGCTGGCAGCGTAATGCAATTGATAATCCTGCTCGTTCAAGAGAGTTTCAATCACATCAAAATTATCGGGTTCGTCGTCAACGATCAAAACAGATGGTACATTCATGAATTATCTTACCAGGGAATTTAAAAGGTGTTGAATAGTGCTTGCCAATTGCTTCAGCTTAACGGGTTTGGTGAGGTAATCATTGGCTCCGGCAGCAAGACAACGATCGCGATCGGCAGTCATGGCTAAGGCAGTTAAGGCAAGGATCGGCACATCGACTAACCTAGGATCGAGGCGAATCTGCTGCATAGCTTCTAGGCCATCCATACCAGGCATTTGAATGTCCATCAAAATTAGATTGGGGTTTTGTGACTTGGCCAGGGCGATCGCCTCCTCTCCATTCTTCGCCAAGAGAATGCGATAGCCTTTAGCTCTCAAGTAGCTCGACACCGTACTGATATTGGCTTCATTGTCTTCCGCCACCAAGATTAAGGGAGAGCCTCCCTGTTCGGGCCCGCTGGGTTCGATGGGGGGTTCTGTCTGGGATTCCAGGGCAACAGAAGAGGGCGCACCAGTAGGGGCAGTGCCCCCGTGCCTGCCCTCGAATTCAGTGCCCCCGTGCCTGCCCTCGAATTCGATGCCCCCGTGCCTGCCCTCGAATTCAGTGCCCCCGTGCCTGCCCTCGAATTCAGTGCCCCCGTGCCTGCCCTCGAATTCGATCGTGAAGCAACTTCCTACACCCACAGTGCTGGTGAGCAACACCTGCCCGCCGTGGAGTTCGACAATACGTTTCACCAGGGCAAGCCCCAAGCCAGTGCCTGCATATTGACGATTCAGCGCGCCATCGATTTGGATAAAGGGCTGAAACAGTTTGTTGATATGTTCTGGGGCAATACCAATACCTGTATCGATGACGGAAATTTGCAGAGTTTCTTTGACCAAAAAATGGGGTGAGGAATCGGCAGAATCTGGGTCGGCCCGGGGCTGTTGACGGCTGACTTCTAGGGTGATGCGTCCTCCGTTAGGAGTGAATTTTACCGCGTTGTTGAGCAGGTTGATCAAGACTTGGCGCATCCGCCGTTCATCAATCAATAAGTCGGGCAGATTGAGTGGCACTTTAATCTCTAGCTGGATGCGTTTTTGCAGGGCTTGTTGTTTGATAAATGCCAGACTGGATTGACACAGATGATTGATTGAAACTGGGGTGCAATCGAGTTCCATTTGACCCGATTCAATTTTGGCGACATCCAAAATGTCGTTAATTAACTCTAGTAAGTGAGAGCTACTGCGATCGATGGTTTGTAAAGCTTTGATTTGTTGTTCATTGACGATACCAAAGACTTGCTCTTGTAGCCCCTCGCTCATGCCCAAAATGGCGTTGAGGGGGGTGCGGAGTTCGTGGCTCATGTTGGCGAGGAATTCGTCTTTGAGGCGGGTAGCACGGGCAAGTTCTTGGTTAGAGACTGCCAGTTGTTCGTTGCGCTCGGTGAGTTGCTGCTGGGCTTGTTGACGTTCGGTGAGTTCTTGCTGCAACTGCTCAAATAGGCTAGCTTGTTGAACCGCGATCGCCAACTGGTTAGCAATTTGTTGCAGGAGTTGCGCTTCAGACTCTTGCCATACTCGCTTTTCTCGGCAAGCATGGACGACTAAAACCCCCCAGAGCTTGTTGGTTGGGCCAGGGGCAACCCCTCTATGGCTTTGGCTGCTTCGGACTTCTTGCAGGATAGGTGCAACCATTTTGGACTTGACTTCACCAACGCTTGCGTATTCCACCAAGCAATTAGTCCCCATATCGGTCATTATATCCGGGACGATACGGGGCTTGCCCTGGGAATAGTGGTTGAGGATTTCTTGAGACCACAGTTGGTCGTCCCAGTGATGGTTTTTGAGCGCGGGAAACTCGGTCAACACAGATTCTTCAACTATTTGACTTCTGCCATTGCCAAATAGCCGGATGACGATGATTCGATCGCCTTGCAAGATTTCTTTGACTTGCTGTGTCACAGTCGCCAAAATTTCCTTAATATCCAACGATTCGCGAATTTGCTGGGCGATTTCTCCCAAAGTTCGCTGCCGTTGCAGTTGTAAAGCGATCGCCTTTTGTGTTTCCTTGCGGATAGCCAGCTCTGATTGCACCTGTTCGTAGAGGTAAGATTGCTGAATTGCGATCGCTAATTGGTTAGCAATTTGTTTAAGTAAATTGATTTCCCAGTCTTGCCATTGGCGCGGAATATCGCATTGATGAACAATCAGCAACCCCCAGAGGGTTTGATTCAGAATAATTGGAACTACGAGTTTAGCTCTGACCTGGATTTCTGCGAGGAATTCAACCAAGCAGGGTAAGATTGACTCATTTTCATCTTCCCTATCGTTGAGGGCATAAACTTTTCCTTGGATATAGCGATCGTAGTTCTCTTCGGGGAAAACCTCTTCTGGGAAGAGGATATCCAGAAGCTTAAGCCTATTTGGCGAAACTGATTCAGCAATGGCAGCCCCCGTCCCTTCAGGAAAAACCCGATAAACCAGCGTTCTGTCTGATTGCAATAGCTGATGGATTTCCTCAACAGTGCTATTGAGAATCTCGTCGAGATGCAGAGACGATCGCATCCGTTTAGTAATCGCTCCCAGCAAACGTTCCTGTTTTGCTTGTTGTTGCAATCTCGCTTCGGCTTCTTTGCGATGGGTGATATCCTGAAACGTGCCTACCAGACCAATAATATTACCTGAGCAGTCTCGCAGGGGAGCCTTGTGGGTTTCGAGAAATATTGGTTTACCATTGGGTAGGGTTAGCGTTTCTTCGATCCCTAATATAGCTTCACCCGTTTCGATTAACCGCCGATCCATCGCACAATACTCGTTCGCCTCCACTTCTTTCTGGCAAATATCTAAATCTCTTTTACCTATACTTTCGGTCGTAGATGGCAAGCCTAGAGTTTTGGCAAACTGCTGATTGCATCCTAAAAAAACCGACTCTCGATTCTTCCAAAACACCGAAAGCGGGATGGTATCGAGTACCGTTTGCAGAAACTGCTGAGATTCTTGCAAAGCCTTCTGGGCCTGTTTGCGATCGCTGATATCTACTAATACACAAATAGTTTGATCCTCTGAGCCTGGAAGAAGTGCGGCTCCGATCAGCACAGAAATCCGGCTGCCATCCTTACGGTAGTATTCCTTTTCCAAGGAATCGATCGCGCCCTCCTGCATCAGGCGCTCCATCGCTACAACATCAGCGTGGGCATATTCGGGCGGCGTCATGGCATCCCAATGAATCATCCCAGCATTTAGTTCCTCCCTAGTGTAGCCAACCATCTCTAAGAAGCGATCGTTGGCATCGATTATGTTCCCCTGAAAATCGGCAAACATCATGCCGCTCACACTGGACTCAAACACACGGCGGAAGCGGATTTCACTGCTTTCCCTGGCGAGTTCAGCTTGTTTGCGATCGCGGATATCCGATATAATTCCCTGGATACTAATCAATTCCCCTTCAGCATTGATAACAGGTCGGGCGCTGCTTCTCACCCAGACATAATTGCCATCTCGGTGGCGATGTCGGAACTCATAATCACTTGACTTTTTACCAAGTTTGACATTCTCCCGATAATCAGTAACCACCAAAGGACGATCGTCTAGATGCACCAGATATATAAACGGCTTACCAATCCATTCACTCTCGTCCCAGCCAAACATGGTCTTGAATTGCGGTGACAAATAAGTGAGCATCCCATCGGGTTCACATGACCAGATCAAATCATTAGCCCCTTCTACCAGCCGCCGGAATTTAGCTTCACTCTCTGCTAATTGGGCTTCGATTTGTTTGCGATCGCTGATATCGCGGCATACACAAATCAATAATCCATCCTCTGTGAGGGTGAGGGATAGCCCTTCGGCAAAGGTAGAGCCATCTTTGCGGGTGGCGATCGCCTCTCCCTCCCAAGCGCGATCGCGCCCCAGCACCGGCAAGACTTCCCGCTCAAACCGTTCTAACTCGTGTTGGGAATACAAAAGTTTCCAAGATTTGCCCACCAGTTCTTGGGGATGTTCGTAGCCAAACAATTCTAGATGGGCTTGATTCAAATAGAGGTAGGTATCTCCTTGCATAATCGCAATGCCGTCGATCGCCGCCTCAATTGCTGCCAGTTGTCGTTTTAGGGTTTCTTCGGTTTGTTTGACATCGCTAATATCTGCAAAATAGCCAACAATCTCGATTGGCGTGCCTTCTTCATCTCGCAGCAGACGCAGCTCATCCCGTAGCCAAACGTAGTGACCATCGCGATGCAAAAATCGATATTCATGCTGATGAGTGTTGTGTTCAAATAGAGCCGATAAATGTGTAAAAACTCTAGGGGCATCTTCTGGGTGAATATGGTTAGCCCAGAAGCCACATTCCGATAAAAATTCTTCTGGTTTGTAGCCCAAAATGGCTTCGATATTTTTGCTCATGAAGGTTGCTCCATAGTCGCCATAGGGCTTACAGCTATAGATCATGGCGGGGCTCGATGCCAGAAGAAATTCGAGGCGTTCTTTCAAAAGGCGATTTTCTAGCTCTGTCTGTTGGCGATCGGTAATGTCTTGGATCAGGCCAAGCACATAGAGATGTTCATCATCCATCAATAGGATAGAAGTGGAAAAGGAGATAGTGCGGCACTGTCCATCTGGGCGCCGGATTTCCCTTTCCACGGCGATTAAGTTGCCCCCTTGTCGTATCTTTTTCAGGTCGGCAATCGTCTGTTTTTGAGATTCTTGATTATTCAGGTACAAGCTGTGATACCACCCCAGACGGTTAATTTCTTCTAAGGTGTAACCCGTAATTGTTTGCATTTGCTGATTCCAGACTGTGAAGCGGACAAATGGAAACTCCTCAACTTCATAGAAAACGCACAGCCCTTCAGTCATGTTTTCTACAATTTGTTGACGGAAAGTATTTTCCTGCCGAAGCGTTGCTTCGGCAAACTTGCGATCGGTAATGTCGAAGCGAATGGCTAGATACTGAAAAGGTCGCCCGCCTTCGTCCAAAAAGGGGACAATGGTGCTAGCAACCCAGTACAGGCTACCGTTTTTTGCCTGGTTGCAAATTTCACCGCGCCAAACATGACCGCTAGTAATGGTCTGCCACAGGTCTTGGAAAAATGCAGGGGGATGATAGCCAGAGTTGACTAGGCGATGGGTTTTGCCCATGAGTTCATCGCGGGAGTAGCCAGAGATCGCACAGAAGGGATCGTTGACGTAGGAGATCACCCCTTGGCGATCGGTGATGACCACAATTGCAGACTGATCCAAGGCCTGTTTAAAGGCTGATAATTCTTGAATTAACTGCTGTCGTTGGAGTTCAGCCTGCTTGCCTCTGCTAATATCAAAGTTGACCCCAATCATGCTCTGGGGATTGCCTTGGGCGTCTGGCACGACGACACCATAGGCTTTAATAAAGTGGAGGCTACCATCGGGATGCAACACTCGAAACTCGGTATCAAATTCTGCTTGTCCTAAGAGGGCTTGTTGGAGCAATGTTTCGGTGGCGGTGCGGTCTTCGGGATGTAGTCGGTTTGCCCAAATGTCGTAAGGCAGAGGGGAATGAGATTGTTTTGTGACACCGTACAGTTCGTACATCCGCTCATCCCAAAAGACGGTGTTTTGTACAAGATCGAAGTCCCAACAACCGATCGCCCCTGATTTGAGCGCCAAAGCGAGGCGATCCGATACTGTCTGTAGTTCTGCTTCTGCACGTTTGCGATCGCTAATATCTTTGGCGATGCCTAAAAAGCCGATAATTTGTTGATTGACATCCTTGAGGGTGCTGATGGATAGCGACACAGGAAATCGAGAACCATCTTTACGGATATAGCTCCACTCTTCTTCGCTGACAATACCTTGGCGTACTTTGGCAACAAAAAGCTCAAAGCCGGGAGGAATATTTTGCCCTAGTTCAGCAGAGAGTGATGATGCCCGGTCAATTACCTCATTTGCATCGTGGATGAGTGCGGGCGTAGCTTTGCCGACCACTTCTGCTGCACTGTAACCCAGCATCCTTTCGGCTGCGGCATTAAAGGTCTGGATGATGCCAGTTGGGTCTACGGAGATGATGGAGTAATCAGCACAATCGAGGATGGCGCGTTGCAGGCTGTTGACTTGCCAAAGCTCTTGGGTGCGTTCTTCAACTTTTGCTTCTAGCTGTTGGTTTAGTTGGTAGAGTTGTCGCTCAGCCTGTTTGCGAGCCGTAACGTCTCGAATCATAAACAAGGCTTCATCTTCGCCACTCTTGACAACTCTGACCTCTTCATATTTCAGGCGTGGGCCAATGTGCACCTGCTGTTCATAAACTTGCAGTTCTCCTGTCCGTAAGGCTTGTTCTAGGTGGTGTAGATGTCGCGTCGCAATTTCTCCTGAGATCATATCCACCATCGCCACACCTGGGGTATCGAAATCTGTACCGCCGAGAAAGTCGAGCTGACGATTGGCTGTCACGCTCCCCCGATAAATACCATCGGCACCGATGCGAAACATGAAGTCGGGAACTGCTGCTAATATGGCTCGGCTGTGGGCTTCGCTCTGGATCAGGGCGGTTTCGGCAAGTTTGCGATCGCTAATGTCTGTAGTAGTTCCTACATAGCCGACTACTTGCCCGTCTGCATCCAGTTCGGGAACGGACTGCCCATATACCCAAGCCACAGCACCGTCGGGACGTTGAAAGCGGTATTCGAGTTGGAAAGAGCGATTTCCTTGAATGAATTGCTCCCATTCGGCGATGACCCGATCGCGATCGTCGGGGTGTAGCCCTTGTTGCCATCCTTCCCCGAAAGCGGTTTTTGGGGTGAGTCCGCTGATCTGAAACCAGCGATCGTTAACATAGATGCACTTACCCCTAGCATCGGCGCGGAAAATCCCCACTGGTACGGCTTCCACTAGGCTGGCGTAGCGTTCTTCGCTTTCTTGCAGGCGGACTTCAGTTCGTTTGCGATCGCTAATGTCGGTAATGGTGCCTATATAGCCGATCCGATGTCCATTGGCATCGAGTTCGGCGACGCACTGCCCATAAACCCACGTTACTTCACCGTCGGGACGTTGAAAGCGATATTCGAGTTCAAAAGAGTCGTTACCTTGAATGAATTGTTCCCATTGGGCAATTACCCAATCGCGATCGTCGGGGTGCACTCCTTGTTGCCATCCCTGTCCGATAGTGGCTCCTGTTGTGAGTCCGCTGATCTGAAAGTAGCGATCGTTGACATAGGTACATAGCCCCTCGGCATCGGTGCGAAAAATCCCCACCGGAGCGGCGGCGGCAAGGGAGGCGTAGCGTTGTTCGCTCTCGATCAGGGTGGCTTCGATCCGCTCTCGCTTTACCAGTTCATTCTGCAATTTTTGGTGGATCGTGGCTTGCCCAATGGCGATCGCCAGATGCGCTGATAAGGCTTGTATCAGTTCAACTTCTTCCGGTTGCCAGTCGCGGGGGTGCTGGCTTTCGCTGGCATTGAGCAAGCCCCATAACTCATCGCCACACAGTAGCGGCACCAAAATTTTGGCTTTTGTCTGGAGGCGGATCAGCATCTGCCGATGACAGTCTGATATGTTGGCTGTGGAGATATCTGGTACGACGCGAACATATCCCTGACGATAAATCTCAGGATTGTCTTGCTTATAGCAGGTCTCATTGACCCGTTGGCCCAACAGAGACAGGGACGAGTCGGTGGATTCCGCCACGACAATGATTTCCCGATCGGCTTCAAACCGCCAAATATTGACGCGATCGCAGCCGAGCACTTGCCGCACCTGCTGCACAGTCGTATCCAAAATCGTTTGCAGGCTTAGGGACGAGCGAATTTGGGTAGCCAAGTCTGCGACTAATTTCTCTCGTTGTACCTTGGTGTTGAGAGCGGCTGTCCGAGCTTCCACCTGTTGCTGGAGCTCAAGGTTGCGATTTGCCAGCAGCGCTACCTTTTGGGCCTCTAGCCGCACCACCTTCTCTTCCCACTTCTGGACCAGCTTGTATAGCTCCAGCGGGTTGAGGGCTTGCAGCAAACTGGTCTGGGTGACAATACCCAGTAACTCCCCTTGTTCCCCTGTCACCGCCAACCGACGGATCGATCGCTGCTCCACGATCTGCTGCACAGTCCAGAGCGACTCCTCTGGCTTGACCTTAAAAATCGGTGTACTCATCACCGCCTCAGCCCGACAGGTTTCCAGCTTCAACCCCAATGTCTGAAATTGCACAATATCCCGCTCGGTGATAATCCCCACTGGAATTTGTAGCGGTTCAGTAGAGATTCTGCCTGGGTGCACAATCATCACGGAACTGACGCGATGCTCTGCCATAAGTTGGACGATCGCCAGTAGGGAACAATCTGGCGTAGCACAAATCACTTCGTGGGTCATCACTTCTGCTACCATACGCAACCGCAACAAGTCGATCGGTCGAGATATTTGGCGCAGACTTTCGTGAGTGACTAGGCCCACTAGGCGATCGAGCTCGTCCACGATGGGCAAATGGCGAATGTGGTGCTGTTGGAGCAGATTAATCGCAAAAAATAAATCGGTGAAGGCGGACTCGCGGAGGGTGACGACGGGGTGTGCCATCACCTCCCGGAGCGCCAAATTCTCCAAGGAACGCTGCTGGGCACTCAGCCGCACCACGTCTCGCTCGGTCAGTACGCCGACCAATTGCTCGTTTTCCACTACCAACACGCAACTCGATCGCGCCTCCTTGTGGAGGTCGTCGAGTTGACCATCCGCCGTTCTAGGGGTGTTGCAGAGCGATCGCACGCCACTCATTTGGGCGATCGCATCCATCACCGTCGTATCCGGCGAAACCACCAAGGGCTCTCGCACGATCGCAGTCCTGAGTTCTATGGGAGTGAGAGCAGTAGTACGAATGAACATGAGTTTATAGGGTTTTTTTGCTGATTATTTTTTTAACCATTTCGCCTTAAACACATGAGCTGATAGCGTAGCCCGGGGTCAGCCATAGTAACGAGAAGAGTTACGTAGCTGCACGACATTCTCTAAATATTATATTTACTTACAGTTCGCTTTTGCCGGAAATGACTTAGGGAATTTCTGCCACGCTAAGCTAACGCTTTTGCATCCTTTTCATGAGATGATAAAAACAGGAATTGCCCTCAACCCTTTACTGGATTAAGTGAAATCTCGGAGAAGGCGCTGTAACGATCAAATTTGTTGACTCTTGACGATTACTGGGAATTCTACAGTATACAGATCGCTATTCCCCCAAGTGAGAAGTTGTGATGCGTTTAATTACTTTCATCTGGGGCTTTTCTGATATTAAGCGTAAAACACTACCAGCCATATCTCGTGGAGTGGGATTAAGCCATGAACAAACACTCTTATTTCCTAAGCGAATTACTTGAAAATTAGAACGCTGGAGAGAGGCTAGGTTAAACCTTTTGGACGCTCAGCATAATCCTACAAAACAATGGCTTAATACACCGATTAAGGCAAGTCCAACAGTTAGGGTCAAAGTGGGAGAAGCAGGGGTCATATATCTTCTTGTTGCCAGAAGATTGTTCCCAAATGAACCCAATTAAATGGAATTGGCAACATCTTAAAAAAGATGAATTAGCGACACAAATGTTTGAAGCGGAGTTATATAGCAATCCTAAATGATTCATGTAAATTTGTAGGTAGTGCCTTTCTTTGCCTACCCCCTATCTATCGGGGCAACCGGGCGTGGGATTGCCCCTACAATAATTACCCGAATGATTTAGGGTTGCTATATCTCGCCTACGCCGTAATTCATGGAGTAGAAGTTAGAGGAGAAACGAGTTTCAAAAAAGAAGGCAAGTGCAGGCCCGGGATCCCAACTCTGAGGCCATAATTCATTCCAAATCTAAAATCTAAAATCTAAAATCTAAAATGGTATGAGATTGCTTCTTGAAGGGCTGTCGCTACGCCAATAGATGAGTTATATTGCAATCCTCGCATCAGTTGTAAAAATATGTAGGGGTAGTGCCTTTCTTTGCCTACCCCAGCCTGCATCGGGGCAACCGGGCGTGGGGAGAACCCTACAAGAATTACACAAATCATTTATGATTGCTATAAGACCCAAATCCCAACTATTTTCGGTAATCTTGAAAAACAGGAGTTGCTATAATTTAAAGTTGAGAAACAACTGTACGGAGCGAAAATTATGGGACTATTTGACCAAATTTTGAGCGCGATCGACAATCCCAACCAACAAGCAAGTCCCAATCAGTTGGGCAACATTCTCGGTGCGGTAGAGCAGTTGAGCGGCAACCAGGGCATCGATGCGGGTACGACTCAGTTGGCGATGTCGGTTTTGGGCGGATACGTGCGATCGGCATTGCAAAACGTGCGATCGCAGTCAGGAGACGCACAAGCTCAACAAGTTGTCAACCAATTTAGCGGTACAAATCCCAATCCCCAAGCAGTACAGAGTTTGTTCGGAGCCGGCCAACTCACGCAGATAGTGACGGATATAGCCCAAAGAACTGGTTTGAATAACACCACAGTGCAGGCGATGATACCTGTTTTGGTGCCGCTCATACTGAATTTGCTACAAACCGGCGGCAACGCCCAAAATCCAGCCCAGGGCGGAAATCCCGTTTTGAATACGTTTTTAGATACAGATGGAGATGGCGACGTAGATATTACTGACGCAATGTCGATGGCTAGCCGCTTTTTGAATCAACGCCGTTAATTTGGGATTTTGTAACCGCAGATATCAGCGGATGGACACAGAGGAACGCAGATAGGATTTTATCTGCGTTCCTCTGCGTTTATCTGGCTTCATCTGCGGTTAAAAAAAATTCCTAGTTTAACCCAAACCCAAATCAGTCACAGCACCGACACTGCTAGAAGAAACCAACTTAGCATATTTAGCCAAAACGCCCCTAGTATAGCGAGGTTTAGGAGGCTGCCAAAGAGCGCGCCGCTGCTCCAATTCTGCATCAGAAACATTGAGCTGCAACAAGCGATTGTTAGCATCAATCGTAATCGAATCGCCCTCTTTTACCAGAGCAATTGTGCCTCCTACTTGTGCTTCTGGTGCAACGTGACCGACCACCATGCCGTAAGTTCCGCCCGAGAAGCGACCGTCAGTAATTAACCCGACAGAATCGCCTAAACCTGCGCCAATAATTGCCGAAGTTGGTGCTAACATTTCGCGCATTCCCGGCCCGCCTTTGGGCCCTTCGTAGCGGATGATAATCACATCTCCGGCTTGAATTTTGCCTGCTAAAATTGCATCCAAACAATTTTCTTCAGATTCAAATACCCGCGCCGGGCCGGTAATTTGCGGTTTTTTAACGCCAGTAATTTTAGCAACGGCTCCTTCTGTTGCCAGATTTCCCCTGAGAATTGCTAAATGTCCTTGGGCGTAAAGCGGGTTGTTCCAAGGGCGGATGACATCTTGGTCGGCGCGGGGTTCGGCTGGAATATCTGCTAACACTTCGGCAACAGTTTGACCGGTAATTGTCAGGGCGTCGCCGTGCAGCAAACCCTGTTCTAGCAGCATTTTCATTACTTGAGGAATGCCGCCGGCTGTGTGCAAATCGGTTGCTACGTATTTGCCGCTGGGTTTGAGGTCGCACAGCACTGGTACTTTTGCTCGAATAGTTTCAAAATCGTCGAGGGACAGTTCAACGCCGATCGCATTGGAAATGGCTAATAAATGCAGCACAGCGTTGGTTGAACCGCCGACTGCCATGATGACGGCGATCGCATTTTCAAAGGCCTTGCGTGTCAAAATTTGGCTCGGTAACAACTGTTTGCGGACAGCTTCCACCAGCACTTTTGCAGATTCGGCAGCGCTGTCAGCTTTTTCGGCATCCTCAGCAGCCATTGTCGAAGAATAAGGCAAACTCATGCCCATCACTTCAAAAGCGCTCGACATGGTATTTGCTGTGAACATTCCGCCACAGGAACCCGCACCCGGACAAGCTTTTTGTTCGACTGCATTGAGTTCTGTTTCGTCAATTTTGCCCGCGCTGAATTGGCCGACTGCTTCAAAAGCGCTGACAACGGTTAAATCGCGTCCGTTGTGGTGTCCTGGTTTGATCGTGCCGCCGTAAACAAAAATAGCAGGAATGTTCATGCGGGCGATCGCAATCATCGCCCCCGGCATATTTTTATCGCAACCGCCGACAGCCAGCACCCCGTCCATACTTTGGCCGTTGCAAACAGTTTCGATGGAATCCGCAATCACATCTCTCGACACCAGAGAATATTTCATCCCTTCTGTTCCCATCGAGATTCCGTCGCTGATAGTAATCGTACCGAACATCTGCGGCATCGCCCCAGCTTCCTTTGCACCCGCAATAGCCCGCAAAGCGAGGTCGTTTAATCCCATGTTGCAGGGCGTAATCGTGCTGTACCCGTTGGCAATCCCCACAATCGGCTTGGTGAAATCGCCGTCACCAAAACCGACTGCCCGCAGCATTGCTCGGTTGGGCGCGCGCTGCACGCCTCCAGTCACAGCTTGGCTTCTCAAATTTTCAGGCATTTTAAAATTTCCTTTGTCAGTTAGTTGTCGGTTGTTCTGTTGTCTGTTGTCTGTTTTTCTTTGCCGCTGGCTGTTGACTGCCCAGTGCCGAGAGTTTTACGCTATTTTTAATTTTCTCAGAAGCGTTCATATTTGTCAGGCCTTTTAAGAGGCAGTGGCACCGCAGTGCCCGGAAAGCAATGCAAAGATTCTACAGATACTACAGCGTGCAGAGTGAATACCGTGGTTATCTGGGATGATGTGGTAACACCCATCACTCTAACGTTTAAAAAAAATTGCGAGGCGAATGACATGGAGGCCGATCGAATTCTGAGGCAATATGCGGCCGGAGAAAGAAATTTTCGAGAGATTAACCTCGTCGGGGCAGACTTAAAAGGGGTAAACCTCAGCGAGGCTAACTTTACCCGATCGAATTTCCAAGACGCAAACCTCAAAGGCGCTAACCTGACGGGAGCGAACTTGCGCGAGGTGAAATTGGCAGGGGTGGACTTGACGGAAGCCAACCTCAGCGAAGCAAATCTCATCGGTACCGATTTGAGCCGTGCCAATCTCAGCGGGGCTAACCTGATGGGAGCCAACCTGCGCGGCTCAATGGCCAGAGAAGTCAACATGACTAAGGCTAATTTGACGGAAGCTAATTTGACCGAAGCCAACTTTACCGAAGCGAATTTGTTTGCGGCCAACTTAACCGAGGCTAGCATGATTCGCATTAATTTGATGAAGGCAAATTTGAGTTGGTCAACTCTCAAAGCGGTAAACCTGACAAATGCCATCCTCAGCGAGTCGCTTTTAGAAAGAGCTAACCTAAATCAGGCAATTCTCAGCGGGGCGATGGTGAGCGGGGCAAACTTGGCTGGTGCAGACTTGCGCCAAGTAACGATGGTTGGAGCTAATCTCACCGACGCTAATCTGAGCAATGCTAATTTGAGAGTTGCTAATGTTAGTTGGTCAACGTTGGCAAGAGCTAATTTGAGCGGTGCTAATTTGTACCGTGCCAAGCTGTGCTGGTCTAATTTTAGCGGGGCTGTTTTGGTGGAAGCGGTTTTGATTGATGCTAATCTCAATCGAACTAACTTCCGCGATGCAGATTTGAGGCGGGCAATTATGCCCGATGGCACGACTAATGATTCTTAAAATTTGATTGTTGACTGTTGACTGTTGATTGTTGATTGTTGATTGTTGACTAATGACTAATGACTAATGACTACTGACTACTGACTACTGACTAATGACTAATGACTACTGACTACTGACTACTGACTAATGACTAATGACTACTGACTAATGACTAATGACTAATGACTATCACTGAATTATTGATGTTGGGTGCGGCGGGAATTTTTGCCGGAATTCTAGCTGGATTTTTGGGTATCGGCGGCGGTACGGTGCTCGTGCCTTTGCTGGTGGCTCTCAATTACGCTCCGGTGCAAGCGGTTGCTACTAGCGGTTTGTCGATCGTGATTACAGCTATTTCTGGCAGCATCCAGAATTGGCGCATGGGCTACCTCAACTTGAGTCAAGTCGCAGGCATCGGATTTCCCGCCGTCATCACCGCACAAATCGGTGCTTATTTGGCGGGGATATTTCCGCCTTACTTGCTGTTACTTACTTTTGGGTTGTTGCTGTGGTTGAATATTTATTTGATTGAAGTTCGCAAGCACCTGACAGCTAAGAAGAAAGCGGAACTAGAACAAGGGGAACTGGGAGGACAAGCGGGACAAGGAGAAAATGCTCAATTACCAATTACTAATCACGAATTACCCAATAATTCCAATATTTTATTCCATCCAACTTTTGCTAAAATTGCTACCGGCAGTGCGGCGGGTTTATTAGCGGGTTTGTTCGGCGTAGGCGGCGGCGTAATTATGGTTCCCCTGCAAATTTTGCTGTTAGGAGAAAGCATTAAAACCGCAATTCAAACCAGCTTGGGCGTCATCGTCATCACGGCAATTTCGGCGACGGCGGGACACGCGGCGCGCGGGAATGTTTTGTGGGTTGTGGGGTTAATTCTTGGCGGCGGCGGTTTGTTGGGCGCGCAGGTGAGTACGCGGTTTTTGCCGAGATTGCCCGATCGTATTGTTAGTTTAGCTTTTCGATCGCTCTTGGCAGTGTTATCGATTTATGTTTTCTGGCAAGCTTGGCAAAAATTTAGTAACGGGTAATGGGTAATTGGTAAGGTGCGCGGCCCGGCGCACCCTACAAAAGACTGCGGGAAGATGCCCGCGCTGCACCCTACGAAAAACGAATAAGTAAGACTAATTTGCTGATAGTTTCTTCACGGCGCGAGTCAGACGCTGCAAATAAGGCTTGACAATTTCTTGATTTTGTCTCTGCAATTCGGACACTTGCTGCTGCAACTGCTGAATCTCGGTTTGCAGCATCCCTGTGTCTATTGTGGGTCGATCGAGCAAGTCCTGCAATTGCTGGAGAGAACCTTGGATTGTATCAAAGTCTACTTCGTTCGATCGCTCCTGTAACTGAGCCGTAATAGTTTTAACTTCAGTTAACTGTTCGCCCATCAATAAAAATCGGACGTTGACATTTTCCCAATCATGCTCTCTCAGGGCACTATTTTCCAAAATGCGGAGTTTTTGCTGCAAATCTGACAGTTGCGTGTTGAAATCCTGAGAGTCGGCCGGAAGCGCCTGGGCTTGGCGTTCGAGGGAGGCTACGGCAGCTTGTACCTCGGCTATGGCCCCGGATTCCAAGCCGCTTAGTTTCTGCTGTAAGTCGGAGACGGCGGTGTAGAGTTCCGCAGGTTCTCCAGGTAGTATCTGAACTTGCTGCGATCGACGTTCTACTGCGGCCTGTACGTCCGTAATCGCAGAATTTGCCTTTTGTTGCATTTGTTGCTCGAAACGCTGGCGATTGGCGAGATTTATCGATAGTGCTGCGGTTAAGGGGGCGGCAGCGTAGACAATTTGGCCCGACAATCCTGCAGCAATCGTGCCAATAGCGGAACCAGCAACAGAGGCGTATTCTACCAATTCTAGCCAGTCCGGCTGGTTCGGGCCACTTCTGGAAGCTGGGAATGATGCTTTTTCAATCTTCTGCATAGCCTTTTAGTCGTAGTCGGATAGATGGCGATACCGACATGATAAAAGCGATCGGCAAATAAATCAGGCCTATTTGTCAAAATTTCCTGATTGTGGTATTTTATTTCACCGAAAGCATCCAGGATACCCGCCACGTGATTCATCTCGCGCAAGTCAATGCTTCAATTCTAAAATCTAAAATCTAAAATCTAAAATCTAAAATCGATTGACCTTCTGCCTTCAAAACGGTCAATCTCAGGTAAAATTCAGGATTAAGTCGATCGCTCAAAACACTTAACCGATAACCGTTAACCGCCGTCTGTCAGGAGTATACAGAAAATGGGTCTTAAGATTATTGAAAGCTACGATAGCAGTTTTGTCCTCGAACCCGATGCTAAAACAGCACTGTTCGGTTTATTAACCGGTGAAAGCTTTCTCCAACAAATAGCGCTACAATTGCAATGCTCGCGCATTGAGTTTGCCGAGTTACTGTTTCAGCCAGTCCCTTACAGCAGCGAGACGCCGAAGGGAATGCCTGCGGAATTTGAAAAGTATCATCAATCGAGCGATTTTGCGATCGTCAACGTCCCGCCTAATTTCATGTTCCAAGCCAAAATATTTAAACCCAGCCGCCTCTGTGCAATCTATCGAGTTTTTAAGAATTAGGTAAAGGCTGGTTCATCTGTGGTTTAATCTAAAATCTAAAATCTAAAATCTAAAATCGGATGACAGAAGACATTCAATCTCTCGCCAGCTTAGAATTCATTCCATACATAGACTCCGAGGGGAAATTGCCCGATTTTGTCCAGGGAAAAATCGGCGTTTACGCAATTTTTGACAGCGATAAAGTCCTGCAATTTGTCGGCTATTCTCGCGACATTTACCTCAGCCTCAAACAGCATTTGGTACGCCAAACCCAATATTGCTACTGGCTGAAAGTCCAAACTATTGACAAGCCCAGCCGCACGATTCTAGAAAGCATTAGAGAAAGTTGGATTGCCGAAAACGGTTCCCAACCCCAAGGTAACGGTGCCGATGCTGCCAAGTGGAACGAGCCCATCGACACAAAAACTGTAATGACTGCCCAAGAAACGGCAAATTATGAAGGTATCTTCGCCGATGAAATTGCCAAAGATAAATTGTTGAAAAATGTCGCGCGGCGCGTGGAAAATGAAATTTTCGCGCTGCTGAAAACTCGCGGCGTAACAGAAGAAATCCGGTTTAATCCCAAGCTGAAAACTAGCGGATTGCTGGATTTAAAGTAAATACCGCTCACCCGGCAGTCCGCCAGGGAATGAATTCCCTGTCTAATAGCGAAAGTCCTCTAAAAGAGGACTAAGCTGTTACGAATCTAGATTGTATTTTTGGGCGGGCGGGACGCCCAACACCTACTCCCCACAAGACTTGGATTTTTTTTGACAGACAATTTAAAGGCCCAACAGCTTAATAAATTATTCAGTCCTCTTTTAGAGGACTTTCACTTTGAGGCAGGGGTTTCAACCCCTGACGGACTGACGGAATATCGGTTTTACCTTAAACAGATGCTCGTGTACAATCTATCTCATATATTCTCTGGGTCGGTTAAATTTTAAAATGTTGAAATGTATTAAAATTTAACAGATATCGGAATCTGCAAAATTAACTCGGTTCCTCGGCCCGGAGCAGAAATACAACTGATTTGACCTCGATGTTTTTCCACTACAATATCGTGACTGATTGCCAACCCTAATCCAGTACCGCGGCCTACAGGCTTCGTAGTAAAAAATGGGTCAAATATCTGGTGGCGCACTTCCTCACTCATCCCACAACCGTTATCGGCAATGTGAATAATAACGGATTTATAGTTGTGAGTGGCTAATATTGAATCTTGATTGTGCAGCGCAGCTTCTGACTCAAAACCTACTGAAGTGCTGATGGTAATTTTTCGGGGAGACGATTGATTTTCCAGGGCATCAATAGCATTACTTAGCAGGTTCATGAACACCTGATTTAACTCACTGGCATAACAGGTGACTCTTGGCAGTTGGCTGTAGTTTTTAATGACCTCTATCTCCCCAGCTTTGTGTGTTCCCTTTAGTCGATGTTGCAAAATAACTAAAGTATTGTCTATGCTTTCATGAATATCCACTGGCTTGTACTTTTGTTCGCCAAGGCGGGTGAATTTCCGCAAAGACATCACAATTTCGCTAATCCGAGAAGCACCCTCTGTCATCGAATTCAGCAGTTTTGGATAATCCTCTGCGATGAATTCGGGTTGAATCTCATCCAATTCGCCGATAATTTCTGCAACGGGGTGGGGGTAGTAATGTCGGTACAATTCGACGAGGCGAAGCAAATCTCGCGCATACTCCGCCGCTAGAGAAATATTGCCGTAGATAAAGCTGACGGGATTGTTGATTTCGTGAGCAATTCCTGCCGCTAGCTGACCTAAAGAAGCCATTTTTTCCTTCTGTATTAACTGAGCTTGAGTTTTCTTTAGTTCAGTTACGGTTTGTTCGAGTTGCTGGGCGTAGGATTGTGTTTGCTGGAACAACTGGCGCTGTACGAGTTGATTGGAAACGCGGGCGAGAACTTCTTGTTCGTGAAACGGTTTTGTGATATAATCTATACCGCCAACTTCAAAGGCTTTGACTTTATCTAATACTTCATTCAAAGCACTGATAAAAATAACTGGAATGTCCTTGGTTGTGGGAGAAGCTTTCAATGCTTGGCAGACTTGGTAGCCGTCCATACCGGGCATCATGATGTCGAGCAAAATCAAGTCAGGAGGAGTTAATTCGATCGACCGCAGCGCTAGTTTGCCGTCGGGTGCGGTGCGTGTTTTGTACCCTTGCTGCGAGAGTATTTGAGCTAAAAGTTGCAAATTAGCCGGAATATCATCAACAATTAAAATATTCCCTTTTAAGACGGGAGTTGGTTCGTAATTCATATCTAGTTTGGTAAAATAACCTTTATAGGTTTGTAGTGAGTACGATCGCCCGATGGGGTTTTATAAGGACGATCGTACTCACTACGAACCGGGTATAATATCAATTCTCTTTCGTTTCGGGATGGATGAGAGCTAGTATTTGATTGAACTGAAACTCGTTAGCCAATGTGGCTAGGGCGCTAGCTAAAGCGTCATTACGATCGCGAATTTGCTCAATTTGGATCAGAATTAACTCTAAATCGCACTCAATTGTGGCTTTCTCTAAAGCTGCCAGCCAATCTGCGGGTAAAGCTGCCAGAGTCTCTGGAGTCGGAGCCTCGATTTGAGTTGAATCGGGAACACTCTCCGGTTCATCGTAAATGTAACGCACTCCCAGATGTTTGTGCAGGGTGGCAAAAATTTCTGTATCTCCGAAGGGTTTGTGGATAAAGTCATCGCAATCATCTGATACAGTAACCGTTTGCGCTTCCTCGGCGTTACCGGCACTCACGGCAATAATTGCCGTAGCTTGACCTTTAACGGTGGCTTTAATGCGTTTGGTCGCTTCATGTCCATCCATCAGGGGCATCCACATATCCATAAAAATTAAGTGTGGCTCAAAACTCGACCACATTTCAATAGCTTCCATGCCATTGCTGGCTTCTTCGAGTTCAAAGTTAAAGCCAGCGAGGAGTTTGAGCAACAGTTGGCGGTTGTCCGATCGATCGTCCACAATCAAAATACGATAGCGTGGCTGGTTGCGTTCCAGGGCTATCACCCGACGCGGTTCGTGTACGGGTTGAGTCGCAGGCGCATCAACGGCGCTGACGGGGATATCAAACGCGAAGGTGGTGCCGCGTCCAACTTCACTGCGTACAGTAATCACGCCGCCCATCAGCTTGATAAACTGTTGGCTGATAGCCAGCCCCAAGCCTGTTCCTTGCTGAGATTTGGTTCCTGTTTTGGTTTGCACAAAGGGTTGAAAGAGCTTATCTAACTCATCAGCAGCTATGCCGGAGCCCGTGTCTTCTATTTCAAAATGTAATTTGTAATTACTGATGGGTAATTGCTGATTTTCACTGTCTATAAATGCACTTACTCTTAACCTAATTACTCCTTGTATGGTAAATTTAATGGCGTTAGAAAGCAGATTAATTAAAACTTGACGCAATTTCATTTGATCTGTTTGCACGTATTCGGTAATTTCGCTAGAGCAGTCAATGATTAACTGCAATTGTTGCTCCCTTGCCTGGAGTTTAAACATCTCTTCGAGATCGTTCAACAGGCTGCTTAATTGAAAGTCTGTTGGATTGATTGTAATCCGTCCCCCCTCTATTTTGGCTAAATCTAATATTTGATTGATCAGAGCTAGCAAGTGTTCTCCGCTGCGGTTGATAATGCGGATATTTTCCTGTTGTTCGCGAGTGAGGTTGGTAGAGCGCTGCATCAATTGCGAGAATCCCAGAATTGCGTTTAGCGGGGTGCGGAGTTCGTGGCTCATATTTGCCAGAAAAGTGCTTTTGGCAAGGTTGGCGGCTTCTGCGGCCCAGGCGGCTTGTTGAAGCTGTACTGCTTGCTGTTGAGTGGCTTCGAGCAATTGAGCTTGTTGTAAGGCGACGCCTAGTTGAGTGCTAATTTGCAGCGCTATATTGATTTCTGCTTCGCGCCAAGTGCGGGGTGCAGAATTTTGATAGCTGGCGAGCAAACCCCAAAGTTGACTGCCACAAAATATGGGGAAAATAACGTAGGCTCTAGCTTGAAATTGTTTTAAAAGTTCTAGGTAACAAGGACTCAACCCAGCGCTGTATATGTCTTCAATTATGCGGTAAGGAACGCCTCTAGCATACATACCACCTTGATTTCTTTGTAGATAGGTATCCAGCACTGGTTCACTGGAGGCTTGCATAGTTTTCACGGTACAGCGAGAGTGTTCGACGAGAGTGTTTGGCACATTACCATCGTCGGGTTTTTGCATCAGAGATATCCAGCCTGGAGCCATTGACTCGGCAACAAATTCGCCACTCCAATCAGGATTAAAGCGATAGATACCGACACGATCGCATTTTAGGGTTTGTCGCAGTTCAGAGGTTGTGGTTTTGAATATTGTGTCAATATCTAAGGATTGACGGATGCGATCGATGCTGCGGGCGATGGCTTGTTCTCCCTGGGCGCTTTCTCGCAAAGCTGACTCGGCTTGTTTGCGATCGCTAATATCCAAGACAGTGCCGAACAAACGGAGCAACTGCCGTTTTTCATCATAAACAGGTTTCCCTCGGACTTCAATGTAAGTGAGCGAGCCATCTCTTCGGATTAGCCGCAGATCGATTTCAAAGCTTTGTCCCTTCATCGCTTGATCGCGCACCATTGTCAGATAGCGCGATCGATCTTCTGGATGAAAACGCTCGATTAATTGTTCGTTTGGCAGCGGTTTTTGAGTAGAATCGAGCTCATAAATGCGATAGAGTTCTTCACTCCAAGTAGTTGTTGCTGTGGCAATATCGTATTCCCAACTGCCAATACGGGCAATTTTTTGGGCTTCCAGCAGTCGGGATTCGGCTAACTGGCGATCGCTAATGTCGCGCGCTACCCAAACCGCAGAGCTATCGGAAAGCGGCGAAATTTTAGCAGCAAACCAAACTTCTTGGTTATTAATCGGCAGACTGTAATCAAAACTTATAGTTTGTTGGGTTTCCAATGCCTGTCGAACTTGAGCAAAATAAATCTCCTTCCTTGCCTCATTAAAAAAATGTTCGATGATGGAGTCGATCTGATTCGTATTATAGTTGTATTGAAAAATTCCCTTAGTTGGTATAATTTGGATGGTTTCTTCTTGAATCTCAAAAATTAATACAATATCTGTAATCGACTCAAATATTTTCACAATTTGCTCAGTAGAAGTGGAAAGTTTTTGTTCGAGCAATTTGCGCTCAGCAATTTCATATTGTAATAGTTCGTTAGCACGACCTAAAGCAGCGGTACGTTCGGCAACTTCGGCGGCTAAAGTGTGATTGTAGTCAGTTAATATTTTTTCAGATTGTTTGCGCTGTGCGATGTTATAAAAAGCATTGATGGCATAAACAATATTTCCGCCTTCGTCAAAAATTGGTGTGGCGCGCACCTCAAAAGGAATAAATTGCCCATCTCGATGAAGTTCTACATCTTCAACGAATACTGTTTCACCGCGCAGTGCTCGGAATGCGGGCAGTTCTTCCGTTGGATACGGCTGGTTTTGGCGGTAGATTTGATAAACTTCTACTGCTTTTTCTAAAGTTGCATCGGGAATAGTTTCTACGCCGAGCCAATGCTTGGCAGTTTGGTTGAAGTACACGACTTTACCCGAAGCATCGTGGATAGATACTCCCGCAGGTATGGCTTCGATAAATTGCTTGAGTTGGCTCTCTCTTTGCGCTAAAGCTTCATTTAAAAAATTTTGGTCTGTAAAAGCCTGTTGCAGTTGCGCTGCCATAAAATTGAAGGAATTGGCGAGATATCCGACTTCATCCAAGCGTGTAATTTCTAAAGGTTGATCCCATTTTCCTGTGGCAACATTTTTGGCGGCGGTATTCAAACGCATAATTGGCTTTGTTACCCAACGGGAAGTCAAAAATCCGATCGCGATCGCCAGTGGCAGTGTACCGATCAATAACCACAATGTATGGCGCGTATTTGCTTGAATGCGAGCCATGAAATCAGACTCTGGCACTACTACCACAATCAACCAATCCAAACCACGGAAATCTCGATAGGGAGTGACGCGGACAAACTGCCTATGGCCCTCGATCGCTAAGGTCAATTTCTGAGTTGTTTGCAGCGCGCGGAAGTTGCCAAATCGGTTGGCGAGTTGTCTAGCAATATCTCGCGTGCGGGCATCCTTGCTGTTGGTGGCTAGCAATGGCGTCGGTTGTTTTTTTGTTGTTGGCGTCACCAAGGGTGTTTCTAGTGTGGATGTGGCAATCAGATTTCCCGATCGATCCATAATAAAAGTTTGTCCTGACGCCGAGAATTGCAGCCTAGCCAAAAAGGTATTGATTGCCGAGGGCCCATTATTATCCGTAAGGCGATCGCGGGTACGTTCTCCTACTTGTTCGATTAACTGATGTGCTACATCCTCGATTGATTCCTGACCACTTTTGAAAGAAAGAAAGCTCACTAGCCCAACTACACTTACCGTTTGCAAAACAAACGGAACAATCAGAACCGTTCGCAGGGGAAGCTTGCTAAAAAATTTGGCGGTTAGGCGGTTGAAGTGATAAATGGGCATGGGTATGAACCAATTGCGCTGATAATAGTATTTTAACTGCTGTAGCGTACCTTTTCCCGCAATTGGCGCGCCCTACAGGCTCTGAAATGTTCCTCCGGTTTTAATATAGCCAACTACCAGCGAAGATTGGACGTGGATGGAAAAATTTGCTTCTGTCAGTTCTGTTTCTAGCTGTTGGGACTTTGATTCATTTTTACTTACACAAACTGTGATAAGTTTTCTAATTTCTTTGTGTCTCTCGGCAATCGTGTCGTTAATTAAAAGCTCTATAAATGGCTTATTGGTGGGCAGTTCTCTGCCCATCGTTTGAATTTTAACTTCTGTTTGATTTCCATCTAAATCTGTCAAAGTCAAGCTAGAGTAGCTTTCGGGAAGTTTATTAATAGTTTGATGCGGGTGCTGCAAATGCAACCATTTAACAACTGCTGCCTCTGTTACGGCTACAGATTCATGCAGCCGATCGACAAAAGCATAGAAAGCCTCATTATCTTCTCGATGAGCAAGTACGTAAGCTCGCAATTCTTTTCTGCTCATAGTTTGAAAATTAGGTCGGTTCATCAGAGTATCTCCATGGCCCGTTAGGATAAATCTCTATTTCGATAGTTTCACCAGCCAAAATGTAGAGGTTATATTATGTCCGGTACCATCTGAGATGTTGCACCATTCGTGTGAAGTAGGGGCGGGTTCACCAATAGCTTTAAAAGTTGCAGACAGGTTAAATAAACCCGCCCCAACCCACCCAAAAACTTATTGACTGCAGGTGCAACATCTCAGGTAGCATGGGAATTGTCGCCAGCGAGGGCGGGTTTATGAGATTGTAGATTATGGGCAATTATTATTGGTGAACCCGCCCCTACAAAGTTATGTTTTTTACTTCCGTTAACAATGGCAACGGTAGATTTGCACATACTAACTCAGCACAATTCCACTGCCGCAAATACTCATAGACTTCAGAAATGATCGCATTTGCTGCATCTAAATCTTGTGCTTGAGAAGCATGATAGTGCGCTCTGATTAGGGGCTTAATATCCTCGATTTCTTGCCATTCCGATTTTGGTTTGAGGGGAATGCTGATATAATAACTATAGGCTTGGCTGTGGGCGGTACGGAGATTTTCAGGGTTTTGATTTAGCAGGTACTCGCCCTTTTCTCGGACTAGGGGATGCAAGTGATAGGATTTGAGGTGGCGATCGTAATATAGCAATTGTCTGCGTTTGAGTGCCTGAATAATATTTTCTTTAAGCTCATACTTGCTAACTTCTGGCATTTGAGCGCTAATTCCGGCAAAAGATAGCGGATATTCTGAGGTTTGATAGACAGAAATTCGGCTGAGACAAGTTTGCTAGCCGTCGCCCAGACGCGCTATCATTTCATCGATCGCACTTTCAATATCTCGAATCAGCAACCAGTCTCTCTGGTGCAGAAAAATCCCGACATTTCCCTGAAACTCGGTATCATCTCGAATCAAGGCTGCGACGAGTTGTAAGGCTTTGGGATGTCCAGAATAGCGATCGCACATTTCGGCGAATTCCTCTGGATTTGCAGTCAGATTAAAAGATTGCAATAGGGCAACTGCCGCATCTCGATCCAATCCGTTTAGCTGGATTTCGCGGGTGACTGTTGACGGCAATTCGGCTAAGCTTTCGCGACTGGTGAAAATAATTTTGCTTTGATGTTCTGTTTCTAATAGTTGTTTGAATAACCAAGCATATTCTGCACAATCTTCGGCGAAATAACCAGCGGCTTTGGCATCTCCTGTTTTCAAAAGTGTGTCGGCGCGATCGAAAACGAGTAAGCAAGGTTTTTCTCTGAGGATTTTGAGCAGATTTTCGGTTTTTTTGCCACAGTCATTTTGAGCAGTGACGGCGGCGGTAATGTCGCCGTTGGAGAGGGTGAATAGCAGGGAGTCAATTGTGCGATCGAAGGGGGGTGCTTTGCCTGTTGCAGATTGCAAGGATTGCCAAGCGGCGCAGGTGAAGGGGGTTTTTTCGGTGTGGAGTTGGCGAATTAGTTGGCTGACGAGGGTGGTTTTGCCGATTCCCGGTAATCCGACAATTGAGATGGCGATGGGAACCCCCCCCAGCCCCCCCTTGGTAAGGGGGGGAGCAAGAGTGGGCGATTCATTGGTAAGGGGGGGAGCTGTGATTAGGGTTTTTAAGGTGTCGATTTCTTTGGTGCGCTGTACCCAATTTCTGACGGGGGGTAAGTTTTCTGGGAGGGGGAAAGTGCGATCGGTTTGGTTGTCTAGGGGGATATCTGCGATCGGGGCTGATAGTAATTCTGGTTCTTGAATTTCCCGCGCAACAATGTCTTGCCAGTTTTTCACACCTACAGCTTTGCAAATGTGTATAAAAGTCTCTCGTCTAATTGGTTGCTGCGTCCAAAATCGCTTTAAAGTTGCTTTTGAAGTGAGAGCAGCCTGACACCAGAGCTCATCTGCTTTATTCCATCCGAGATTGCGTCTTACCATGTCAATGATTTTTAGCCCTTCTTCGGATGCTCTGAGCAAACCTGCCATTGCTACTCCTCTACGGAAATTATGCCTTAGTAAAGAATGTTACATGATTTGGTGAGCCAAATGAGCCAAATGAGCCAAGTGAGCCTTTGATGTTGAGCCAAATGGTGAGCCGTTAAGCCTATACAGATTCAGGATTGTGGAGTATTGTGAAATGATGTGTTTGGTTGTCAGGTACGTTTGACGGTGCATCTGGCGGGCGATCGGGGATACAGCTTATCTGCTCTTGGGAGCAATGTAAAGTTTTGTTACAAGAATAGGGCGATTTGCATAAAAAGCAGATGAAGGCCCTGATAGATATTTAGGAAAGCTTGCTAGGCGGGCTTTGCTGGTTTTGACGCAACTATATTTGTGAGGAGATGGGATTATGACGAATATTAGCTTAGGACAGACGATTGATGAAAGCTTGAGCAGCACTGATCTTGAAAATCCTAAAAAATTAGGTAGCTTCTCGGATGACTATACATTGAGTGGGTTTTCCAATTGGCAGCAAGTTCAGGTCAACATGGATTCCACTGCGATCGACAGTTACCTACAACTGGTAAATGCTTCCACAGGTGAAGTGATTGCCTTTAACGATAACTCAGGTGGTAGTCGGAATTCACAGCTAAGTTTTACGAAAGTTCCCGGCGTTGATTACATCATTCGGGCTACCAGCGCTAACTCTGGTGAAATAGGAAATTATACTATTAATACTAGCTCATTAGGGATTGCCTCATCCCTAATAAGTGGCGCGAATGGAGAGATAGGGACAGTTGATCCATTAGGAAGATTTGTAAAGATAGGAACTTTTGTTGACGCCAGAAGTTTTTCAAATTTCTTTGATATTGCCTTATCTAATGACAACAAGATTTTAAGTATTACGACCCTGAATACTATTGCTAACCAGTTATACAGTTTAGATGCCGGCTCAGGTTCATCCTCATTGATTGGCAACTTCCCTTCTGGTCTGTTCATGGACGCTCTGGAATTTTTGCCTAATGGCACACTTTACGGAGCTAGTTTTCCTAGATCTACTACCAATAGCTCTACATTATACACCATTAATCCCCAAGATGCGACTTTATCATCAATAGCAAACTTTTCTGTGAATGGAGATTCAGTTGTAGACATGGTATTTGATCCTGTCAATAACCGATTTTTGTTGGTTGACGTTAATCTATCTACCATTGCCTTTACCTCTACCTTGTCTTCGGTTTCCTTAACTGGTCAATCCACTAAAATTGGTGATATTGGGTTTAAGGATGTAATTGGCTTATCATTAGAGGGAAGCACTCTTGTCGGTTTCACAAGAGATCGCAAGCGAATTATTATTGATCCAGCAACAGGAAAAGGGACTTTCGATAGAGATATTACAGGTATTAGTAATATTATTATTGGTGCAGGGTCTATCCCATCTGCGACTCGGACTCAAGCGCCGACTCCCCCAACTCTGACTCCCCCAACTCCAACTCTAACTTCAACTTCACCACTTACAACTCTTCCTACGACTAATAATACAGGTGGCGCGTCCAAAAGCAAGTATACTGCTAGCGAAATTAACAAAGATTATTTGAATCCTGTTGATAAGGCAAGCATCAGGATTTGGCAACTAGGTAAGGACGGCAAACCCGAGCAAAATCCAACTCAACTTGTGGAAAATAAAGAAACATATGTAGTAATTCATGGTTTTAAAAATGATTCCACAGATACTGCAACAATAGCAGAGCTAGCAAAGCAAATAGGTTCTCCCAAAGATCAGGGCGGTGAAGGGAAACAGGTTATACTCATTGATTGGAAAGATGCAGCAGAAGCTTTACAGCCAGCCTTTGCGGCTGAATGGATTAGTGATGTAGCTGCTTTTGCATCTGATGTACTCAAGCGAATTTGGAAAATAGACAATGCAAATATCAATTTAATAGGTCATAGTTTAGGTTCTTTAGTCGCTTCTGAAATTGGACTTTATCTGGGGACAGAGGATAAAGATGTTTTAAATTCAGAATATCGTAGGAATCCAAATATTGACCCTGCCAAACGGATTAACACTCTAATAGCCTTAGATCCCCCCGGAGATGCAACTACTATTCCTTTTATAGGGTATGACTTGAGTAAAGAGAGAAATGGTACTCAATCACCAGTTGATTTTAACAAGGTATCGAATTTTTCCCGAGCATTCTGGGGTAGTCTATTAGCAGATGACGGACTCGGCAAACCAGAATTTGCCGCAACTGCTGATGAATCAATTTACGTCGATTTTAAACTGCCAGAATTCAAGTTATTCTTGAATCGCGATCAGCAAAATCCTCTAGCTAGTCATGGCAACATTGTTAATCTCTTTAACAATTTGCTAAAAAGCAATGATAATATTGGTTCTCTTTTTCAACTCAATACTCCTAAACATACAGAGTGGCAAGAAGATGCTTTTGGAAAAAACGAGGCGGTTTTGACTGCCACAGCACAGTTTAGTCTTGACAACGATCCTAATACTAAACCCCTGTTGTTATTTGCTAAAGATGCCAACCGGCAAAATAATGACATCATCTATGGAGGTGTAGGAGATAATACAGGAGAAAATAAGCTAAGCAGCAATGCTGTCAGAAACTCTTTTTCCTCTGCGCTTAGGACGTTTGTATTAGATTATCCTGAAATCAATAGTCCTGGCAGCGATAAAATATACGGAAACTCAGCCAAGGATGAAATATTTGGTCTTACCGGGACTTAAACAAATTTTAAGCCCAAACAAAGCCTAAACTGGCTTTATAAGCGGAGAATACGTCCCAATTTTGGTTCAACCATTTTACAAACCTAAAAGATATAGCTGTCCGAAATGCTTCAAGTGCATCATTAAAAGTGTTTAAAGGTTTATTTGCCCATTTGCGCCTTAATCCTCCTGTTAAGGTATGCCAGAGAATGAAAGTGTAGGCACAAAACACCATGATGAAATGTCTTTTCAGGCTGATTTCATCTCTGACTTGATATTCATTTAACCCCAACCAGCCCTTGGCTTCCCGATAGAAAACTTCGACCCAATTTCTTTGTGAATAAGTTTTCACTATCCACTCCTCTGTCGCTGTTGATAAGTCAACATTACTTATCAAATAATCTATTTCAGTGGCGGCATCGAAAGTTTCTGCATTCATGACGATAGCTATTACTTTCTTACCCGTGCATTTTGATAACTCGACTTCTTTAATTGCCACCCATACTGTTCTCGGTCGTTCGAGAGCCAGTTGAATTTTTGTGAAAGCTTCTACAGGTAAATCTTTCGCTAAATTATCTACTCTCCTTTCTTCTGTTTCATCTACTGTTTTTTTTATTATTACTTTGCGATTCTTGGCAATTCCTCCGATATATTTTAATTTTCGGTTTTCTAATTCTTGTAAAAAACTGGTGTTATTACCATACCCTGCATCCATCAACACTATTCCTGGTTTATAGCCTCTCGCTCTGGTTTTGTCGATTAAATTTATGGCTATTTCTGGCTTTTTCTTGAATTCTGGGTCTTCCTCTCCCTCTGGTAATGAGTCGGCTTTTTTATATAATTCAATATCTAATGGCAGGCTCTTTTTACCATCATATAGATGAC
>NZ_JAUBUY010000114.1:0-1831 GCF_036705565.1 Microcoleus sp. AT8-B5
CGGAATGAAGCGAAAGTTTCACGTTCCGTTCTGAAGGAGAGGTAGGGGTAGAAATGCCCCTATCGACTCTAACTACCAGAAGCACTCTTGAAGTTGGGCCTTACCCCTACTTCATGAACGAATTATAGCAATCCTAAGTGATTTTCTAGAACCGTAACATCTGAAAGTCTTGCTATACAACAAGTCTAGGCAGACAAGAGGGCGTTGTGTTGTGAGACTCAGATCGGATTGCTATAGTAGTGGATCTTCACCCATACTTCAAGCAGCTTCCCAACTCAAACTTGTCTGTGAACAAAGCGTTAATCCAGTCTTAGCAGTCTTAGACGCCCGAATATGGCAATGCAAATTGGGTACTGGCGCAAGCAGACATTCAAGCTGATTGCTTAATGAGACTCCGAAAGAATGCCTGGAAAGTGGTCAGCACCACCAGCATATAGTGGCCGCGGCAGACCACGAAAACACGGGCAAAAAATGAGGCTGAATGACCCAACCACATGGCTCGAAGCGGATGCTGTGATTGAAATTGACGAACATCCACAGTTGGGACAAGTCCGAGTCAGTCAATGGCTTGACTTGCATTTTTATCGTGCCGCTGAACACAGAGTCAATTTAATCCTCGTCGAAAGAATGAAGCCCATGTCAAACGGTCAGCCGTTTCCACCCTTATGGTTGGCCTGGGTGGGAGAACGAACTCTACCCTTAGAAACAGTCTGGTTTAAGTATTTACGACGCTTTGGAGTGGATCATTGGTATAGATTTGTCAAGCAACGATTACACTGGACATTGCCTAACCTAAGAACTCCCGAACAATCCGAGCGTTGGAGTGATTTAATGCCGCCCCGGAGTTGGCAACTCTGGCTAGCTAGGGATTTAGTGGTTGAGAATGTATTACTGCAGGCAATCTGCTACAACCAATTTAACCCCTGGACGTGTTGCCCAATCAATGTTGTAGATTTTAGTTCAATGTCACTGAAAAAGTCTCGATCGCAAGGCCTGTTTACCTTTTAAGATAGAGCGAGGTTCCTGCATTCGAGGATACGGCTTTGGCCTGTGTTTCAACACCCGAGGTTCGGAACGCTCAGGTCGTATCGTGAGTAAATTAGTTGCCACCTGCGACAACAGAAATTGATGCCATTGTCGCTGTTGGCGCTTTCCTGTAGTTGCCAACAGCGTCAATAACTGATTAAACTGCTGCCTTGTTGATTGGAAGGAGATTTGAAAAGCTGTATGTTCTGATGAAGATACTGACTGCCACATAATGGTACGTAATAAAGTGTAAGCCAATAAGTGTATCCAGATTTCCTTTCTGACCATTGCCGGAGTTTTAGCTGTTAACATCTCCATTTTCAAAGTTGTTTTAAGATGACGGAGACTGACTTCAGCAGCAGACCACCGCAGCCCGTATAACTGAGTTAATTTGTGAACAGTGTAGCGTTTGGCGTCCAGTAACGTTGTGACTACAATAATACGCTCGTCTCGGAAGCCACGGTGTTGAATTCGCTCTTCAGACTTCCCGAACAATGAAATTAGATGGTAATTCCTCGAATTCCTCATTACTCATGTGTTTGGGACACTGTTGAGGCTTATTCCAGACTACTTGATGGTCGCCAATTCCCAACTTCTTGCCCCGCCCTTAAGTCAGTTTTACGGAGATGATTTTTCCGAAAAACAGCGTCGGCTCCCTGCTGTTTTACCAAAACTAAATCGACATAATTGCCGTAAGCTCGATCAGCTAATATCACATCGTCGGGAACTATAGTTATTTCAAATAAGTATGAGACACTCTTCATGCACAATAAGCACGAATAACTTCATCAAGAGATGTGTTAGG
>NZ_JAUBUY010000059.1:0-36157 GCF_036705565.1 Microcoleus sp. AT8-B5
TATGGTTGCGAGCGCAATTAACGCATTTTCGTCATCAATCAGGTTACGAATACGCCATAAACTTCGTTTTCTACCGCTCGCCATTTTAACTCGTATCAGATTTAACTCATGCCTTCACTTCTCTTGTCAGAAATTTTCAGCCCTCATGATTGGAGCGTGACCAAAATTATTGAGTATTTTTACTCACCCTTGTCTCGGGTGATTCACTTTTACCCCCTCAATCCGACTATGTGCCAGTTTGGGGTGCGGAATGTGGGTTTTAATCTATTCTTATTGTACCTCATAACACCCGGAAGTGCTGTAAGAGTTCCCGCCCTTGGCGCCGAGGGGATCGACCTTAACTGAACCGTATGGCGCTATATTCGAGAAAATATTTATGGAAAAAAGAGAGCATTGCGTTACTGGGAAATCACAACATATATAGATACCATTTCCGAAAACTAAACCTGCTATATGATGACACAAATTCCGGAAGTCTTAGCTAAAGAAGTTGGGAATTTGTATGGAAATACGACTTGGATTGAATATGGTTTTCGACAAAGTAAGAGTGAATTAGGGTGGGCGGATTTCCGAGTCACCCAATATTCACAGATTGAAAAATGGTGGGAAATCGTTTGTAGTGCTTACGTGATGATCGGCCTCTATACTAGGTCTAATAGAGCCGTTAACTCCCAGACTCCATCACCCAGCTCTTTATCCGCAAAAAACTTCTCACTTCTCCACCGCTTTGAGAAACATCAAGACGCTTGATGAAAAAAAAGTTGGAAGAGGCATCTAAACAATTTGAGATTAATATTACAAGCTTTAATTAGCTTTAACTTGATACAATAGTGGCTAAAAATTTTTCCGATTCCACAATTATCTACAGGCTCGATTAAGATCGTTAATGAATTTTTACCCAAATCCCTTCTCTTACTTAATAAATGAGAGTGAATTCTTATTTTCTTCTGCCGCTTAGTGACAGAAGAGAGGTATCTTGCCTACGGCATCTAGTTTAACGTTGTAAGCCCGGTTAAGCATGGCGATCGAGCCGTCGTGGCCGAGCACGGTATAAGAGGAGAAGTGAACATTGTTGCCGATGCGGACCTAGGCGGGATCTCCAAAGACCGTATTGAGCCAGATGCTGCAATTTTCGCCTAGCGCTTACAAGTTGCCATGGCGGGGGAGAAATTCTGTGTATTCTGGGGCACAGGCGTTACAGAATTGGATGTAAAGGCCACGGAACTTGCCGTAACGCATCGCAAGATGGCGGATAATTTTTTGCAATATTGATCTAAGCATTTTCCTGGTTTTTGGTAGATTGAAGAATCTTGGCAGGAATACCTACTGCTGTTTTGCCTGCGGGAATATCTGATAAAACTACAGCATTAGCACCGATATTTACGTCGTCTCCCAAGTTTACTTTTCCGAGGATTTTTGCACCAGCGCCGACGTTAACCCGATCGCCCAATTGAGGGGATTCCAGCGGCTTGTCCAAATAGCGGTTTCCCAACGTTACACCTTGGCGGATAATGCAGTCGTCGCCGATCGTAGAATATCCGTGAATAATAATAGCGTTTTGATGTTCAATCACCACGCGACGACCGAGCTTCACAGTGTAAGGCAAGTCTATCCCGTAACTATTGCGGACTTTTCGGTAGAGTGCTCGATAAATAATGCTCAAAGGAGCTCGCAGTAATTTCGGTTCTACCTGCATTCTCCAGACGCCAAAACGCTGCACTGCTACGGCGCGAAATCCCGGTTTTGTCCAATCTCGACCATGAGCAATCCAGTCTTCTTTAATTTGCTGCCACAGTCCCAGGCCGGGGTCTTCTACTTGATTTTCAGTGGTGATTAAGTTTTGCTCAGTTACCATAAGCTCTAATTGACATTATTTATTGTTTACTCTATTGCTAGATGCCGACGATATTAATGGGTCTATCAGGTTTGTGAGGAAGGAGCAATCCGGTTTTCTCGATCGAGAATACTAATTCCTCGGCTGCATCATAAAATATTTTGCTTGCCTAGGCTAACCTGGTTTAGTTGGCTTTGACCGATTTACCAACTCCCTTTAAAAGTTTTTGGATTTTTCAATCTTACCCCCCTTAAAAAATACACTATTTAATACAAAATCTCTCAGCAATTGTGGTGGATCGCCATCTGGTTTGCCTTGAAGTACGCGACGCACCCTCCAGGCTGCAAAACCCGAAGCCCAGGATACATCAGTTAATGCTGTGTAAACCAAGCCGTAGTTTTTGATAAAGTACCTGCGCCGGGAATCAAACCAATAGGTAGGCAGCCGCTTGGCGGGCTTTTTGGTGTCAGTGACGCCTGAGCTTTGGCCGACTAAGTGCACAACGCGACTTTCAGGTACGTACCAGCAACTCCAGCCAGCTTTGTTCGCTTGCAGACAAAAGTCCATTTCTTCGCAGTACATGAAATAAGCTTCATCCATCAAGCCAATCTTTTCAAATACTTCGCGACGGACGATCATGCTGGCTCCAGCTACCCAATCAGTTTGACAGGTTTCTTGGGAAATCGGAGGCGCTGCGGCCCAGTTGGCTAATAACTTGGATATAAAGCCTGTCCGCCAACCAAAATCGAGTTCTGTCAAGATGTTGTGAAACCGAAAAGCTGACTCCTGGGGCGTGCCGTCGGGGTCTTCCAAGCGGCTGCCGGCGATGCCGGCTTCGGGATGAGTGTCCATGAAATCGACGAGGGCTTTTAAGGCACCTGGGCGAACTATGGTGTCTGGGTTAAGCAGCAGGAAGTAAGGGGGGGGATTGGTGGATTGGAGGGCGGGACGGATCAGGGCGTTGTTGCCGAAAGCAAATCCGCCGTTGCGCTCTAGGGGAACGAAGGATGCCCATTCATTCCAGCCTTCTGAGGCGATCGCACTACTAATTTCTTCGACAGAGCGATCGCCTGAAGCATTGTCGCCAACTACAACTCGCATACCGGGCAGCGATTGAACTTCGCTAACTAGAGAGCGCAAGCAGTCAATTGTCAAACTAGAGGTTCGGTAGTTAACAATGACAACCAGCAGTGGATAGGGGTGATTGGACTCGCTGGCCTTCGACATAAGTACCGTTGTTTGTTTAACAACTTTTTAGCTCAAGTTGTACCCATCTGGCAAGCTGGAGCGATCGCCCGGAGTACAGGTATCGCCTAAGTAGATGAGTCGGAAAATACACAAGTAGTCAAAAGCGAGGGTCACTCCGTGAAACGAAGCAATCCCAAAGCTTCTGACAGCTTTACATTCCTTTACACAGCCCGGTTTATTTGCGCCTACCTACTTACTTTTTTGATTGCTCCAACATTCTTAACAAAAGCTGCCACCGCTGCCGGTGCATTTCTTCGTGAGTCAGGCTGCGAGCCTGTTTCAGACCTGCCATGCCCATATTTTGAAGTAGGTTCAAGTTTTCTCCCGACTGTTTGAGCAAGTTTGCTAAATCAACTGGGTCATTGCAATTACCGATCGAGCCTGTGATGCCGTTTTCGATGCAGTCGCGGAGTCCGGCAGTGTTGTTTGCCAGTACAGGTACGGCCTGGGAATAAGCATCGTATACTATTCTGGGCTGTTCGTCTGAGGTGCTGGGAACCACAACAGCATGATATTGTTGCAGCCGGCTGAAGAATTCTCTCCCGTAAGGAATAGTTCCCAAAACTTCGATCTGTACCGATTTTTGCATTGCCTTGCTGGCTGCTTGGCAGTTGCTTAACAGTTCGCCTTCACCTAGTATGTCCAGCTTGACGGCAATGTTTTCCTCGTCCAAGATTTTCATTGCTTCTAGGAGAACTAACAGACCTTTCTGTGGATGCAATCTGCCCGCAAATAGAATTTTTAGTTGTTTGGGCGAGGCTGACAGTTTTTCCTGCCATATTTTAGTCGCCTCTGCTTCCGAAATGATATTTTCTTCATCTATCCACGAAGCGTGAATTATGTGACTTTTTTTGTGTGGTTTTTTTAATAAACTTTGCTGATATTCTCCCTGTGTAAAGATTGTCAAGTCGGCGCTGTTGATGCACCAGCGATTCAATGTTTCGTATATGTAAGCTTGAATTTTGGCTTTAATGCTGGCAGGGGTTCCCGGCTGCAGCCGCCACGGTGCGGACTCGACTATGAGCAGGTATGGTTTCCGCTGTATCAGGACTATGGGCGTCACTAACCATGCCATCGGAATCGGCCAGCCTGCTACGCCACTATGTACGATATCTGAAGATGCGATCGCGCCCCAAAGCTGGGCAACCGTTGCCGGCAGCAGAAATATTCCTTTGGCCAAGCTATTTGGGGAGGGAAGGTCAATAAATTTAGCATCAGCAAATGATGTTTCCGAATCCACCTCTATGGTATTTTCGGGGAGGGTTTCTCGCACGCACGGAGATGCTAGCGTCAAGTTTTTCAAATACTTAAAGTGTTGAGTTAGGTCTTTAGCCCACATTAAATCGAGATACCTGCAGCCTTTGGAGTCGCGGAAGGATGGGATGTTGAGGACTAGCAGGTAGTGCTTGTCTATGGGCATCAAAGTCGGTTCTTTGGCCCCATCTTCTGTGATATTTAACGAGTTGGAGTCCATAAAATACACTAGGATTGAATGCGATATATCTATTTTAATGCCACTTTAGCCTGTTTTTAGTATTAATTGACACCCTAAACACGCAATCATATCGCCAAAGAATACTGAAGTCCATATTAAATCTCCCCAATCTGGGTCAATACTCCGCACAGTTTTTGGAACTATACTACAAGCCTTACAGGGCAAGCAGCATAAAAAAGTCGAATTAAATGCCGCGTCAGGGGTAGAGATGACTTTGATTTCATTATTTACGCTAGCCTCAAAGTCAAGTAAGAATAAGCCATTGGGCAATAGAAAAAGTGTCCGGACTCTTGCTGGATCAAAGTCGATACTGCCTGTAGGCTTGACTGGCAGCTCGGTGCAGCAGCGAATGTCGGTAAACTAACCCCTTCGCGTCATCGGAATAGCCCCCGCCAATCACGCAGGCAACGGGATAGCCGCCGGCCAAACACGCCATCAAAACTTGCATTTCCCGGCGAAATAAGCCCGTATCAGTTAAAGCTAATTTTCCCAGTTTGTCACCGTGATGAGGGTCTACTCCAGCATCGTATAAAACTAAGTCGGGCTTGACATTTGAAAGCAAATCTGGTAAGAATTTATCCAAGGTTTGTAAATATTCGTCGTCCTCCATACCCACAGGCAAAGGTACATCTAAATCGCCCTTTTGTTTAGTGCCGGGAAAATTGACTTCGCAGTGCATCGAGAAAGTAAAAACACTGCTGTCATCTTGAAATATTACGGCGGTTCCGTCTCCTTGGTGGACATCTAAATCGACAATTAAAACTTTGCGAACTAAACCATTTTTTTGCAAGACGCGAGAGGCGATCGCCAAATCATTAAAAATACAAAAACCAGACCCAAAAGCAGGGAAGGCGTGATGAGTTCCGCCCGCAGTATTGCAAGCCAAACCGTAGTCTAAAGCGAGTTTTGCAGTTAGTACAGTTCCTGCAACCGCAGTGCAAGTGCGGTTAGCCAGGGCCCGACTCCAAGGCAGACCAATTCGCCGAGTCGCTTTGTTATCCAGCGTCCCGTTGCAGTAAGCTTGAACATAGGAGTGGTCGTGGACTAATTCAATCCATTCTTGAGGGGGAAGTTCGGGAGCGTGAAATTGCGATTTATCTGCTACCCCGTCCGCGAGCAGCATCTGGTAAAGCATCCGAAACTTGGCCATCGGGAAGCGGTGAGCCGGTGGCAGAGGTGCAACGTAATCTTCGTGGTAAATAATTGGTAAGTCCATTAAAATTATTGTATAACGAATGAATCTCCAATTGAACGCCTGCAATCTCAAATTTAAATTCGCTGGAGAACTTGTATATGCAACAACTAAAAACAGTCTGGCAGTCCGGCAGCACCGACCCCGAAAATGCTGACAATCTCGATAATATCAGTCAGTGGTGGGGAAACCTGAACGGGAAAGAAATTAGCTGGGTAGAGCGACTGATTCCGCAAATCGGCGGTTTGAGCGAAATTCACTGGCACCCCCAGCGTTTTGACGAAACATTTGTGATAGTCAATCCCGAAATTCGGGAGGAAACTCTCTATTGGTACAAACCAGATTCTCCTGTCCAACGTAACAACACAGTTGACAAATTAGAACTTGACAACTTGCAACAGCAATTGTACATCTATCCTCAGTTGGAATCGGAACTGGTAATTCGCGTAGGAATTCCCGAAGTTAAATATCAAACACTTGAATTAAACAATCCCGAAATCGCCTTGGGCGAAGATAATCTGCTGTTGCTGTGGGAATCTGACCAAGAACTAGAAATTAAAATTTACTTAAGCAATGAAAATATTGCTAAACTTAAGGAATTGCTGGCATAGAAAAGACCGAGAAAATATTTTATAGGGTAAGCTTTGGGTGCGGGGTGGATTGCTATTATATACTCTTAGTTACCTATAAATATCTTAAGACTCAGGAGTCGGTGGGTCAAAACCGAGGTTTTTCACAGCCATACTTTGTTGCAGCGACAAGAGTCAAAAACGGTTTCTTCACCTCGTGGTATGTCCATGTGTGTATCTGTGCTAAAACCCTTTGAACGTGCGAGCAAAATGTCCAGAAAGTTGTGTTATCCTCCGGGCAATTTTAATGCTAAACTCCAGCAAGAAACTGTCCTGGGCGAATCAACCGGGTTGTAGGAAAATACTTGGTCGCAGCCATTGAACAAAGTTAAGAAACCCGGTTGCTTTGGTCTGGAGTGCCTAAGCGATAATTGTTTTTCGGTAGAGTTAATTTGTACAGCAAATCAGGCGATTTCTTTTGACAAGAAAATGTAGTTAAGTACGGTTATTTTGAGTGAATAATTAAGAGAAGCAACCAAGAAATTGAAAAAACATAAGGTGCGTTAGTTGATGGCTAATATCTAAAGTTAATCCTCTATTTGCTGAGTGTGAAAATGTTTAATAAATAATGATGAGCAGAAAAAATCGCTAAATATATTAAATCATCAATCGGCTGCTAGAAATAAAAAAATCACAATGACCAGACAAAAAATGATATTTGACAAAGAAAGTATTCACATTTTAATTATTGACGATCAGCCCCACAACCTGCGGTTTATATCAAATATATTGACGAAAGAAGGGTATAAAGTTCAGCGGGCGATTTCGGGAGAAATGGCGGTCAATGCTAATTTAGCAGTTCTCCCAGACTTAATTTTGCTAGATATTGCTATGCCCAAAATGAACGGATATGAAGTCTGTGCTAGACTGAAATCCAACGAAAAAACTAAGGAAATTCCGGTTATTTTTTTGAGTGTTTTTGAGGAGACTTTTCACAAAGTCAAAGCTTTTGAAGTCGGCGGTGTTGACTACATTACTAAGCCTTTTCAAGTGGAAGAAGTTTTAGTGAGGATCGAAAGTCAATTGACTATACAACAGCTATCAAAACAATTAAAACAGCAGAATGCCCAACTGCAGCAAGAGGTAGAATTTCGCAAGCGAACAGAACAATCACTCCGGGAAAGCAAAGCGCGGTTGCAAAAATTGGCGGTCAATATACCGGGAGTTCTTTATCAATTTATCAAGAAACCAGAGGGAAATTTTAAGTTTGAATATATTAGTTATGCTTGTCGGGAGATTTACGAATTAGAGAGTGAGGAAATATTAAAATGTCCCGACTTTTGCTTCGATCAAAATCATCCAGATGACCACGAATATCTGGTAAAACAAATTGCTACTAGCGCCCAAACTTTAGAACCTTTTGCCTGTGAATGGCGGATTGTTACGCCGTCGGGTAAACTCAAATGGCTCCAATCTAATTCTCGACCAGAAATGCGCGATAATGGCGATATTGTTTGGTATGGCGTACTTTTTGATATCAGCGAGCGCAAGCACGCAGAAATAGAAATGGCTGGAGCTAAAGCTGCTTTAGAACGGCAAGTTCAGCGAGAATTGCTGATTGCAAAAATAACTCAAGAAATTCGCTCAAGCTTGCAGCCAGAACAAATATTTCAAATAGCTGCCACTCAAGTCGGTCTGGCATTCTGCGTCAATCGCTGTTTGATTCATACTTACGTCACTACTCCCCAAGTCGATATTCCTCTGGCGGCAGAGTATCTCGAACCCGATTGCGAATCTATTCGGAACGTACCTGTTCCAATTTGGGGCAATCCTCACGTCATACAAATGATGATACAAGATCTGGCGATCGCCTCGAACAATGTTTATTCAGACCCTCTTTTGCAAGCTGTTCAACCGATTTGCCAGAAGGTTGGGTTAAAATCGATGCTGGCAATTCGCACTTCTTACCAAGGCCGGGCCAACGGTGCTATCTGTTTGCACCAGTGCGATCGTTACCGGGAATGGACTTCCGAGGAAATCGACTTATTAGAAGCTGTGGCTGCTCAAGTAGGGCTCGCTATCGCTCAAGCTAAACTGATCGAACGAGAAAAAAACCGAATTCAGCAGCTCGATCGGCAAAATAAAGTGCTGCAAGCAGAAATTCGCACCCGCGTCCGTGCCGAGCAAGCTCTGCAAGAATCGGAAACAGAATTGCGGGCGATTTTTGCCGCCATGACTGACACAGTTTTAGTGAGAAATGCAGAAGGGCGCTGTATCAAAATCGCCCCGACAGCATCAACAAATTTGGTGAAACCTCCAAGCGAAATGATTAACAAAACCGCTCACGAAGTCTTGCCGAAACCTATAGCAGATTTAGTATTAAATGCGATCCAACAAGCTCTAAAAACGAAGCAAACTATCAATGTTGAATATAGCTTTAAAGTCGGAGAGCGCGACGTTTGCCTCGATGCTAAAGTTTCTCCGCTGACTCCAGATTCAGTGATTATCGTGGCGCGAGATATTAGCGTTCGTAAACAAACAGAATCCGCACTCAGAGAAAGCCAGCACTTCATTCAAGCAATCGCCGATTCCAATCCCAACCTGTTGTACGTTTACGATGTAATTGAACAGCGGAATGTTTATGCCAATCGACAAATTTCGACGATGCTCGGATATACCGCCCAAGAAATACAAGATATGGGTACAGCAATGATGCCAATTCTGCTCAACTCCGATGATTTGCCAAATTTTTTTGATAGCGTACAAAAAGTTGATCGAGCCAAAGACGGTGATGTCGTTGAATGTCAATACCGAATGAAACACAAAAACGGTGAATGGCGGTGGATGCACAGTTGGGATACAGTATTTCTCAGAACAGCCGATGGTAAACCCAAACAAATTCTCGGCACTGCTAATGACATCACAGACCGCAAATTAGCCGAAGAAAAACTGCTAGCATCCCAACAAAGAATCTCATTTTTATTGCAGCAAACGCCGATCGCGGTTATCGAGTTAAACCTCAATTTTGAAATTATTACTTGGAATCCCGCAGCCGTTGCTATTTTTGGCTACAGTGAGCAAGAAGCGATTGGTCGAGTCGCCTCCGATTTAATCGTACCTGAAAGCTATCAACCGCAATTATCTGAGATTTCCAATCACGACTTGAACGCCAAATCCAGTGGCACTACTGAAAATCTGACTAAAGACGGCAGAATTATCATCTGCGAGTGGTACAATACTCAGCTAATTGACGATAACGGTACAGCGATCGGCATTGCTTTAATGGCTGTAGATATTACCGAACGCAAGCAAGCAGAAACGGAACTGCAAGAAAGTGCTTTACGACAAAGAGCGATCGCCCGCATCATTGAAAGAATGCGGCAGACTTTAGATATCCGAGAAATTTTTCACGCCACAACCCGAGAATTGCGCCAAACCATGAAGTGCGATCGAGTCGCTATTTACCGTTTCAATCCAGACTGGAGTGGCGAATTTGTAGCCGAATCCCTTGATCGCAAGTGGGTTTCTTTCATCCAAGCACAGGATACAGATTCTAACCTTACTGAAGGCGCGTTAGACAGCGAACTTTGCCTAGTCCAAAAATTAGATAGTATCTCACCAGAAGTCCACGATACCTATTTGCAACAAACCAAAGGCGGAGCATACAGCCGAGGTAAAACTTACCTTTGTGTCCCAGATATTTACAAGCAAGGTTTCGATAATTGTTACATCCAATTGCTAGAAAGATTTCAAGCTAAATCATACATTATTGTACCAATTTTTTCTGGAAAAAAGCTCTGGGGATTACTAGCATCCTATCAAAATTCTGCCCCCCGCCAGTGGAGTGAAGCTGAAATCAACGTTGCAGTTGATGTAGGTACTCAGCTAGGAGTAGCATTACAGCAAGCGGAACTGCTTGCCCGCACTCAAAGGCAGTCCATGGAGCTGATTAAATCCAAAGAAAACGCCGAAGTTGCCAACCGCGCCAAAAGCCAATTTCTAGCTTCCATGAGCCACGAACTTCGCACGCCTCTCAACGCCATTCTCGGTTTTTCCCAAGTCATGGCCCGCAACAGTTCTATCACGGAAGAACAAAAAGAATACATAGAAATTATTAACCGCAGCGGCGAACATTTGCTAGAACTCATCAATGATGTTTTGTCAATGTCCAAAATAGAAGCAGGTCAAATTACTATCAATCCTAGCCGCTTTAATCTCTACGACTTTCTCAACAGTCTCAAAGAAATGCTGCAACTAAAAGCCAACTCAAAAGGCTTGTATCTAATTTTTGAAAATTCCCATAATTTGCCGCAGTACATTCAAACAGACGAAGCTAAATTGCGGCAAGTTTTAATTAACTTGGTCGGCAATGCAATTAAATTCACTCAACACGGAACCGTTACTTTGCGCGTCAGTAGCCACGCTGAAAAAGACGCCATAGAAGAAAACAAATCCCAATTGTATTTTGAAATTGCCGACACGGGACCCGGCATTTCTCCCTCAGAAATTTTCACATTATTTAAGCCCTTTGTACAAACCGAAACTGGTCGAAATTCCATGCAGGGGACTGGTCTGGGGTTGCCGATCAGCCAACAATTTGTCCGAATTATGGGAGGTGATATTGCGGTTGAAAGTAAACTCGGTCAAGGCACAATTTTTAGCTTTAATATCTGGGTTAACTTAGTAACACAAAGTGATGAACAAGAAAAACCGCCGATTAAACAAGTTATTGCTTTAGAAGCAGGACAGGAAACTTATCGGATATTAATAGTTGAAGATGTAGCGGAAAATCGCCAACTGCTGCTTAAGCTGCTAGTACCCCTGGGATTTGAAGTCCGGGAAGCAACTAACGGTCAAGAAGCAATTGCTTTGCATTCAACTTGGAAGCCGCACTTGATATTAATGGATATGCTGATGCCCGTGATAGATGGGTATGAAGCGACAAGAGAGATTAAGAAAACTATCGAAGGTAAAGAAACAATAATTATTGCCTTGACGGCCAGTGCTTTTGATGAGCAGCGACAAATAATTTTGTCTGCTGGTTGTAACGATTTGATATGTAAACCGTTTCGGGAAGAGGTACTTTTTGAAAAGATAGCGCATCACCTCAACCTGCGTTATATTTATGAAAAAGAGAACTTATCTACTTCTTTTTCTACACCGACGCTGCTTAAAAGTTTGACCACCGAGGATTTGAGTGTAATGCCCACAGACTGGGTGGTCGAGTTGCACCGAGCAGCACTTTGTGTTGACGACAACCGCATCCTCGATCTGATCAAGGAAATTCCCGAAACTGAGGCAAATCTCGCTAACGCTTTAACAGATTTAGTCGATAATTTTCGGATAGATATCATTATCGATTTAACTCAATTATATTATGATGAACGACCATCCATTATCAGCGACTCGTAAAGACATTCTGATCGTTGACGATATGCCGGATAATTTGCGACTTTTATCCACTATGCTGACATCTTACGGGTATCATGTCAGGAAGGCTATTAACGGACACTTGGCTTTGCAAGGGGCACAAATATCTCCTCCCGATCTAATTTTACTAGATATTAATATGCCACAAATGAACGGGTATGAAGTTTGTGAGCAGTTAAAGTTAAGCGAAAAAACTCAAGATATTCCGGTAATTTTTATTAGTGCGCTAGATGACGTGCTGGAAAAAGTTAAAGCTTTTCAAGTAGGAGGAGTGGATTATATTACTAAACCGTTTCAAGTAGAAGAAGTCTTAGCCCGCGTCCAAAACCAACTTTCTCTTCGTTCGCTGCAATGCAAACTGCAACTGCAAGCTAGGGAACTGCACGATCGCAATTCGAGATTGCAGGAAGAAATCGCAGAACGGCAGCGGGCTGAAGAATCAATCCGGTTTTTGCTGGAAACGACGCGGGCGATCGGCGAAGCTGTAGACTTTCACTCAGCTTTAGAAGTAATTTTGCACCAAGTGGGCGAAACAATCGGATGGGATGTAGGAGAAGCTTGGATTCCCAATGCAGAAGCAACTGTGCTGCAATCTGCCAGGGGCTGGTATGCCAGCAACGCGAGGATGGATGCGTTCCGCAAGCAAAGCGAACAACTAACATTTGCCATGAATATAGGCCTGCCGGGACGAGTTTGGGCATCCAAGCAACCGGAATGGGTAGAAGATATTTCCAGGGGCTACCCGCATTTTTTCCGAAGTCAAATAGCACTAGAACTCGGATTCAAAGCGGGTTTTGGTGTGCCGATTTTGGTAGGCGATGAAGTATTGGCAGTGCTAGTTTTCTTTAAAATTTCGTCGGAAGGGAAAGACGCACAATTTATAGACGTTTTCAATGCGGTAGGCACTCAATTAGGTTCTTTGATTCAGCGGAAACAAGCAGAAGAATTGCTACGTATTGCCCAAGAAAAATATCACAGCATTGTAGAAAATGCGATGGAAGGCATTTTTCAAAGCACGCCTTCAGGAGGCTATCTCAGCGCTAATCCAGCTTTGGCAAAATTGTACGGTTACGACTCGCCAGAAGAACTGATGTCCGAGATTAACAATATTGCTCAGCAACTGTACGTTGACCCGGAACGCCGCCTCGAGTTTGTGGCTGCTATGGATGCTGAAAATGCCGTTTCGGGGTTTGAATCTATGGTATGTCGCAAAGACGGGCGCCGGATTTGGGTGTCAGAAAATGTTCGGGCTGTTCGAGATTCAAAAGGTAATCTGATCTACTATGAGGGTACTGTTTCTGACATTACAGAACGTAAATTAGCGCAAGAAGCGCTAAAAGTTCAACAAGAACAAAGCGAGAAGTTGCTGTTAAATATTTTACCCAAACCAATCGCAGAACGGTTGAAGGCGGAGCAAAGTACGATCGCCGATAGTTTTGCCCAAGTAAGTGTTTTATTTGCTGATATTGTTGGCTTTACTGAGTTGTCTGCTAGAATGTCTCCCACCGAGTTGGTAAAGCGCTTGAACGTAATTTTTTCGCACTTCGACCAGTTAGCTGAAAAGTACGGTGTGGAGAAAATTAAGACTATTGGCGATGCTTACATGGTAGTCGGGGGGTTGCCTACGCCGACACAGGATCATGCCGAGGCGATCGCCCAAATGGCCCTGGGAATGCAGGAAAAAATAGCAAAGCTGTGCGCCGAGACAGGGGAAAAACTGGCAATTCGCGTCGGCATCAATTCCGGGCCGGTGGTTGCGGGAGTGATTGGTGTGAGCAAGTTTACTTATGATTTGTGGGGAGATACGGTGAATGTAGCGGCGAGGATGGAAGCTACGGGTTTTTCAGGCAGCATTCAAGTTACTGATGTTACTTATGAGCTTTTGAAAGATAAGTATATGTTTGAGAGGCGAGGCGTGATTCCGGTAAAAGGTAAGGGGGATATGATGACTTATTGGTTGCTAGGAAAAAAGTAAAAATTGGGAATGGGGCATTGGGAATGGGGCATTGGGAATGGGGCATTGGGAATTGGGAATGGGGCATTGGGCATGGGGAATTGGGCATTACAACAAATAACAAATAACCAATAACCAATAACCAATAACCAATAATTCCTGACTACTGACTACTGACTACTGACTACTGACTTCTGCTATGATGAAAGTAGTTAACGAAACTTTACATAATAGCCGTGACTGCACAACAATTAGTATCTGCAACGAGTTTTGAAAAGCTAATTTGGACTTGGAAAGGTCACAAAATCCAATATACCGTCCAAGGAACCGGCCGCCCTCTGATCTTGATTCACGGATTTGGGGCTTCGATCGGACATTGGCGGCAAAATATCCCCGTACTCGCAGCCGGCGGCTATCGCGTATTTGCGCTGGACTTGCTGGGATTCGGTGCTTCCGCCAAACCAGCCCTAGATTACACTCTGGAATTGTGGGAAGAATTGCTGACTGATTTCTGGGCGGATATGGTACTAGAACCGGCGGTATTTGTCGGGAATTCGATCGGCGCTTTGCTGAGTTTGATGGTAGTCGCCAACCATCCAGAAATATCAGCCGGCGGTGTCTTAATCAACTGTGCCGGCGGACTCAACCACCGGCCCGACGAACTGAATTTCCCGCTGCGAGTAGTGATGGGGACTTTTACTAAATTAGTTCGATCGCCCCTGATCGGCCCGTTTGTCTTCAACAACATCCGCCAAAAACACCGCATCCGCAACACCCTGCGCCAAGTCTACGGGAACCGCGAAGCCATCACTGACGAACTCGTAGAACTCCTCCACGCCCCCTCCTGCGATCCCGGAGCTCAACAAGTGTTTGCATCGATTCTCACAGCCCCTCCAGGCCCTCAACCGTCAGAATTGCTGCCCAAAGTCGATCGTCCGTTATTGGTACTTTGGGGCGCAGACGACCCCTGGACGCCGATCGCCGGCAGCCAGATTTATCAACAATTGGCCGCCAATGATAAACCCGTGAAATTTGTTTCCATTCCCAACACAGGCCACTGTCCCCACGACGAGCGGCCGAGTGAAGTCAACGCTCTGATTTTGGACTGGCTGGTGGAAGTGAAGTAAAATTTTTCCGATCGAGGCAACCCTTGAGCGATCGAGTCAAACCCTTGCAGTGCAAAAGTTTTGCCTCGCTCCACCGCACCGACACCCCGGCAGAAGCCGACTCAAAAAACAATTTTTGGAAAAAGTATTGACACAATTTACTGAGTCAGCTATATTGATGGACGTGTGAGGAGCGAACCAGAAGAAGCACCGAGACGAAACACGGCCAGTCGTCGGTGCTTTTTCTGTTGAAAGGCATTTTTAAGAGTTTGAAATTATTTATAATTCATATCCAGAATATCTGTAAGCCCGCCCCGCTTTCTTCAATTCTTCCTTCGCGTTATTCGCGTCTTCGCGGTTCGTTAAATAAATATTCTGATGTTGCAAAAAAAGTAATTGATTGCACTTGATCTCGAAAAATCCGAAAGTGTGGATTGTTTTTGATCGTCAAAATTTGATTGCATAGAACTCAAAACTAGAGAGTTACAGCACTTTCCAGGTAAGTGAAGTACAGAGAAACCGGGTTTCTTGAATAAAACCGGTTTCTGGCGAGAAATCCAGAAGAAACCCGGTTTCTGGGGTGTACTTTATAAACCTGGAATCCGCTGTATATAATAAATTGTCGCTGGGTCGGGGCGGGTTGATCTAGATTTTTTCCAGATGTCGCTAAACCCACCCCTGCGGTATTGGTGCTGCAAATATCAACGATCGCCCAAAACAAATTGTTCGATCGCAGCCGCCACCCCATCTTCCTCCACATCCGGCGCCACCCAATCAGCAGCAGCCTTCACCCCATCAGGAGCATTGCCCATCGCCACGCCCACGCCCGCATAGGCAATCATTTCTACATCATTAAAATTGTCGCCGATCGCCATCACATTCGCCGCCTGCAAACCCAAAAGTTCCTCCGCTAAATACTGCACCGCATCTCCCTTATTCGCCACAGGATGCGTAGCTTCAAAAAAAGTAGCAACGGATCGAGTCAAATAAAGCTCCGCAGGCGTGTAACGCAGCCGCATACTGCTGAGCAAGCCGTCGAGTACCCCCGGATTCTCGCACAATGCCAAAACTTTCGTCGGTTCCCCCGGAATATCTCGCCGCAAATCTTTAATCACCATTGGTTCAATGCCCGATCGTTCGGCATAAATTCGGGTAGCTGCAGTAATTTCCGGCACGTAAAGTTGGTCGTCAATGTAGAAATGGATCGAAAGCAGCGGTCGCAAATGCGGTTCTTCAAAATAATCTAACAGTTGCAGAGCAGTTTGTTTCGACAGCGGCAAGTGCCGCAGCCGCTTTTGAGTAGCGTGATCTTGAATCCACGCGCCCTGGTAGCAAATCAGTGGCAATGTTGAGCCGATGTCGCGGTGAAAACGCAAAGCTGATCGGTACATCCTGCCCGTAGCGACGGCTACTTTCACTCCCCGCGACTCGGCCGCCAAAATTGCCTGCTTGACTGGTTCTCGGATAGTATTTGACATACCTGCGATCGTGCCGTCTATATCCACTACCAGCAATTGAATGTCTGCGGTGCCAAAAGCGCGATCGGTCGCCTTAGCTGGATTTGAGGCAGTTATATTCTGCATGATTTTTTTAGATTTTAGCTGTTGATTTGCACGCACCCGTTTATTTTGCCACTGGTGGGATAGCAAAGTGCCACTTCTGATTTTTTGAATACTAAAATAATATAGATAACTAAATAAGCGACAAAAAAAGTATCTAGGAGGACTCTTTCGGGATGGATTTAGTTAAGCTATAGAATAGTAGCCAGTTTACTGCCGTAAAAACCGCACTCGACCGACGCTGTGTATTTTCACTTACTTAATAATACTTGTGTGCAAAAAGAATGCAACTCTAAGCCCGCGAGCCAAACCCTTATATCATCAATCATTCCCAATCTAAAATCTAAAATCTAAAATCTAAAATTGTCTAACCGCATCTTTGAAATTACCCCCAACTATCATGATTTCTATTCCGGGATACCGCATTGACGGAGAACTTTATACAAACTCTCACACAGTAATTTATCGAGGTCTGCTGCTTGAGGAAGAAAAACCCGTTATCCTCAAAACTCTCACGCCGCTATACCCTACCCCAGCCCAAATATCCCAACTGCTGCACGAATCCGAAATTCTTAAAAATTTGAATTTACCCGGAATAGTCAAGCTTTACAAAATAGAAACATACAATCACTTTCCTGTTTTAGTTTTAGAAGATTTTGGTGGGATTTCCCTAAAAGAGTTTCTCAGCAACAACCAGCTAGAGTTACCACAATTTCTGCATATTGGCATCAAACTAGCAGAAACTATTGGGCAACTCCACGAACACCACATCATCCATAAGGATATTAAACCCAGCAATATTATTGTCAATATCGAGACAGGAGATGTCAAGATTGCTGATTTTGCGATCGCCTCCCTGCTACCGGGCGAAAACCCCGCCCCCAGCCATCCCCATTTACTCGAAGGCACTCTCGCCTATATGTCTCCTGAACAAACGGGGCGCATGAATCGGGCGATCGACTACCGCACCGATTTTTATTCTTTAGGCGTCACCTTTTATGAAATGCTTTGTGGTGAATTGCCTTTTCAGGCGATCGATCCCATGGAATTAGTACACTGCCATATTGCTAAAACGCCAGTTTCTCCTTGGGAAAACAGAAATAAAAAAGTAGAAAGCAAAAGCATCGAAGGCAGAATCTATCAAGTAGGAACCAAGGAGATTCCTCAAGTCGTTTCCGATATCGTCATAAAACTCTTAGCAAAAACAGCCGAAGACAGGTATCAAAGTGCTTTCGGACTTTTGTACGACTTGGAAAATTGTCTCGATCAACTGCAAACTATAGGCGAAATTTCCCACATAACCCTCGGCGAGCAAGATCAGTCAAGTCACCTGCAAATTTCCCAAAAATTTTACGGGCGAGAAGCAGAAGTTAATCTGCTTCTCAGTATCTTCCAGCGTATGAGGCGGGGCAATACAGAAATCGTGCTGATTTCCGGTTCTGCAGGTGTGGGCAAATCCTCGTTAGTATATGAAGTTTACAAGCCGAGTCGGCGGGAAAATGGGTATTTTATTGACAGCAAATTTGAGCAATTTAAACGAGATATTCCTTACGCTTTTTTGCTCCAAGCTTTTCAAGATTTGTTGCGACAAATTTTTACAGAAAATGCCGCAGAAATTCATGTTTGGAAACAAAAAATTTTAAAAGCAATCGGCGGCAACTGCCAAGTAATTATTGAAGCTATTCCCGAAGTAGAACTGATTGTCGGGCCGCAGCCCCCCGTCCCAGATTTAGGAGCCAATGAATCTCAAAATCGCTTTAATTTAGTATTTCAAAACTTCATCCGCGTCTTTGCTCAAAAAGAACACCCCCTAGTAATTTTCCTGGACGATTTGCAGTGGATCGATTCAGCATCTCTCAAGTTAATAGAACTGCTAGCAACTGACATGGGGACTCAATATTTATTAATAATTGGAGCTTATAGAGAGCAGGAAGTAGATGCAAATCATCCCCTAATCATTACCGCCGAAGCAATTAAAAAAGCAGGCGGCACTGTGAGTGCGATCGCCCTTTCGCCTTTAGATATAAGCAGCGTCAACCAATTCCTTGCCGATACTTTGAACTGCGCCCCCGAAAAATCCCTAAGTTTAGCAGAATTGCTTTGGCGAAAAACCGCTGGCAATCCCTTCTTTTTAACTCAATTAATCAAATTTCTTTACTCAAAAAGCTTGATTCAATTTCAAATTTTACCCTCCCATAATTTGAGCGAGCTAGCTGAACCTAGCCTGTCGGCCTTAGCGCAACCAACCTCCGAGCAAATTGTGAAAAAATGCCATGTCACAGGCGAGTGGCAGTGGGATATCGAACAAATACAAGAAATGGGAATAACTGACAATGTTGTAGAATTAATGATAGATAACATTCAGAAACTTTCAGACAATACCCAGGAACTGCTTAAATTAGCCGCTTGTATCGGGAACAAATTTGATTTAAAAACTCTCTCGACAATCGCCGAAAAGCCTGTGGCGTCCGCAGCAACAGACCTTGGTGAGGCACTTCAGTCCGGTCTAATTTTGCTCGTGAATAACGCCTACAAAATTCCGATCGCACTAGCAGCAAGCACAGAAGTAACAGACACAATATCTAGAGACTTTACCGATAAATTTTCCCTACCAGTGGCTGATGTTTCGAGCGCCACTTACAAATTTTTGCATGAGCGAGTGCAGCAAGCAGCTTATGCTTTAATATCCGATTATCAAAAACAAGAAATTCATCTCAAGATAGGCAACTTTTTACTTCAAACTGCACCCCCAGAGCAATTAGAAGAGCATATCTTTGATACCGTAAACCAACTAAACTCTGCCAAAGAAATCATCAGCAGCAAATTAGAACAATTTCAATTATGCCAATTAAATTTAATTGCAGGCCGCAAAGCAAAAGCAAGTGCCGCTTACCAACTTGCCCTCAAATATCTAACCGCAGGTATTGAACTGCTTCCTCCCCAAAGTTGGCAAACTGACTACGACTTGACTCTGGCACTCTACGAGTCAGCAGCAGAAGCTGCTTACCTGAATACCGACTTTGAACCCATGGAGAAATGGGCGATAATTGTCCTGCAACACGCAACAAATGAACTAGACAAAATCAAAGTGTTTGAAATCAGAATCATAGCTTGTGCGATGCAAACCAAACTCCAAGAATCGGTAAAAATTGGTCGGGAAGCACTAAAAATGTTAGGAATTAACTTTCCCGACTCGCCGATTCCCCTCCACATTCAGCAAGCACTCGCTAAAACAGCAGCTTATTTAACAGACAAAAAAATAGAAGATTTAATAGACTTACCGATTATGACAAATCCGCACAAATTAGCCACTATGCGTGTGCTTTCCAGTATGTTTTCAGCTACATTTATAGTTGAACCTGTCCTGCTGCCGCTCATTGTGTGCGAGCAAGTAAATTTATCTATTAATTACGGAAACTCTACTTTTTCTGCTTTCGGTTATGCTAATTACGGAGCAATTTTAAAAGGAATAGTTAGAGATATTGAATCAGGCGATCGCTTTGGTCAATTAGCTTTAAATTTGAGCGATAGATTAAATGTGTTAGAATTCAAAAGCAAAACGCTTAATTTAGTAGCCTTCATTTTGATGAACGGCAAGCATCACGTTAAAGACTCTTTGCCGCTATTAGAGGACGCCTATCAAAGTGCGCTAGAAAATGGGGATTTAGAATGTGTCGGATATTCAGCCGTAAATATTTGTCAGTCTTTGTATTTCCTCGGTCAAGAATTGCCACAACTGGAACGAAGAATAGTAAGTTACAACCATTTGCTGTTTCAACTCAAGCAAGAAACTGTATTAACTTGGAATCAAATATATCTGCAAACTATTTTGCAATTGATGGGGAAATTGGAAAGTCCACACCTTGTATTAGGTGAAGCATACAGCGAAGAAAAGTTGTTGTCGCTACTGTTAAAAGCTAACGATCGCGTGGGATTACAGCACTTTTATTTGCAGAAATTAATAATCTCCTATTTATTTGGAGATACCGCTACAGCCCTAGAAAATTCAGCGCTAGCCGAAGTATATTTAGACGGAGTAGCAGGCTTTATTAATGTTTCTGAATACCAGTTTTACGATTCTCTAGCCCGCCTAGCCGCCTATCCCTCTGCAACAGAGGGGGAACAAGAAGAGCATATTTTTTACGCTGTCAGTAACCGAAAAAAACTGCAACAGAAAGCGCTTTATGCACCCATGAATCTTCAGCACAAATGCGACTTACTTACGGCAGAAAAAGCGCGTGTTTTGGGCAATATTGTGAGAGCAATGGAATATTACGATCGCGCAATTGAAGGAGCCCAAGAAAACGGATACATACAAGTACAAGCACTAGCAGCAGAATTGGCAGGAGCATTTTATCTATCCATAGGAAGAGAAAAAAATTCTAAAACTTACTTAACAGAAGCGCGTTATTGCTATCAACGCTGGGGAGCAACAGCCAAAGCAGCGCATTTAGAATCCAAATACTCGCACTTGCTAACTTCAAGCTCGATTTCAACTAATATTGAAACTCACAAATCTACCAGCAGCGCTTCCACTACGAACGACGCTGCAGGCGTGCTAGACTTGACTACCGCAGTGAAAGCATCGCAAACCTTAGCCGGGGAAATAGTTCTAGACAAACTGCTGGCAAAAATGATGAAAATTGTTATTGAAAATGCCGGGGGGCAAAGAGGCTTTTTAATACTAGAAAAAGAGGGTCAATGGGTGATTGAAGCATCAGGATCTGTAGATGTCGATCGCGTTGCTGTCATGCAATCAATTCCGATAGATTTTGTAGCCGACGATCGAGAAGTAACTTTGCTGGCAGTTGCAGTTGTCAATTACGTTGCCCGCACCCAGGAAAGTATAGTTTTAAACGATGCCAGCAGCGAAGGACAATTTACTCGCACACCCTATATAATGGCCGTTCAACCTAAATCAATTCTTTGCACTCCGTTAATTAATCAAGGCCAACTCACGGGCATTCTATATTTAGAAAACAATCTGACTACAGGCGCTTTTACACAAGACAGGTTAGAAATATTAAAACTGCTGTCTTCTCAAATTTCTATCTCCATCGAAAATGCCCAACTTTACGCCAACTTGCACCAATTCAATCAGAATCTCGAAAATTTAGTACAGCAGCGTACCTCCGAACTCTCCCAAACTTTAGAAGACTTAAAATCGGCTCAAAATAAACTGGTAGAATCGGAAAAAATGGCGGCCCTCGGAGGGTTGGTGGCAGGTGTTGCCCACGAAATCAATACTCCCATCGGCATCGGCATCACCGCCGCCTCCCTGCTTGCTGAAAAAGCCACAAAGTTTTTTGAGGTTTACAGTAACGGCCAAATAAAACGTTCCGAGTTAGAAAAGTTTCTGGATACCGCCGTGCAAAGCAGTAATATGATCTTATCTAACCTCACGCGGGCAGCAGACTTGATTCACAGTTTTAAAGAAGTAGCTGTGGATCAGTCGAGCGAGTTAAAACGCACGTTTAATGTTAAAAACTATCTAGAGGAAATTTTGACATCCTTAAGTGCCAAACTCAAAAGAACTAAGCACAAAATAGAGATTAAGTGTGATGAAAATATTGTAGTGGACAGTTATCCCGGCGTAGTGTGTCAAATTGTGACAAATCTGGTGTTGAATTCGCTAATTCACGCCTACGATGGAGAAGACGCAGGAATTCTGGCTTTTGATTTCAAACTAGAGGGCGATCGGCTAATATTTGAATATGCCGATAACGGCAAAGGAATTGACCCAGAAAATCTCAGTAAAATTTTTGAACCATTTTTTACCACCAAAAGAGGTCAGGGAGGCACGGGATTGGGACTGCACATTATTTATAACCTTGTTACTCAAAAACTAAAAGGCACAATTAGCTGTAGAAGTCAAGTAAATAAAGGCACAAGATTTATGATTGAATTTCCCGCTAAAATGAGCAGTTAGTTATTATACGGCCAACATGGATATAAGTTTTATATAGGAGAACGATATATGTCAGAAGCTAGTAAAAACCTGTTGGCTGCAGGCGATGACGAATTAATCGCGGCGGGCGACGATGAATTAATATTTGCCGAGGAAGACGAGGCGGAACAAAAACCGCTAGAAGAAAGTTGGAAAATATTAATTGTAGATGATGAAATAGAAATTCATAATATTACTAAACTAGCGTTAAATGATTTTATATTTGAAGGTAAAAGTATAACATTTATCAGCGCTTACTCAGGAAAAGAAGCTAAAGAAATCATCCAAAACAACTACGACATAGCATTGATTTTACTCGATGTAGTTATGGAAACAGAAGAAGCAGGCTTGGAAGTAGTTAAATACATCCGTGATATTTTAAATAATCAAGTAGTGCGAATTATTTTACGCACTGGGCAGCCCGGACAAGTGCCAGAAGATGTAGTAATTGTCAGCTACGATATCAATGATTACAAAACCAAAACAGAACTTACTAACAAAAAGTTATTTACCACAGTAGTCACCGCACTGAGAGCATTTAGGTCGCTCAATCAAATCGAGTCCAGCAAAAGCGAACTAGAAAAAATTGCAGCCGCATCAGCCCGTTTTGTACCCCGTGAATTTTTGAAGTTTCTCAAAAGAGAAAGCATTGTTGATGCCAGACTAGGAGACTCTGTACAAGCAGAAATGACGATTATGTTTGCCGACATTCGCTCATTTACAAGTCTGTCAGAAAGTATGTCTCCGCGAGAAAACTTTGAATTTCTTAACTCTTACTTAAGCCGAGTTGGCCCAGTTATCCGCGAGTACAACGGTTTTATAGATAAATATATTGGTGACGGGATTATGGCTTTGTTTCCTAACAGGGCTGAAGATGCTGTGCAAGCAGCAATTGAGATGCAGCATCAAGTAAAAATTTATAACAGACACAGGCAAAACAGTGGCTATCAACCTATTTCGATAGGGATTGGTTTGCATACGGGGACTTTAATGTTAGGTACGATTGGCGAAGCGGAACGAATGGAAAGTACGGTGATTTCTGATGCTGTTAATTTAGCTTCCCGCGTGGAAGGATTGACAAAGCTTTATGGAGTTGCTATTGTAGCTAGCGTCCAAACCCTTTGCCGGATAGACGATCCTCAACATTACAAGTGCCGGTTTCTCGATCGCGTTCAAGTAAAAGGAAAACAAACACCTGTTGCGGTATTTGAAATTTACGATGGCGACTCGGCGACAATGATCGAACTAAAAGCACAAACTCAAACTTATTTTGAACAGGGAATTTTTTTTCACTACCAGCAGCAATTCGCGCAAGCAAGGCAAATGTTTCTGCGCGTTTTACAAATCAACAAGTATGATAAGGCAGCATCTTTTTATGCAGAACGCTGCGATATGTTGATGAAGAATGCAGTCATTATGACTCTGGAAGGTATTGAAATTTAGTTAATGGGTAATGGGTACTTGAGAATTGTAATTAGTAGTTTTTCTTACTTCCCTCTTCCTTCTTCCTTCTCCCTTCTTCCCCATGCGCTTCAAATCCCTTGATGTTTTTCGCGGAATTGCGATCGCCTCGATGATTCTAGTCAACAACCCCGGTAGTTGGGAACAGGTGTATCCACCGCTAGAACACGCAGAATGGCACGGCTGCACCCCGACAGACTTAGTATTTCCGTTTTTCTTGTTCATCGTTGGCTGCGCGATGTCTTTCTCGCTGTCTAAATATCTTCAAAATTATCCAAAAACCGGAATAGAAACCTCAAAAATTACACAAACAAAGGAAAAATCAGAATCCGCAAAAAACCCTCTTCCTTCTTCCTCCTTCCTTCTCCCTTCTTCAAATATTTACTGGCGAATTGCGCGTCGCGCCGCGATTCTATTTATATTAGGATTGCTGCTAAATACATCTTCGATCGCCCTTGACGTACTTCTCAACAACGCCCCAGTGGAAAACTTCGATAAAATCCGCATCATGGGAGTATTGCAGCGCATCGGCTTAGCTTATTTCATCAGTGCGATCGCCATTCTCAACCTTTCCCCCCGCAATCAAAAACTGCTCGCTGTTGCCGTGCTTTTGGGCTATTGGGGTGCATTAACCGTATTTGCTGTAGGGGGGTACACTGCCGGCGAACTCACGCCAGAAGGAAATTTAGGAGGATATGTCGATCGGCTAATTCTCGGTAGCCAACACCTGTACAAAGGTGGCCCCTTCGATCCAGAAGGATTGTTGAGCACCTTACCCGCAAGCGTTACAGTCCTAATCGGCTACTTTACAGGAGAATGGCTGCGCGTGCAGCCATTCAAAACCCGCACCAGTATCAACTTAGCAATCGGCGGCCTCAGTTGCGTGGTAATTGGCCACTTGTGGGGATTTTTCTTTCCAATCAACAAACAACTTTGGACGAGTTCCTATGTAGTTTTTACTGCTGGTTGGGCCTTGCTATTGCTAGCCGCTTGCTACGAAACAATTGAAGTGCGAAATTGGAAATGGGGGAGGCCGTTTGAAATCATGGGATTGAATGCAATTTTCCTGTTTGTTGCTTCCGGTATTGTCGCCAGAATCCTGTTGAAAACTCATATCGGTACTGGTGCAAATGCTCCAACTACCTACACTTGGATTTATGAAAACTGGTTTGTGCCGTGGGCCGGGCCGCTGAATGGTTCCCTAGCATTTGCCGTGACAGCGGTATTATTTTGGTGGTTAATTTTGTATGGAATGTACCGCCGTCGTTGGGCGATTAAAATTTGAATTGTGGGTTGTTAAACAAGCGCGTTTGCTGGTAAGTTGTGAGCAAGTGGCTTGACAATCAAAAGCTGTTTGTAGTATAATTTATATATATTTTTTACGGTTTTTGACGTGGATATTCTAATTGAGTCAACAAGGGAATTTGAGAAAGATATTGCGCTGCTAAATGAAGATGAGAAAGCCGCAGTAATTCAAAAAATTAATTATTGTGCCAGCCTTTTTCCTACTCAAAAATCAAATGTGTATCGCAAGCTGCGTCGTCTCCCGCTATCGTCAGACCTGAATGGTTACGAGTCTTCGCTTTATACGCTACGAATTTCTCAAAAACTAAGAGTGGTTTTGGCGGTTGACGAAGACCCAATTTTTGGGCAAGCTATTTTTACTCTTTTTCGAGCAATTCAACACGACGAACTCGATCGAGCGTATAAGGGTGTAGCAGAGTCTTTGTATCAAGACCTACTTCAGCGCGATCGAGAAACTGCCTAGATATAATCAGCTTAAGTTATGGCGCAAAACCTTATTCTCTGTGATGAATATGGCATTATTTACGAAGCTATGAAAATTTTGCCAGATGACGAGCTAAAGATTAGTTTTCTGGAAGCTTTAGCAGAACTTGAAGACCAGGAATGTCACAGGACGAGACAATTTCCCAAAACGAGACTGCATAAAGTTAAGGGTGTGAAGCAGGCAGTTTATCGTGCTGATATTGATAAAGTCTCAGGCTGGCGCATCCACGTTCAGTACGTCAACGGACAGATTCATCTCAAGGATATTATTGAAGGGCAAAGACACGACAATGTAATTGAGGTGATTAAATCAAAGAAATCCCGCTACCAGTAATCCTAGCAAAGATATAATCTATAAAAATCCAGTGGGGATTTAGCGATGGAAACTAACAGATCGTTCGAGCAAAGTGATACCTGGAGTGAAGAAGATTGTCTTGATGTCACAACCTTTTCTTTGCAATTGGCAGCTACTATCGTTCATAGCGACCCCGAAATTTTAGGGGAAATCCTGTCTTTATCGCGACTCGCGTCCCGATCGAGACTCTACTTGATTATCTCGAAGCTGGTGATTCGGTCGATGAATTTTTAGACCATTTTCCTAGTGTCAGCGGCGATCGAGCGATGGAAGTTCTCCCAATGATACGATCGCCACATAACAACATTTAACGTTTATTGATGTCCGCTGCCTCAACATCGATCGCCTGCAGGATCGGATTTCCGATCGCACCCCCGCCACAACTTCCACAAATTAACGCCCCAACCCCCCCCAGCTTAAGGATTTTGCCGATTTCTCGATCCCACGCCACCGATCGCTAACTATAACTGAGCCCTAGTCGCTAAAATTAAAAAAAGATACGTAATAGGCAGGCAGGCGTCAATGATCCCAACAGTTATAGAACAATCCGGTCGCGGCGAACGCGCCTTTGACATTTACTCGCGACTCCTGCGCGATCGCATCGTCTTCTTGGGCCAACAGGTTGACTCAGACTTGGCTAACCTGATCGTTGCCCAATTGCTATTTTTAGACGCCGAAGACCCGGAGAAAGATATTTACCTCTATATCAACTCCCCAGGGGGTTCGGTAACAGCAGGTATGGGCATTTTTGACACGATGAACCACATCCGCCCCGACATTTGCACTATTTGTCTCGGTTTGGCCGCCAGCATGGGCGCTTTTCTGTTGAGTGCCGGCGCTAAAGGCAAGCGGATGAGTTTGCCTCACTCCCGGATTATGATCCACCAACCTCTAGGCGGAGCTCAAGGACAAGCAACCGATATTGAAATTCAGGCAAAAGAAATTTTGTACCACAAACGCCGCCTGAACGAACATCTTGCCAACCATACCGGTCAGCCGCTTTCCCGCATTGAAGAAGATACCGAACGGGATTTCTTCATGTCCGCTGAAGAAGCAAAGGACTACGGATTAGTCGATCAAGTGATCGATCGCCGTCCTTCCGCCAGCCGCCCGATCGCCGCTGTCGTCTAAATAAAAAGTTAAAAATCAAAAATGAGGAAATATTCTTCATTTTTGATTTTTAATTTTTTACGTTCAAAAGTAGCTCTTTAATGGATAAACGGGTGGCGAGAAACCGGGTTTTTTACCCTAATCTTTGGTTCTCAACCTTAATCTCTGTAAAAAACCCGGTTTCTTTAATCCGGGAGCAACGGGGGGCGAGAAACCGGGTTTTTTACCCTAATCTTTGGTTCTCAACCTTAATCTCTGTAAAAAACCCGGTTTCTTTAATCTAATAGCCTCCAGCGCCTTGTTTAGTTGCCGAATTCCTAGGGCAAAGATTCGAGATATTGCAGGAAGTCGAGCAATTCTACTTGATTTAAGAAATGGCGCGCTTCTTTGCCATAACCTTGTTTGAGATAATCTTTTCCTTGGTTGGCAGTCCAGCCCAGCCGCTGGATTTCCTCAGTGGTTCTGCTATAGATTTCTAGATATTCTAGGAAATCTACTAACTCTTCGCTAGAAAGCTCTCTCTGCGACGACTTGCCGTAATTGTGTTCCAGACACTGGGTTTCCTGTGGTTTTTTCCATCGCAGGCGTTTGAGGATGGCGTCTATTTGGGCGATCGTATCAGAATTATCCTCGATCGCATCGCTGGGAATTCCCACTGCGATCGGTTGCAACTCCCTGACTTCGGCCGCACCCTGTAGCAGTTCACTTTGGCTAGAAGTAGGCACATCCAGTTCCTGAAGTGGTTCGCCGTAGCTAGAAGAAAGCCAAGCGTCCGAGTCTAACTGCTTTGGTACAAATCCAGTAGCCTCCGCGCGATCGACCGTTGGCGGCAGCGGTGCCGGTACAGGTGCGATCGGCTCTTCATTTAATTTCGCTTCAGTCTTGACAAAATTGCTTTGATCTGTTTCCGGCAATTTGTCAGCAACAGGCATTTCTAGAACCGGAAGAGGAACACTTGTCGGCCCAACAGGAACCGGAACAGCAGGAGGAGGGGGAGGGGGAACAGCAGCAACCGGGGGAACAGCAGGAGGAGGGGGAGGGGGAACAGCAGCAACCGAAGCAACCGGAGCAACCGGAGCAACCGGAGGCGGCTCAACACTCGCGATCGCACGATCGGGCGCAGCAGATCCAAGAACAGCGATCGCTCGCAACCGGGCGCGGTCTTCAGCATCCTCAACAGACTCAGCAGCCGACATAGCCGTAGCCAGAGTTTTGCCGTCAACCTGAACCAGACAGCGAACAACAAACTTACCGTGATGAACAGTCAGCAACTCACAGATTAACTGTCCAGCGGGATAAAGGGCGCGAAATTCAGCAAACATAATTTTTTGACCCCGAAACCAGAGGGGGCTTATGACTTAAGTGTAGTACAGCCCTGAGAAAACAATTTTCTGAAAGCACCTATTCAACATACAATAAATCAAAGGTGAATCATCCGCGCAACCTTTCACGCCACTAAACCCCATCCCACATCCGGCAGTTTAAGCTAACAAGCACCGGGCGTCATTTCTACCTATAAGAGATGGCACAGCAACTAAGCAAAAGTAGTAAAAGTCTCCGGTTTGCGTACCTGCACTTTCTACAGCACAGATTGCTCCCGACCCGCTCGTTGCACCTCTGTCCGCAAGGGCCGATCGCGTGCAAAAAACAGGGGCATCGCAGCGGCGAGCTACTAGCAATTTTGCCTTGATCCGGTAAGTTCTTTGCTAAAGCAAGAGGCAAGAGGCACTTCAAAAGGAAGAAGGAACAACGCAGAAGGAAACAAGGCAGAAGGCAGAAATGCACATTTTCTCCCTCTCCATCCCTCCATCGGCTCATCCTCGACTCAAGCCGTTGCTTTCAGTATCGAGCCATCTTTTAAGAACCGACAGAGGCTTTCTAATTCGCCAAGTGCTCGGCGCTGCTGACCTAAAAGCAAACAAACCAACGCTAAAAAATTGTATTGGGGAATAGCGTGCGGGACAGTTGTCTGCACCGTCAGCAGTCAGTTCAAGACAGACAGCAGACAATTAGCACGAAGCCGGTGTCGGGAGAGAATCTCAAAAAAACCTCGCGATGAAACAAGGTGGCTGTGCTTGCGTCTCCACCTATCAACCCGCGTATTTGTTGGGAAGCAGGCACTGCGAGGGCCCGAGGGGGTGCGGCTGATTTCGCCAAAATTTAGACTAATTGCTGGAAACAAGAGGATCGATCGCTACATGGAATTTTCTATCGCTGCACTGCTGGCAAATTTTACAGAAGACAAATTAGTGGCTCCTAAAGCATTGGAGAAAAAACTCGACTGCAACGACGCCACCAGTCAACTCAAACTTCAAATCGCATTAGAAGCTCTAGAGAAAATTGGCATATTAGTCAAAGACAAAGGCCGCTATCGCCGAGTAGCTGAAGACGACGTAGTAGAAGCAAAACTGCGCTGTTCGAGCAAAGGATTTTGCTTTGCAATTCAAGACGCCGAAGGCTCAGAAGACGTTTACGTGCGGGAAAGTCACCTCTCGACAGCTTGGAACGGCGATCGAGTCTTAGTCAAAATCATCAAAGAAGGTAGCCGCCGCCGATCGCCCGAAGGCGAAGTCATGCTCATCCTCGAACGCGCCAACCCCTCGGTACTGGCGCGAGTCAAGCAAACCGCCACCCCCACAGGCCGCGTCAGCTACAGAGCAATCCCCCTGGACGATCGCCTGTTGTTTGAACTAGACTTGCTCGCAAATGGCACAAATCTCCAAGAGGCGATCGACCACCTAGTACACGTCGAAGTCAAACGCTACCCCCTCGGCACCCATCGCCCAGTCGGCAAAGTAGTACAGGTACTCGGTTCCGACGCCGAAGCCGCGGACGACCTCGACATCGTATGCTGCAAACACGACTTGCCGCGATCGTTCCCCGCCGCCGTCCTCAAAGCAGCCGAAAATTTGCCCAGCAAAGTCAAAAAAACCGACATCAAAAAACGCCTAGATTTGCGTAACATTCTGACTGTTAGCTTCAGCAAAAACGAACCGGGAACAACCAACAGCGAAAACCATGCCCCCCGAGTTGAGGAGGAAAATCTCTCCGAAGAAGGAGGCGAAAAGGAGTTTGATCCAACGTCATTCCTGTCCGATCCGCCAGTGGAACGCGCATTGTCGATCGAAACCCTGAAGCCCGGCCGCTGGCAAATAGGAATCCACATCAGCGACGCCGCCGAGTACGTGCAGCCAGAAACCCCGATCGACCGTGAAGCCCGCAAGCGAGGAACCGCCGCCCATCTGGGAGAAAAAATCATCGCCGTACTGCCAGAAACCCTCAACGAGCGCTGCTCCCTCCTGCCAGACAGCGAACGGCTGGCCTTCAGCATACTGCTCACCCTAGACGAATCAGGAGAACTCCTAGAATACGAGATTCAAGCCAGCGTCATTCAAATTGACTACCACCTCACCTACGAGCAAGCTCAAGCAATTCTCGAACCAGACGATGCCGAAGAGCACCCTTTATCCTCCACCCTCCGTCCTTTCCTAGATCAAATCGGGGCCGCCTCACAGGCAGCCAGACAGACAAGGCTCAAGCGAGGAGCTTTTGAACTAAATTTGCCCGATGCTAACTCTCACTTCGACGACGAAGGCGAATTAGGAGCTTTTGCAACAGCTCCCCCCGCCCAGTCGGCTGTCTCCGAGTTGGTGGTACTCGCCAACCAAGCTGTCGCCACCCACCTGCAAGCCTTGGGAGTCCCAGCAATTTACCGCGTCCAACCGATGCCAGACCCGGCAGACATTCAAGAGTTCATCAAACTCTCCAACAACCTCGGAGGCGAACTGTATCTCGAAACCGAAGAAGAAGTTTTGCCCTTGGACTTTCAGCGATTTACCCAGCAGTTTGCCGGCCTGAAGTCCGAAAGAGTTCTCACCTACCTGCTAGAAGACACCATGAAGCCCGCTGTTTACAGCACAACTCCCAAGCCGCACTTCGGTTTGGGGCTGTCAGAGGGTTACACGCGCTGCACTTCGCCGCTTTCCCGCTACGCCGATTTGCTGGTACTGCGGGTGTTGCAAGCGGTGTTCGAGCAAGGCCGCAGCAGCCGCACAACACGGGCTAAGGAAAAAGTTGACTTGCACCATTCCTCCTGTCACGGTCAAATTACTTGGAATGTTCTCCCCCCAGATTTGCACCACGAATTTGAGACGGAGTTTGCATCGGTAGTTGTACACCTAACCGAACGCGAAAGAGTTGCTGAGGATGCCGAAAGCGATTTGCAGGGATTGAAGAAAACGGGATTGATGAAAGAACGCACCGGCCAAACTTTCCAAGGTTTGATTACAGGCGTGCAGTCTTACGGTTTCTTTGTGGAAATTGAGGTGCGGCCGCCGGAGAGCGACATTTTGCGTGTTGAGGGATTGGTGCACGTTTCTTCGCTGAAGGATGACTGGTACGAATATCGATCGCGCCAGCAAACTCTGGTGGGCCGCAAAAACCGCAATCAGTACCGTTTGGGCGATCGGGTAGAAGTTCAAGTCAAGAGTGTTGATTACTACCGCCAGCAAATTGATTTAGTTGCAGTTGGCGGCGGCAGTCAAGCTTTTGATGATGATGAGTAGTTAGTTGATAGTTGATAGTTGATAGTTGATAGCTAACAGTAAAGGTAGGGTGCGTCGCCAGTTTCCAACTCTCGCCTGTTTCTAACAAACGTCTGCTGTTCAGAAACCGGGTTTCTTGATGAAACCCGGTTTCTGAAGTCCGCTTCAAGAAAAATCAGGCTTTTTTGCAAATATTGCGGTGCTAAAATTCGATACTTTCCCAAAAAATCAGGTTTCTGGACTCGAGTCAGTGAAGGATCTAGAGCATCTGTGAGGAGGTGGGGTGGAAGGCTTTCCCGCACACCAAGGCGCATATTTCTAGTCTCTCCGAACAAGACCAGCTTTTGGCTAAGTCTTTTTGATACCAAACATTTTCTAGCACTTCTTTGATAGATTTGCTGCGGAGGTTGTTAAATCCTTGCCCATATTTTTCAAACAGAGCGATCGCCTGGGTCCTATAAGTGTCGCTGTAATGAGCGTATTTGGTCTGAGCTGTATAGCAGCAGGGCCACAGTTCAGCGTCAAAACTAACGTAAATTTCAGCTTTCTTTTGCGACTGGCAGTTAATTTCAATGCCCTGAAAATAATTTTCTAATCCTCCATATTCTTGGACGGCTTTGCGAAAGTTGGGGATTTCTGGATTTTGATACTGGGGTAAGGAAGCCGGCTTGAGTTCTACGGAGCTTTCTTTGTTCGCTTTAGCAGCTTTAGCCGGAGCAATTTCTTGAGCGAGTTGGAGTTTAACGGCTTGCTGAAAAGCTTCATTTGCTTCTTCTATTTTACCTAATTGTGTCCAGATTTTGGCTAAATTTCGATACACTCCTGAAAAATTTGGTCTAATTTCAAGCGCTTTTTGATAGTGATAAATTGCGGACTCCCATTGTTTTTGAGAAGCATAAACGCTGCCCATATTTGCATAAACTTCGGCAAATTCTGGCTGAATTTCTAGGGCAGTTTTATAGGAGTTCATCGCTTCCTCCAGACAGTCTGTGAGCTGTAGCAGATTGCCTAATGTTTTGTGAGCGACGGCAAAGTTTGACTGAATTTCAAGTGCTTTTTGACAAGCTAAAAATGCTTGTTCTAAATTTTTTTCCGCTAAATAATCTTCAGCTTGTCGGTGAAAATTGAGAGCTGCTTTTTCTAGGGTGATGGGGGTAGAACGATCGCGCTTTTCCTGCGTCTGGGAGTCCACCTCTGCGATCGCCTCCTCCTTTTCTCCGACTTCATCAACCTCTGACAGCGCAAAGCGAGACGTTGCTTTAGCTTGAAATTTAATAAACCCCAGTCTACGGGCCAAAGCGCGAGCTTCTTCGACTTGGTGTTGATTGTGTTCAAAGACTAAATATTGCCACTCTGCTTGGCCACCGGCGCCAATAAAGGCCTCGACGGATTCCATAATCCGGTTCCAGTTTGTATTGCGACGGTAGAGGTGGTTGGTATCCGCTAATCCATCGATGGCAAAAATAACGCGATCTTCTGGTTGATTCAAAATTTTGGCCAATTGTCGCCACCAATCAGGGCTGCGTCCGCTACCATTGGTGTACATCCAAAGGTAATTGACTCCCATTTTGTGAAAATACTTTAGCGCCGGGAGAGTGGTATTACTCACCATCGCATCCCCAAAGTTGCCGCACAGGTAAATCCAAGACAACTGAGAGCAGAATTCTTTAGGGAAGATTCTCTTAATATCTGCTATTGTCAATTCTGTCATTGGCAAAATAGGGTTCCCCGTGCGCGGACACTGAGGACAACCGGCATTACATCGGGAGGTAATGTCTAATTGCACTATTTCGATATCTTCGTATCTTAAGAACATTGTCTGCCTCCCCTGATGTTAATAAAGTAAAGTTAGTAGTTCTATTGTGACACAGAGTTGGTCGTGGCTATCAGGATGTAAGATGGAGCTGGGATCTGGAACTCTGGCGATCGCAGTTAGCCTTTGTTTTTGTTAACGAAGAATAGGGTAATGATAATCCTGGCGATCGCAGTCGCATACTTTATTGTAGTATCCGGGGGTGTTGCAGGTGGCTATAGGTTTCGCCTTTTATTGTTATTAAGAGCGATCGCCACGCAATCATTGAATTGATTGATGAGTGTTGTGGCTGTTATTAGCACCTATCGCGCTATAATTAGTGAGCTTATTTCACAATAATTACCAATGACTAATTCTGTTTCAGTCCCCGCCCAACCTCTAATTGTAGGAGTTACTGGAGCATCGGGACTGATTTACGCGGTGCGAACTTTGAAATATTTGTTGGAAGCCGATCGCGCGATCGAACTGGTCGCTTCCAAGTCTACTTACATGGTTTGGCAAAGCGAACAGAACACTCGAATGCCCGCAGAACCCACGCTTCAAGAGGAATTCTGGCGGGAACAAGCAGGAGTAGCCACAATGGGTAAACTTCGGTGCCATCCCTGGCAAGATGTCGGTGCTAATATTGCTAGTGGCTCCTTTCGCACCCAAGGGATGATGATTATTCCCTGTAGCATGAGTACGCTGGGCAAGTTGGCGGCTGGCTTGAGCTCGGATTTGCTCGAAAGAGCGGCCGACGTTCAGCTCAAGGAAGGGCGAAAATTGGTACTCGTGCCTCGCGAAACGCCTTTTAGCTTGATTCACCTGCGGAATTTGACTACCTTGGCGGAAGCTGGAGCTAGAATTGTACCAGCGATTCCTGCTTGGTATCACAATCCGCAAACTATTGAAGATTTGGTAGACTTTGTGGTGGCTCGCGCTTTAGACCAGTTGGGGATTGATTGCGTTCCTCTCAAACGCTGGAAGGAAGAGGAGTAATAATTAGTCATTAGTCATTAGTCATTAGTTATTAGTTATTAGTGATTTACAAATTACAAATTAAAATTTGATATGCGTCCTGTTTTTTTGCTAGTAATTGTGGTAGGGCTAACTATTTTTGCCCTGCAAAATGTGGAGCCGGCATTATCGCTGGTATTTTTGGGAGTTCGATCGCCTGCTTTGCCTTTATCTATCTGGATTTTGCTGAGCATGGCGGTGGGATCTGTCACATCTTTATTGATTTCGGGTTTGCTCGCTTTTTCAAATTACCTATCTCCAACGGGAGACCGCAGCGGCAGATCCAGTCGCAGCGGTCCCGATACTTTCCCAGAGGACAGCAGAACACCTTACACGCCGCCTCCCCCTCCTAGAAAACAGGGAATTGACCCGGATCTGAATAGGGAAAATAGCCAAACTCAAGCTCCTGGTTCCTACCGAACTGAGTACGGCACGTCGGCGGGTTACAGTGCCCGGACTTTCCAGCAAGAAACTCCGAACCCGGATGGGGCGAAGGATTATGCTCAACCGGGGAGTTATGCAGCGGCAGACGATGAGGATGATTGGGTCTCAGATGGCTCAAAATCGCGTTCTCAAGGGGGCGATGATGATTGGGGGGACGATCGCGATTTTCCCGATCGACCGCAGGTAAATGATGTTCCAGCGACAAATCCGAGGGCTTACGAAGCTCAGCAGGAACCGAAAAGCAAGTCTTGGGCTGGCTCAGTATACTCTTACGGCTATCGAGATCCAAACCAGTCTGGGGTGGGGCAAACAGAGTCTGTATACGATGCGGAGTATCGAGTGCTGATTCCTCTGGAAGGGCAGATTCCTAAACCCGCTGATGAAACACCAATAAATCCTATGGCAGAAGCAGATGAGGATTGGGGATTGGATGAGGGTGATGAGTTTGATGACGATGATGGCCTCAGTGGCAGATCGATTAACCTGAAAAAATAGAAAAATATCGGAGGATTTGGCAGTGGATGGGTTGAGGGGAGTAAATATCTATCTTGTCGGGATGATGGGTGCGGGAAAAACAACGGTGGGGCGGATTTTGGCAAAAAAATTAAAATACCGTTTTTTTGATACTGATGAACTAATTGTTCGAGTTGCTAATCAGTCAATTGCTGAGATTTTCGATCGAGAAGGGGAAGAGGCTTTTCGGGAACTAGAAAGTAAAGTGCTTGGGGAGTTGTCTGCGTATCAAAATTCGGTCGTGGCTACGGGCGGTGGCATTGTGACGCGATCGATGAATTGGGGTTACTTGCACTACGGTGTAGTGGTTTGGCTGGATGTGCCTGTAGATCAATTGTACGATCGACTGCGTTCGGACACCGCTCGACCCCTACTGCAGGAGGGCGAGCTCAAATCTAAGCTGCAAAGCCTTTTGAAAGAGCGAGAGCGTTTCTACACTCAAGCAGATGTCCGAGTCTATGCTGGTGTGGGTGAAAGGCCTGAAGCAGTGGCGACTAGGGCAATCGAGGAAATCCAAAAAGTTATCAAACCAGAAACCGGGCCCGAGCTCAATTGATACATTCCGAAACCGATTTTCTCAGAAAATAACAGGTTTCTGAGGACTTTTGATACCAGTTCAAAAAAATAATGCAACCCTACGCAAACTCTAAACCACAAGCTTCCTCTGTCATTCCCAAAATCTAAAATCTAAAATCTAAAATCTAAAATGGTATGATATCAAATCCGGTGTGCGATTCGTTTAACCTAAATGGGTAGGTTCTCCTATCCAGGGACGGTTAGCCTAACTCCTAGAAGTTAG